>JBNKYL010000130.1:0-3606 GCA_050300875.1 Paracoccaceae bacterium
CTTGGCACCGGCCGTGCCGGAGGCGCCGGATGCCGGCAGCGCGACCCAAACGCCAGCGACCGATGCGGGTGTGGCATTGTCCGCCCCATCGGCGTCCACGCAGGTCGGCCAAACCGACACCACCGATGCGGCTGATCAGGCCGCCAGTGACGCGACGACACGGCCCGAAACAGGGTCCGAACTTGCTGCGGTCGAAAGCCCGGCCGATGCGGACGGGGCGGTTGCCTTGGAAACAACTTCAAATGATGCCACCAACGCCGCCGATGCGCCGGTTCTCGAAAATCCTGAACTTCAAACGGATGCAGTAGAGCCCGCATCTGACATCGCGCAGTCCGAACAGCCCGAACCCGCAGCCCCGGCCGCGCCGCAGGTCGTTCTGGCCGATGAAACCGGTGTCAGCGTTCTTCAATCGGGTGGCGCGGAACCGCTGGCTCTGACTGAAATCGCGCTCGATTCGATCAGCTATGACGAAGCCGGCGACGTAACGCTTGCGGGTCGCTCGACCGGGGCCGGGTCGGTGCAGGTCTATCTGAACAACCAGCCCGTGCAGAACCTGCCCATCGACGATCAGGGCCGCTGGCGCGCGCCGTTGCCGGAAATCGACACCGGGGTATACACGCTGCGCATCGACGAGATCGACGCCGAAGGCCAGGTGGTCAGTCGCATCGAAACCCCGTTCAAACGCGAAGATCCCGCCGTTCTGGCCGCAGCCATCGCCGCGGAATCCGACGGCAATCAGCCGGTCAAGGTCGTGACCGTCCAAAAAGGCAACACGCTTTGGGGCATTTCACGTGAACGCTATGGCCGTGGCATGATGTATGTTCATGTTTTCCAGGCCAATCAGGGCCTGATCCGCGAC
Organism: Paracoccaceae bacterium; assembly: GCA_050300875.1. GTDB lineage: Bacteria > Pseudomonadota > Alphaproteobacteria > Rhodobacterales > Rhodobacteraceae > CBDCFL01. Next base: position 860 of record JBNKYL010000130.1, read on the forward strand.
CCGAACCTGATCTATCCGGGGCAGGTTTTCACCTTCCCTGAATTGAACCAGGATCAGCTGGAACAGAAATTCTGACCGCCAAGGCTGGCAATCCAGGGCCCTGCACCTTAACTGGCATCGGATAACAACCAGAAAATTGGGGACGGCAGTGGCACGGCACACGACGATCACGACGACTGAAGTCCCTAAGGGGCAGGGTGCGCGGGTCGTGCGCCAGGTCATCCCATATCTCTGGCCCGAGGGCCGCAGCGATATCAAACGCCGCGTGGTTCTGTCGCTGATCGTCCTGGTGCTGTCCAAACTGATCTCGGTCGGCACGCCGTTTTTCTACAAGGCGGCGGTCGATGCGCTGACAAACGATCAGTCGGCAGCCTGGGTGCTCGGGGCCGGTGCGGTTGGACTGACCGTGGCCTATGGCATGGCGCGGCTCATGTCGAACGGCTTCCAGCAGTTGCGTGACGTGATCTTCGCCGTGGTGGGCCAACGGGCGCTTCGGCTACTGGCGCTGGAAACCTTCCGCCACATGCATGCGCTGTCCATGCGCTATCATATCACCCGCAAGACCGGTGGCCTAAGCCGGATCATCGAACGCGGTGTGAAGGGTGTTGAATTCCTGCTGCGGTTCCTGTTGTTTTCCATTGGCCCGCTGATCCTGGAACTTCTGATGATCGCGGTTGTGCTGGCCTGGGTCTTCGACCTTTGGTACCTCGCCGTCGTTTTCGTCACCATCGCGCTCTACACGTGGTTCACCTTCAAAGTGACGGAATGGCGCGTGAAGATCCGCAAGGAGATGAATGATCAAGACACCGACGCAAATCAGAAGGCCATCGACAGCCTGCTGAATTTTGAAACGGTGAAATATTTCGGCGCCGAAGAACGCGAGGCTGAACGCTACGACGGCGCCATGCAGCGATACGTCGCTGCCGCCCTGAAAACCAACTATACGCTCGCCTTCCTGAATTTCGGGCAGGCTTTCCTGATCACTGCGGGGCTGGTCGCGGTCATGGTCATGGCCGCCATCGGGGTCCAAAACGGCACGCTGACCGTGGGCGATTTCGTCATGGTCAACGCCTACATGATTCAGATAACCATGCCGCTGAACTTCCTTGGCACGGTCTACCGCGAAATCCGTCAGGCGCTGGTCGATATGGGCGAAATGTTCGACCTGTTGCAGCAACCGGCCGAGGTCAAGGACAAGCCAAACGCCAAGCCGGTGGCCATAACCGGGGGCGAGGTCGAGCTTGATCACGTGTTTTTCGGCTATGAACCGTCGCGGCCGATCCTTAAAGACGTGTCGCTGAAGGTGGAAGCGGGTCAGACCGTCGCCATCGTTGGCCCTTCCGGATCGGGCAAATCCACCATCGGGCGGCTTCTGTTCCGTTTCTATGACGTGTTGGACGGGGCGCTGAAGATCGACGGGCAAGACGTGCGCGACGTCACACAATTTTCCCTGCACAAATCCATCGGCGTGGTGCCACAGGACACGGTGCTGTTCAACGACACGATCTACTACAACATTGCCTACGGCAATCCCGACGCGTCCCGCGCTGAAGTCGAGGCCGCCGCGAAGGCCGCGAAGATCCATGATTTCGTGCAAGGTCTGCCCGAAGGCTATCAGACCCAGGTCGGCGAACGTGGCCTGAAACTGTCCGGCGGGGAAAAGCAGCGCGTGGGGATCGCGCGAACGCTTCTGAAGAACCCGCCGATTCTATTGCTGGACGAAGCGACATCGGCACTCGACACCGAAACCGAACGCGACATTCAGGACAGCCTGCGCGAAATGGGGCAGGGCCGGTCGGTCATCACCATCGCACACCGGCTGTCGACCATTGTGGATGCCGACCGCATCGTGGTGCTTGAGGACGGGCGCATTGTCGAACAGGGCCGCCACGATGAATTGGTCAGCGCCGGTGGCCGCTATGCCTCGATGTGGCAGCGCCAATTGCGCGAAGAAGCAGAGGCGCCCAAACAAGCGAAGGGCTCGCTGCGGCTTGTGTCGGGTGGCGAAGATTTGGGCACCGACCACGGCGACGGCTAGGGCACAACAGCGGGCAGGCTAGTTCGACTTGCGGTCCGGAATGAAGGGCAGGGGCGCAACCGGGATGCCGTCCTCGATCAGCTTGCTCGCATCTGCACCGGTCGCTTCGCCATAGATTGACCGCTCTTCCGCTTCGCCCAAATGGATCCGCCGGGCTTCGGCGGCAAAATCCTTGCCCACATATTCCGAATTGTTCTGAACGCGCTGGCGCAATTCCTTCAAAGCCGCTTCGGCCCGTGAATCCGGTGCGGCCAACGCATGGGTGGCAGCGCCGGGTTGCGCATCCTTGCTGCGCCCGGTGCGGACATCCGGTGCCATAAGCGCCTTGCCGACATCGGTTGACCCGCAGGTCGGGCAGCTCAGCATGCCGGACGCCTTGACCGAATCGAAAGCATCGCTGGACTTGAACCAGCTTTCAAAGCGATGGCCTTGGTCGCAGGTAAGCGTGAAACGGATCATGGCCGAAACCTTACCCGAAACCGATTAACAAAGGCAATCATCCCGCGCGGTGCCGAGACTTGGACATTTCAAAGTTTCGGATCAGCACGGCAAGTTCCGGGTTTCGAACCTTCAAAGCGGCCTTTTCCGCGCCAAACCATTTGCGGCGACGTTGCCCCTTTTCATTGTACTCCGTGGCGAGCGCACGCACCTTGACGGGGTAGAGCGCGATCAATCGCGGTTCGGTCCGTTTGCCGAAGCGCGACACGTG
>JBNKYL010000131.1:0-9992 GCA_050300875.1 Paracoccaceae bacterium
CCAGCGGCCAGGCGGACTGGCACGTCAGCCTCGATTCGCAGGTATTCCACATAGGCATAGGTGACCAACGGCATGCCGGGCTGCACGGTATCGCCCACCTCGATATGCTTGGCCACCACGATGCCGTCGAACGGGGCCACGGCACGGCTGTCGCGCAGGTGGCTGTCAATTTCTTCCAGGGCCGCACGGGCGCGCAACAGGCCGCTTTCGGCCTGGCTGACGCCGGAGCCTTGCGAATAGAGGTCCGCCTGACGTTCAAGCCCGGGATTGGACTGACCCATCACACTGGAAAAGCCACGGGTGAAGAACTGGTCGAATGTCGAGGGCAAGCCCATGCCGGGAAAGGCCGTGACCGAATTCGTGCGGGGTGAATAGAGTTCACGTGTGTACTGCATCTGCGAATTGCGCAGGGCAGCTTCGGCGCGCAGCACTTCGGCCTCGGCCGCGCGGCGTTGTGCCTGAAGCGTGTCGTCGTTGATCTGAACAAGGATATCGCCCTGCGTGCCATTATGGCCTTCTGCGCCAGCGATATAGGTGACGCGCCCGGGCATTTGCGCCATCAGGGTGACTTGCTTGTAGGGGATGACCGTGCCGCCGACAGTCGCCTGCCCGCCGATTGCAGTGGTGAAGACCGGGGCCGTCTGAAAGCGACCGTTGTTCTGCTGGGCTGTGGCGGCACTCGTCGAAAACGCAAACACACAGGTAACAAGCGCCGTAGCCAGTTTGCGAATGCACCTCGACATTTTGTCGTCCCCCCTACGGAATGAGATGCGGCTTCTTGGCGACCGTTTGAATGATTCCCTTAATGCCTAAATGTTTAGCAGACTCATGGTTAAAATGCAAGCATTCGAATTTATGCATATAATCATAGAAAATCGCGGGATTGGGCGATGCCGGTCCTAGAACGGAAACGAGTTTCCGAACATGTAGGACACCGGATTCGCAAAGGCGTAGGAGGCCCGCGAAACGTTCATGTTCATCATCGCCATGTCCTTTGACATGACGCCAATGGTGCGGGTCATGGTATCCATGCGCGCTGTCACATTTGCCATTTCGACGCGGATCTCGTCCAGATTGCCCGACATGGCGCCCATGTCTTCATCAACAGCGGTGCTGACGATGGTGAAATCCTTGGACATTGTATGAATGTCGCCGGCCATTTCGCTCTGGCTGACGACCATGGTCTGCATGGCCACATTCAGGTCTTTCATGATGTCGGTCATCACGTAGACCTGCTGCGCCATGCCGTACATAACCCAGGTGAAGATGGCCATCACGACGACGATGCCCGCCGTGGTCAAGGCAATGAACAGCCCACTGCTGGCGCGCTTGTACATTGCCGGTGCCCTTTCACGTCATCAAATCGCTTCGGGACCGCATGAAAATGGCGCGCCTCCCAACGCATTCAAATATTCCTATGTATTTGCGCAAGAGTCAAGCGATTGCTGCCCAAATCGCGGGCGGAATAAGAACGCGAGGGGGCGGCAGCGTCAAAGCGGCGATGATCGGCGTGCGATCGTTCAGGTCAGGCCATATTGGATCGCCGGATGATCGGGCCTGTTGCACTTGGAATTGGGGGACTTGGTAGCGGAGGAGGGACTTGAACCCCCGACACAAGGATTATGATTCCTCTGCTCTAACCAACTGAGCTACTCCGCCAGAAGCGATGCGCTAGGTAAGTCAGCGGGCCGGGGGCGTCAAGCGGTAATTGGGTCATTCCTGCGTGCGCAGGGTGCGGGCCGGTTTGACCGAGAGCGCGCGCCAGGAAAACAGCGCGCCAGCCGCGGTTGTCAGCACGATCCCGGCGATGATGACCTGCATCGCCGCCACAGGTTCGAATTGATATTCGACCTCCATCACGAAGGTCATCACCCCCCACCCAGCCGCTGCACCGGCCAGCACGGCGACCAACCCGGCCGCCGCCCCGGCCAGTATCGACCGCATTGAAAAATCGGCCAGGATGGACGCCCGCGACGCGCCCAGGGTTTTCAGGATCGCGGCTTCGTAGGCGCGAGCACGTTCGCCAGCCGCAGCCGCACCGATGAGCACCACCGCACCGGTGGCCAGCGATGCCAGCGCGCCGTAGGTGATCGCCCCGGACACAGCCTGTAAAACCGCCGAAACCCGGGTGATCGCATCGCGCACCCCAATGGCCGTGATGTTGGGATAGGCCGACGCCAGGTCCCGCAGGATTGCGCCTTCGGCCTGTTCTTCGGCATAGACGGTTGCGATATGGCTGTGGGGCGCGGCCCGGATCGCAGCGGGGTTCATTGACAGGACAAACCCCATGCCCGCATCGGAAAAATCGACAGCCCGAAATGACGTGATGGTGCCGGTCACTTCGCGGCCAAGGATGTTGACCGTCATCGTGTCCCCCAGCTTCAAGCCCATCTCTTCGGCTTCGGTGGCCGAGAAACTGATCTGCGGGTCGCCATCGTAGTTTTCGGGCCAGAACGAGCCTTCGACGACGGGGGAGTTGTCCTGCGGAACGTCTGAATAAGTGATCCCCCGATCGCCGGCGATGGCCCAATGCGGACCGACGGCTTCGATGGCCGGCATGTCGTTGATCCGCGTGATCATCCCGCGCAGCATCGGCGCCGTGTCGATCCGGCTGACCGCCGGGTCACCTTCCAGTCGTGCCATGAACCCGTCCAACTGGCTGGTCTGGATGTCGACGAAAAAGAAGCTGGGCGCGATGTCGGGCAATTCGGTCGCGATGGCGTTTTGCAGGTTGCGGTCGATCTGGCCGATGGCGGCCAGGACCGACAGGCCAAGGCCCAGCGACACGACGACCGTTGTTGTTTCGCTGCCCGGGCCGCCGGTGGCGCCCAGCGCGTGGCGCAGCGCGGTGAGCCCGCGAAACAGGCGCAACCGGGCCATACGCCCGGCAGCGAAGCGCAACAAATACCCGGCCAAAACCAAGGCGACAAAGGCCAGGAACAAGCCACCCGCTGCCCAAAGCGTCAGCCGCGCCTGACCCGAAAAGGCGACGGCGCAGGACACCAGCAGGAACATAAGCGCAGAAATCACGATGACGTAGCGTGGCCGTGGCCACCCCGTCAGCCCGAAAGCCGCGTCGCGGAACAGCGTCGCCGCGCGTATGCGTTCCGTGCGCGCCAGCGGCCACAGCGCGAACACGGCAGCCGTCAACGCGCCATAAAGCGCGGCCTGCGCCAGGGGGCCGATGGCCAGCCCGGTTTCGGGCGGCACTGGCAGGAATGTCAGCAACAGTGGCGTCACCGCGTATGGCAAGGCAGCGCCAAGGATCAGTCCGATGGCAATACCGAGTGCCGACAGCACACCGATCTGGATCATGTAAACCTGAAAGATCGTGCGGCCTTCGGCGCCGATGGATTTCAGCGTGGCAATCGTCGGGATCTTTTCATCAAGATAGGCGCGCACGGCGGCCGAAATGCCGACCCCGCCGACAACCAGCCCTGCAAGGCCGACAAGGATCAGGAATGTCGATAGCCGTTCTACGAACCGGCGCGTGCCGGGTGCCCCATCGCGCCGATCGCGCCAGCGCCCGCCCCCGCCGTCGATCTGACGCGCGGCCTCGGCCTTCAACGCTGCAAAATCGGGATCGGGGGGCAGGATCATCCGATAATCGGTGTCGAACAATGTGCCCGGTTGCAGCAACCCGGATCCCGCCAGGTCGGCGCTGCGCACCAGAGTGCGCGGGCCAAGCGTGAAGCCACCCGTCGAATCCGGTTCGCGCGTCAGGATCGCCGATAAGACGAAAGCCTGTTCGCCCAAATGGAAAGTGTCGCCCGGTTCCAGCCCAAGCCGCGCCACAAGGATGCGGTCCATGACGGCGCCCGGATGCACGCCGTCACCGTCCAAAGCCTGATCCAGGGGCATGTCAGGCGCAAGTCCGACGCTGCCCAGCAAGGGATAGGCCGAATCCACCCCCTTCACCTGGGTCAGCGCGCGGTCGGCATCGGGACCCTGGCCCACGACGGCCATGGACCGGAAATCGACAACCTCGGACAGCGTGGTCGATATGCTTTCCATCCACGCGCGTTCGCTTGGCTCGGCATAGCGATAGGTCAACTCGATCTCGGCATCGCCGCCCAGCAAGACGGCGCCTTCACGTATCAAACCGCCCTGAATGTTTTCACGGACGGATCCCACCGCCGCGATCGCCGCCACACCAAGGGCAAGGCAGGCCAGAAAGACGCGGAACCCGCGCAGACCGCCACGCATTTCGCGCCGGGCAAAGCGGGCCGCGACGGACAGGCTCATTCAGCTGCCTCGGACAGGTTTTCGGTATCCAGCCTGCCGTCGCGCAGGCGGATCACGCGGTCGCAGCGTTCGGCCAGGGCCGGGGCATGGGTCACCAGCACAAGGGTGGCGCCGTGGCGGTCGCGCAAGCCGAACAGCACTTCCATGATCTGTTCGCCGGTCCGGCCATCGAGGTTGCCAGTAGGTTCGTCGGCCAGCAGGATGTCGGGTCGCGGCGCGGCGGCGCGTGCCAGTGCAACGCGTTGCTGTTCGCCGCCTGACATCTGGCTGGGATAATGGCCCGCCCGGTCGGACAGACCGACAGCGGCCAGTTCGTCGGCTGCGCGGTCGAAGGCATTTCGGTCGCCGGCCAGTTCCAACGGCGTGGCCACGTTTTCCAGCGCCGTCATGGTCGGGATCAGGTGAAAGGATTGGAACACGATGCCCATATGATCGCGACGGAACCGGGCCAGCGCATCTTCGCCCATGCCGGTCAGATCCTGTCCCAATACGTTGACCGATCCGCCGGTCGCACGTTCCAGCCCGCCCAGCAACATCAAGAGCGACGACTTGCCGGACCCGGACGGGCCGATCAGCCCGACCGTTTCCTGTGCCGCAATATCCAGCGAAATGCCGCGCAGAATTTCGACCATGCCGGTATTGCCCGCCAGCGACAGGCGCGTATCTTTCAATGATATGACCGGATCAGGCAACGGGACCACCCTGGCATGAAGATCTTTCACCTTGGATATGGCGCTTTCGGGCGCCGGGGCAAGTTCTGGGCCCATATCCTTTCGGTTCTGTTACTTTGGCCCGGCATCGTTCTGGCCGATCCGGTCAAGATCGTCGGGCTGGGGGACTCGCTGATGGCGGGCTACGGTCTGGATGCGGGCGACGGGTTCGTCCCGCAGATGCAGAATTGGCTCACCGACCGGGGGCTGGATGTGGTCCTGGTCAATGCCGGGGTGTCCGGCGACACGACGACGGGCGGGCGCGAAAGGCTCGGCTGGGCGCTGGAGCCGGATACGGATGCGCTGATCGTCGAATTGGGCGGCAATGACATCCTGCGAGCCATCGACCCGGCCGTTGCGCGCGAAAACATTGCCGCGATCCTGACCGAGGCGCAGGCACGGAACCTGCCGGTTCTGCTGATCGGGATCACGGTGCCGCCGAACTACGGCGCTGCGTATCAGGATGCGTTCAGGGCGATTTACCCCGAGCTGGCAGCCGAATACGGCACGCTTTTCTATCCCGACTTCTTGCAGGTTCTTGCCGAACAGGGCGACCGGGGCGACACCTTGGCCCAATGGTTCCAGCGCGACGGTCTGCATCCGAATGCGCAAGGCGTGATCAGGATCGTCAATGATATGGGACCCGTGGTGGCCGATCTGGTTGCGGCAGCTTCGGCGGACTGATGCGCCAAGGCGGCGCTGGCCGTCAGGTCAGTCGCGCGGCTTGTCGTCGTAATCCGTCTGAAGGATACGCTGTGCATCGCCTTCCGGGTCTTCCCATTGCCGCCCCTTGAGCGCCCACCAGAACGCCGCCAGACCCAAACCGCCAAGGATCAGGGAAACCGGGATCAGGACGACAAGAACGTTCATTTGCGCTGCAACCTCAGTGCATTCAGCGAAACGGTGATGGACGAGGCCGACATGGCCAGAGCAGCCGCCAGGGGCGTGGCCAGACCCGCCAGTGCCAGCGGCACGGCGATCAGGTTGTATCCCGCGGCAAGCGCGAAGTTTTCCTTGATGCGCTTGGTGGCGCTGACGGCCACGCGGGTGGCGGTGGTGACCGGGGCCAGTGAATTGCCGATCAGCACGATATCAGACACGACGCGCGCGGCTTCAAGCGCCGAGGCCGGGGATATCGACACATGCGCGGCGGCCAACGCCCCGGTGTCGTTCAACCCGTCGCCTACCATCAGCACGCGGCGACCCGACCGGGCCAACGCGCCGACGCGGGCCGCCTTGTCCTCCGGCAGCAAGCCCGCCTCCCATGCGCTGATATCCAGAACTTCGGCCACCTCCGCCACGTGATCGGCGGTATCCCCGGACAAAAGGATCACGTCCAGCCCGCGCGCTTTCAGGCCTGCGACAGCCTCTGTCGCGCCGTCGCGCAGATTGTCTGCAAAGTGGAAGGTGACAGGCGTTCCGGAACCGATCCGCAGTGTGGTCGACAGCCCCCCTGCCCCATCCGCACCGACCCAGGCGCCACGCCCAAGCCGTACCGTTGCGCCATCTTGAGTCGCTTCAACGCCATAACCTGGAACTTCGCGGATCGCGTCCAGTTTGGCGGGTGCGTGGCCACCTGCGCGCAGCCCTTCGGACAGTGCTGCGGCCAACGGGTGGGCCGAACCTTCGGCCAGTGCAAGCGCAACGGACAGGGACTGATCGTCTGCCTGGAAATCGCCCAGAAGCCGCGGCTGACCCGCCGTCAGCGTGCCTGTCTTGTCGAAAACCACCGTGTCGACCTCGGCCAGCCGTTCCAGCGCGGTCGCCGATTTGATAAGCATCCCGTCGCGATAAAGCCGCCCCGACGCCGCGGCCGATACCGCAGGCACAGCCAGACCCAGCGCACATGGGCAGGTGATGATCAGAACCGCCACGGCGATGTTCAACGCCAGGCGCGCATCGCCCGAGGCCCAGAACCACCCCACGAAAGCCACGAAGGCCAGGATATGTACGGCCGGCGCATAGATGCGGGCGGCGCGGTCGGCCAGTGACGTGTAGCGGTTGCGGGCGGTTTCCGCGATCGCCACCAGGTCGGCAAGACGGCGCAGGGATGTGTCATCGCCCGATGACGTCACCTCGACATCCAGCGGGCCGGTCAGGTTGACCTCGCCTGCACTCACCTTCGTTCCGGGCGCTGCCATCACGGGCAGGGTTTCGCCGGTCAGCAGCGACCGATCCAGTTCGCTTTCTCCGATACGGATAACACCATCCACGGGCATCCGCGCGCCGGGCAGGATGCGCACCATGTCACCTGGGGCCAGGGCCGAAACCGCCACGCGGTTGCCATCTGGCAAAAGTGCGCGCGGCACTTCCAGCGCGGCCAGTTCGGCGGCGGCGGATCGGGCTGCGTGGCGGGTGCGGTGATCAAGATAGCGGCCAGCCAGCAGGAAAAAGGTCAGTGACAGGGCCGCGTCAAAATAGGCATGCTCGCCCGATTGACTGGTCTCATAAACGGACAATCCGGCCGCCAGCAGGATCGCCAACGATATTGGCACATCCATGTTCAGACTGCGGGCTTTCAGCCCTGTCCACGCGTGGACAAAGAACGGCTGCGCGGAAAAAACAATGGCGGGCAGCGCGATCAGCGCGGAAATCCAGTGGAACAGGTCGCGTGTCGCCTCTGCTGCGCCGGACCAGACGGCCACCGACAGCAGCATGACATTCATCATCGCGAACCCGGCCACGCCAAGCCGCATCAATAGCGCCCTGCCGCGTGCATCAAGGCTCGTCGCCTCGATCTCGCCCCGGTCGAGTTCATGGGCTTCGTAGCCCGCCGCGCCTACGGCGGCGATCAGGTCGGCGGTTTCGACCCCGGCCGATGCCTGCACCATGGCGCGCCGCAATGTCAGGTTGACGCGCGCCTGGTGAACGCCGGGTACCGCGTTCAGCGACCGTTCGACGGCGGAAATACAGCCCGCACAATGCATGGCCGGAACCGACAGGACGATGTCAGACGCGCGCGCCTCCGCCTCGGCCAGATCGGTGGCCAGATCGGTGACCGAACAGGCCGCGCATGCGGCAGGACGGGGCGGCGCGAGATCCGTCATTTCACGAAAAGCGCGATGCGCTGGTGAAAGGGCGTGCCGTCGGGTGCGGTGCCTTTGACGCGCAGGTTCCAGTTTCCGCGCCCCAGATCGACCGGTGCGACATAGGCGCCGTTTTCATAGACGAAGGCCGGGGTCTGATCGTCGCGTACATGGGTGGCGCGGCCAAGAATGGCGTCCAGGCTGGCCAGTTCGACCGGGTGCCCGGCGCTGTCCTTGACCTGAAATACCAGCGCGTCGCCGTCGATTTCGGCCGAGATCGCCCAGCCCAGCGCTTCCTGTGCCGCGCGCTCTTCGTCGAAGGTCTGGCTGGCGACATAGGAGTTCTTCACCTCGAGCCCCGGGAAGGTCTTTACCGCTTTCACGGCCATGGTGACGTTCACCGCGATGATGATCGCGAATGCGGAAACCGTGATGAACAGGACCTTGCGGCCGGTGATCGGCTTGCCTTCGGTCATTGTGGCCTCCCGTTGAAGATGGTGTCCTTCGATGCGCGTTCGCCGTTGGTCATGTCCTCTATCCAGAAGCGGAACGGCACGCGCGATGACGATGCGGCATCGCTGCCGGCCGGCGCGATAACATAAACGCGCTGCAACAGGGTTTCATCTGCGGGAACCTCGACGACCAACTCGCTGGTCCCTTCCAGTTCGATGCGCAGCGTTTCTGCAGAAGTCAGAGACACATGGAAGGGGCGCATTTCGCCATTCTTGTTGCGAAGACGTACTTCGTAGGTGTTGCGCACGGACCCGTCCGAAAGCACGACATAGACCGGGCTGCGTATGGGCGCGACGGTAAAGTCGATTTCGGGCCGGATGAACAGCGCCACCACCAGACCGATGCCAACCAGCGACCACAGCGTGGTGTACAGGATCGTGCGGGGGCGCAGGATGTGCTGCCAGATCGGCTTGGGTGGTTGGCCCGCGCGCTCACGGGGTTCATCCGTCAAAGCCATGTAGTCGATCAAGCCGCGGGGCTTGCCGACCTTGTCCATCATGTCGTCGCAGGCATCGATGCAGAGCGCACAGGTGATGCAGGCCAGTTGCTGACCGTCACGAATGTCGATCCCCATCGGGCAGACGTTTACGCAGGCGTTACAGTCGATGCAATCGCCCAGCCCATCCCGGCTTTTGCCCTTGCCACGCGGCTCGCCGCGCCATTCGCGATAAGCCACGGTCAGCGTGTCGATATCCATCATCGCAGCCTGGATGCGTGGCCAGGGGCACATATAGATGCAGATCTGTTCGCGGGCGAAACCGCCAAAGCCGACGGTGGTGGCCGTGGCGATGGCGATGGTCATGTAGGCAACCGGGTGCGCGTTGCCTGTCACCAGGTCCACCAGAAGTGTCGGCGCGTCGGTAAAGTAGAAGACCCAGGCGCCGCCAGTGGCCACGCCGATGCCGAGCCAGATCAGCCACTTGAACAGGCGCAGGCGAATCTTGCGGGCGTCCCATTTGGACTTCCACAACCGGACGCGAGCGTTACGGTCGCCTTCGATCCAGCGTTCGGTCAGGATGAACAGGTCGGTCCAAACGGTTTGCGGGCAGGCATAGCCGCACCAGACCCGACCGGCGGCAGAGGTGAAAAGGAAGAGCCCAAGCCCCGCCATGATCAAGAGGCCAGCGATGAAGTAGAATTCGTGCGGCCAGATCTCGATCCAGAAAAAGAAGAAGCGTCGACCGGCCAGATCAACAAGAACCGCCTGATCGGGCAACTCGGGGCCACGGTCCCAACGGATCCAGGGGGTCAGGTAATAGACGCCAAGCGTCAATCCCATGATCCACCATTTCAAGGATCGGTAGAACCCGGACACACGTCTGGGGAATACCGGTTCGCGGGCGGCATAAAGGGGCGTAGGGCTGTCAGTCATTGAATTGAGTATCCTGTTTCGCGCGATACTGCTCTAGTGCGAGGCTCAGCCTACAACCTTGACCTGAGTCAATGGTTACGAGCAATTTTTGCTGGGAAGAAATCGGCACCGGCCCCAAGAGACGCG
>JBNKYL010000132.1:0-5755 GCA_050300875.1 Paracoccaceae bacterium
CAGGCGGCTGTTGCAGATCTTCAAGGAAGTGACCGGTTTTGAACCCCGGATGTGGGGACCGTCGATCGTCGGGTTCGGGCGGTATCACTACAGATATGACAGCGGTCGCGAAGGCGATTTCATGGCCACCGGCTTCTCGCCGCGCAAGGCCAATATGGTGGTCTATGTCCTGCCCGGATATTCCGATTTCGGCCCGATCCTGGACCGTTTGGGAAAGTGGAAGAAGGGCAAGTCCTGCCTCTACATCAACAAGCTGGCGGATGTGGACGAAAACGTGCTGCGCGAGTTGATCCGCGCCGGGCTGGATGATCTGGACAAGACATGGGCGGTTCAACCCGACTAGCCATCCGTTGCGCAGCCACCGTAGTGGTTGGAAGCCTTGCCTGATCCCCAAACATGCGTTCCGACGGCCCCGGCCAGGGGTGCGTTGGCCTTCGACTGCAGCCATCCACATTTCGGAACATCCCGATTTCCCGCCAAAATAAACGCAGATGTGGTATTCTGGCGCATTAATCAATCAAACATGGGGGTGGAATATGTTAAAACGTACTGTTTTCGGGACCTTCCTGGGGAAGTCCTTTGCTTCTGTAATCCTTTCATTGGCACTTGCGGTGCCAGCGGTGGCCCAAGGAAGCCAATGGCGATCGGCTGGCCAGGACGCGGCGAATAACCGGCATCAGGCAACAGAAACCATGATCGGCACTGCCAATGCCAGCACCCTGGCGCCGGCCTGGGTTCTGAACACCGGTGGCGACGTTTCCGCGACGCCCGCCGTTGACGGCGACTATGTCTATTTCCCCGACTTTGCGGGAAACCTGTTCAAGGCCGACAAAGACACCGGCGCGGTGATCTGGCAGCGCACGATTGGTGAATATCTTGGCCTGCCAAACCATGCTGTCAATTTTTCCCGTACGACGCCCACGATATACGGCGACCTGCTGATCCTTGGCACGCAGGGTGGCCGGTTTTTCCTGGGAGCGCATATGATCGCGGTCAACAAGTTCACCGGCGATCCGGTCTGGGTCACGCAAATGGCAAGCGGCCATCCCGCTGCGATGATCACGCAATCGCCGACCATCGCTGGCGACAAGGTGATTGTCGGGACGGCGTCCTACGAAGAATTGTTCGCTGCCGTTGTCCCGGGCTACACGCTGACGTTCCGCGGCAGTGTGGTGCAACTGGATGCCGCGACGGGTGCCATCGTCTGGGAAACCTTCATGGCGCCCCAAGGGTTCACAGGAAATGCCGTATGGGGCAGCAGCCCGGCCGTCGATCACAAGCGGGGGCAGGTCTACATCGCCACCGGCAACAACTATGGGGCGCCACAGGCCTTTCTTGATTGCGTCGCGGCCGCAGGTGCGGACCCGGAGGCACAACGCGCATGCCTGGACCCCTATCCGGACAATTTCTTTGACGCGGTCGTTGCGCTGGATCTGAAAACCGGAGCGGTCAATTGGGCCAATACTGTGTTGCCGTTCGATGTCTGGACGGTTGAATGCCTGTTTGAATTGCCGACCTGCCCCGATCCGGAAGGCCCGGATTTTGATTTTGGCCAAGCGCCCATGTTGATCACCATAAAAGCCGGAGGCAAACCGCGTGATCTGGTTGCGGTCGGGCAGAAGAGCGGAATGTTCTGGGCTCTTGACCCCGATTCCGGGCAGGCCATCTGGGTTACGCAAACCAGTCCGGGCGGCGTTGCGGGCGGTGTCATGTGGGGATCGTCCTTCGACGGTGACCGCATCTATGTGTCCAGCGCTAATTCTGAATACCAATCTTGGGTGCTGCCGGATGGCAGCGTGACGAATGGCGGCATTTTCACCGCCCTGGATCCGGCGACGGGCTCCGTTCTTTGGCAATTGGGTAACCCGGTCGGAAACTGGAACGCCGGCGGCGCGGTGTCTTCGGCGAACGGCGTCGTCTATGCGTGTTCGCAGGACCCGGAAGGTTATATGTTCGCCATTGATGGCAACACAGGCAACGTGTTGTGGGCCTTTGCCAGCGGCGGGTCTTGCAATGCCGGTGCAGCGATATCGAACGGCATGGTGTATTGGGGGTCAGGCTATGGCGGCTTTGGCGCGCCCAACACCGCGAATGACAAGTTCTATGCGTTTGGCGTGAACTAGGCCGAAAGACTAACGGGAAAGCGCGGCGTGCCGCGCTTTCCCCGCCACTGGCGGTGGTGCGGTGTTCGGGGCGGATACTGGACAAGGCGTGACGCATGTGAAAAACGCCAGCAAACTTCAACCAATTGGCCGTTCACATGACCACCACCCGTTTCGCCCCATCGCCGACTGGCTACCTGCATATCGGGAACCTGCGCACGGCGCTGTTCAATTTCCTGATCGCGCGCAAGGCCGGCGGAACGTTCATCCTGCGGCTGGACGATACCGACCCGGAAAGGTCGAAACAGGAATTCGCAGACGGAATTCAGGAAGATTTGGAATGGCTGGGCCTGACCTGGGACCGGATTGAAAAGCAATCCGACCGACTGGATCGTTACGAACAGGCCGCCGACGACCTGCGCGCCAAGGGCCGGTTCTATGAATGTTTCGAAACGCCCACCGAACTGGACCTGAAGCGCAAGAAACAGCTGAACATGGGACTGCCGCCAGTCTATGACCGCGCGGCGCTGAACTTGTCGGATGCCGACCGCGAAAAGCTGCGTGCCGAACGCGGCAACGGGCATTGGCGGTTCAAGCTGGACCAGCAGCGCATTGAATGGACCGATGGCATTCTGGGCGATCAGTCCATCGACGCGGCTTCGCTGTCGGACCCGGTTCTGATCCGGGGCGACGGGCAGTTTCTCTACACGCTGGCTTCGGTCTGTGACGATATGGATTTCGGCATCACCCATGTGGTGCGCGGCAATGACCACGTCACTAACACAGCCACGCAGATCCAGATCATTCAGGCCCTTGGCGGCGCATTGCCGTCATTCGCGCATCATTCGACGCTGACCGGCCCTCAGGGCGAAAAGCTGTCCAAACGCCTTGGCACCCTGGCCTTGCGCGACCTGCGTGCGGCCGGGATCGAGCCAATGGCCTTGTTGTCGCATATGGCACGGCTCGGCTCGTCGCAGCCTGCCGAGCTGTACGGGTCGATCGACGAGTTGGCCGAAGGCTTCGACCTGTCGTCCTTCGGCGCCTCGCCCACCAAGTTCGATGAACAGGACCTGTTCCCGCTTACCGCCCGCATTCTGGCAGCCCGGCCCTTTGCCGAGGTAGCCGACACCATTGCAGCGTTGGGTGTACCCTCTGAACTGGCCGAACCGTTCTGGACCGTGGCACGCGAAAACATATCTACCATGGCCGATCTGGCTGACTGGTGGGACCTGTGCCGAGGAGGCGCTGCACCTCTTGTCGATGCCGAGGATGCCGATTTCGTGGCCGAAGCGTTCAAACTGCTGCCCCCGCCGCCCTATGATGGCAACAGCTGGGGCAACTGGACGGGTGCGGTCAAGGACGCGACGGGCCGCAAAGGCAAGGGGTTGTTCATGCCGCTGCGCAAGGCGGTGACGGGGCGGGAACGTGGGCCGGATATGGCGGCGCTGATGCCGTTGCTGCAAACCCGCCCCGGCGGGTGATCGAAGCCGTATGGCCGATAGCGAACAAGCCAAGTTCCTGACCGGAAACCTGTTTCGCCATATCAGCGTCATGTCCATCACCGCGTCCGTCGGATTGATGGCGATCTTTTTCGTCGATCTGGTCGACATGATCTTTATCTCGATGCTGGGCCGGGACGAACTGGCGGCAGCCGTGGGCTATGCTGGTGCGATCCTGTTTTTCACATCGTCCTTCGGGATCGGCATGGCGATAGCCGCAGGCGCGCTTGTGGCGCGAGCCTTGGGGGCGGGCGACACCGAACTGGCCCGATCGCGCGCCAGCAACACGCTTGTGGCGGGCGTGTTGTTCGGCGCGGTTTTCGCGGGCTCAGTCTGGGCTTTCCTTGATCCGCTGGCACGGCTGATGGGCGCATCGGGCGTGACGCTGGATCTGGCGGTGGGATACCTCGCCATCATCGTGCCAAGCTTGCCGTTGATGATGATCGGCATGATCGGCGGCGCGATCCTGCGTGCCCATGGCGCGGCGACGCGGTCGATGTGGGCCACGATCATTGCCGGGCTGGTCAATGCGGTGCTGGACCCGATCCTGATCTTTGGCCTGGGGCTGGACTTGACAGGCGCGGCGCTGGCATCCGTGGCGGCGCGTTTTGCCATGGCGGCCAGCGCGCTGTGGTTCATTTGGCGCGATCATGATGCGTTGCGCCTGCCCAGGCCCGCCGCCCTGATTGCCGATCTGCGGCAGATCTTTGCGCTGGCTTTCCCAGCTATCCTGACATCGCTGGCCACGCCGATCGGGCAGGCTTATGTCACGAGGTCCATGGCCAGTTATGGTGAAGACGCGGTGGCCGGCATGGCCGTGGTGGCCCGGATCACACCGGTAGCGTTTGGCGTGATCTTCGCCCTGTCGGGCGCCATTGGCCCGATCATCGGTCAGAATGCCGGGGCAGGCCGGGGCGACCGTGTGCGCGGCGCGTTCCGCGACGGGCTGGCCTTTACCGCGCTGGTGGTCGTGCTGGTGTCGGCGATCCTGTTCGCGTTGCGTGGACCGATTGCAGATATGTTTCAGGCGACCGGCCCGGCGCGCGATCTGATCTACCTGTTCTGCGGCCCGTTGGCGCTGGCGTTCTTCTTCAACGGCGTGATCTTTGTTGCGAACGCGGCTTTCAACAACCTCGGCCACCCTTATTATTCGACCTGGGTCAATTGGGGGCGCCACACGGTTGGCACTATTCCCTTCGTGATCCTATTCGCAGGATGGTTTGGGGCGTCTGGTGTCCTGATCGGTCAGGCCTTTGGCGGGATGGTGTTTGCCTTGGTGGCAGTTTGGCTGACCCGGGGCGTCATGGCCCATGCCGGGGAGGTCAAACCGAAAGAAACCAGGCGTTTCGCGCGTCAGGCGCGGCTGATGAGCCTGATGCACCTGCGCAGGTAGTTCAAAGGGCTAGCCGGGTGTCCACGCGTGGACAGCTACCAATGCGGCGGTTTCTGATCGGCCAAGGGGATGGTGCCGCCAGTATCCATTTCACGTTCCGCTTCGCGCTGGGCCAGCATTTCCAACAGGCGGGTCAGCCGGGTCAATTCGCGATCCTGCCGGGCCGCGACCATGGAAAGGTCATCGACGGTCTTTTCCAGATAGGCCAGTTTTTCTTCCATGGCTTCGATGCTGCTCATGCGCCCCCCTGTAAACCTTGCCCCGATGCCACCCATCAGATAGACCGCGCGCGGATTATCCTTCCAGGAAACGATACGCCCGATGGCCAAAGAGAAAAAGACCCCGCGTCCCAGGGCCGAAACGCCCAAAGGGTTTCGCGACTATTTCGGTCCGGAAGTGACCGAACGCAAGGCAATGCTGGATGCGATTGCCGGGGTCTATCATCTGTACGGGTTCGAGGCGCTGGAAAGTTCAGCGGTGGAAACGGTCGAGGCGCTGGGGAAGTTCCTGCCCGATGTCGATCGCCCCAATGAAGGCGTTTTTGCCTGGCAGGAGGCTGATGACGAAAAATGGCTGGCGCTGCGCTATGACCTGACCGCGCCCCTGGCCCGCGTCTTCGCCCAGCACCGCAACGACTTGCCAACCCCCTATCGCCGTTATGCGATGGGGCCGGTCTGGCGGAACGAAAAACCGGGTCCGGGGCGGTTCCGGCAGTTTTATCAATGCGATGCGGATACGGTTGGGTCGGCTTCGCCTGCGGC
>JBNKYL010000133.1:0-4509 GCA_050300875.1 Paracoccaceae bacterium
TTCATCAGCGCGCGGGCATTGCCGGGCCAGTCCTGCGCCATCAACCCGGCGATCACATCAGGGGTGATATCCGGCATCGGCAAAGCCGCCTGTTCACAGGCCTGCGCGACGTAGTGACGGAACAGTACCGGGATATCTTCGGCCCGATCCTTCAGCGCCGGGATGTGAACGCGCATCACGTCCAGCCGATAGAACAGATCGGCATTGAACCGCCCCTGTGCCGCCAGATGTTCCAGGTCCTGATAGGTGCCTGCGATCACGCGAACGTCGGCGCCGCTTTCCAGATGGTCCAGGCAGGCCAGCTGCGCCGTCGGTGGCAGGGCCGATATTTCATCAAGATAGAGCGTGCCGCCCTTAGCCCGATCGAACCCGTCTGCCAACGCCTCGATGCCCAGACCGGCCACGGCCAGTTTCACGAATGGGCGTTGCGCGGCGCCCGACAACAGATGAATGACTTCGGCAACCTTGGACGTTCCCGACCCCTGAGGCCCGGTCACCAGCACGTCGGCCGAGCTGGACGCGACCTTTCGCACGCGATTGCGCAATTCTTCGGACTGTGTGCTTTGCCCGTGCAACATCCGCGCTGCCGCATCGCCAAGCGCCAGTTCACGTTTGAGCCGCCGGTTTTCCTGAACCAACGCGCGGGTCTTCAGCGCCCTGTCGACAACGTCCAGGAAATCCTTGGTCGCACAGGGTTTTTCAAGAAAGGCGAAGGCGCCGGAACTGATCCCACGCACGGCCATGGGAATATCGCCTTCGCCGGTCAGCAGGATAACGGGCAAATCGGCATCGACCTTTTGCACGTGTTCCAACAGGCTGAAACCATCCTTGCCGGGCATCCGAATGTCGCTGACCACCACACCGTCGAATTCGCGTCCGACATGATCCTTGGCCTCGATCACCGAACGCGCCAGGATCGGCACCAGATCGGCAAGTTCCAATGTCTGGCCCAAGGCGTCGCGCACGGCGGCATCGTCGTCGACCAGCAGGACGTTTTTCATGCCGCCACCTCTTGCCCGGCCAGGTCCAGTTCGACGGTAAACACCGCACCGCCCCCGTCCCGGTTCTCGCCCCGTATCGCGCCGCCAAAGCTTTGCACCAATCCGTAGGATATCGACAGGCCAAGTCCCATGCCGCCCGCTTCGCCCACCGATTTGGTTGAATAGAACGGGTCAAATACCCGGTCAGCGTCGGCGATTCCCGGGCCGTTGTCGCAGATCGACAAGATGGCCCTGGACGGCCCCTGCGCGATGGTAATGTCCAATGCTTTGTCAGGGCGGCCTTCCATTGCATCCAGCGCATTGGTCACAAGGTTCATCACCACCTGTTGCAGGCGCACTTCGCCACCGCGCACGATCACCGGATGGGGCGGCGGGGACCACCCCAACGCCACACCTTCAGACCGAATGCGCCCACCGACCAGTTCCAGAACCGCTTCGACCACCGCCACCAGATCGACATCTGACAGCGCCTCGTTTTCCTGCCGGGCAAAGGCGCGCAGGTTCTTGATAATGCGGCCCATGCGGCGGGTCATTTCCGAAATGCGGCCCAGGTTTTCGCCCGCTTTCAGGGTATTGCCGCGCGCCAGGAAGGCCTCGCCATTGTCAGCGAATGACCGGATCGCCATCAACGGCTGGTTCAACTCATGGCTGATCCCCGCGCTCATCTTGCCCAGGGCCGACAGCTTGCCGGCCTGCACAAGGTCAGCTTGCGCACGCCGCAGCGCGGCCTCGGCCTCCTGGCGTTCGGCCACTTCGCGGCGCAATTCGGCATTGGCGGCGGATAATTCGCCTGTGCGTTCGGCGACCCGCGCCTCCAATTCACGTTTGGCGGCTTCTTCAGCTTCCAGCTGCCCCATCAATGCCCGGCGGCGTTCCAGCACAAGAAATGCCAGCGCCGACAGCGCCAGGCCCAACCCCGCCACACCGGCCATCTGCCAGCCCGCCACGCGCAATTCAGGCCCCGCATCGATCAGAACGGCGGCATTGAGCCCGATCACCGGAACCTTTTCCTGCAGCAGCAAAGCGTGGCGCGGCAGGTAGCGCCCGGCATCCAGTTGCAGCAAATCATGTGTTCCCACGCGCCAGACTCGGCCAACGGCAGGACCATCCGCCATCCCGATCATAGGCTTCAGGATCAAGTCGGACCTGTTGGTCACGAAGACCCGGCCATCAGGTTCACTGAAAAACACCGCATTGGGATCGGCAGGCCAGTTCCATTCGATAACGGCCGCATCAACCGCCACCGCCAATGCGCCTTCGGCTGGGCCACCTTCGACGAACACCGGCGCGGCATAGACGAATTGCCGCCGCGCCGAACCCTGCACCATCCGTTGCGACCCCAACGCCCCGGTGAAGGCCCGGTTCAGCGCCGGGCGAATCTGGTCAGGCGCGGCGATATCACCGGCTGTGGCACGCACTGCGCCATCGCGCCCGATCAGCATCAGGCCGGCGGCGCCCGTCTTGTCAGCGGCCTCCTGCAGAAGCGACCGGCCCAGTGATGCGCTGTCAGGTTCCGCCCGTAGCAGCGCCATCAGATCCGGCCGGTCGGCCAGCAGAACCGCCGCCTCGCGGTGGCGCTGCAACAAGTTGGTCAGCCGCCCACCCGATAGCGACAGGTCGGCCTGTCCGCGTTCGGCCAGCCGGTCAAGTGCCACGCCCAAACCGATCCACCCCGCCAGAACCGACACGGCGGCGGTGGCAATTACCATCAACACGACTGTTGCAGCGCGCGAATTCATGCAGCGATCTTACGCCGCCATGTCCGAAATGAAAGCGCCACGTTTGATCTGATCAGAACCGCGATTCTAGTCCGAACCGCAGCCCCGCACTTTCCCGATCAAACAAGGAGATATTGGACCGCGTGCGCCGCGCATCAATCCCGATGGAAGGTGAAAATCCATAGTAATCAATATTCTGCATGATGAACCTCAACCCCATGGATACGGTCACATCATGTCTGCCGGCGGGATCATAGATCGACCAGGTCCAATCCCGCGCTTCGGCAGATATTTCGCCCGCCAGCGCCGCACCGAAAACCAACTGCCCGTGGGAATAGCCAAAGGAGAGCTGCGTCGCCCGGTTTTCGGCCAGCAGGTCGGTCGACGCCGTGCGTTCCATCGCCAGATCGGCCCGCAACACGCCGGTCTGCGTCCGGCTCTCCAGCCCGGCCTCGGTCCGAACGATATTGGACATGGCCCGGCTCGTTTCCGACTGTTGGCGTTCAACGCTCATCGCCCAGCGTCCGATCACGCCTGCGCCAGCCTGTGCCTCGCGGCCGTAGCGCACGCGCCCGTAGACAGTGTAGGGATCACCAGCATACCAGTTACGCCCCATCCCCAGGCTGACGGAATGCGAACCGGGCTGGTCCCCGCGCCAACTGTGACTGCCCAGCAATTCGACACCTGAAAACGCGTAATCGCCGCCGCTGACATTCGGCGCCGCCGCTGCGGAATCGCGGCTGAGTGCATAGCTGCGCGAAAACGCGGCAAGTCCGATTTCTGTCCGATGCGCGGCGCTTTCCGACAGCCGGTAGGACAGGTTCGCACCCAAGGCCATTTCCCACCCTGACAAGGCCCGCGCATCGGGGTTCAGCGTGAATGGCAGACCCCAGATCACCACCTTGTCGGCCTGGCTGCCGTTGTTGATGTTCGAACTCGGCGCCAGCGAAAAGGACAGCTTGGCAGTCCAGGGCGTCACCGCCCTGAGCCCCGCGAAATCGGCAGCAACGGCCTGATTGGCCAGCGGCGTATCGGCGTGTTGCGCCGCCACCCGCAGCCACAAGGATGCGCGCCCGTATTGCCCGGCGCGGAAATGGGCCGAGGCCACCAGCCGCGCCGCCCCCACCTTTTCATCGCGCGT
The DNA here is from genome assembly GCA_050300875.1 of Paracoccaceae bacterium. GTDB lineage: Bacteria > Pseudomonadota > Alphaproteobacteria > Rhodobacterales > Rhodobacteraceae > CBDCFL01. The sequence continues at coordinate 3,861 of JBNKYL010000133.1, forward strand.
CTCAGCTGTCGCAAAGGCGGCCTTGCCGGCATCGACCGCTGCCGCATATTGCCCGGCACCGATCAATGCCTGCGTGCGGCCCAACAGGCCGGAAAAATCCTGCGCCGCCACCGGTCCGGCCGCGCAAAACAACAGCACCAAAATCTGTAAAATCTGCCGCATCGGCCTGCCTGTCCTGCCCTGCCCTTTGCTGCATCATCGCTGACCCGCGAAAAACCCGCAATCCCACATCATCGCGCGGTTCTACCCAAGGCCCCCACCAGATATAGTGGCCCCCGACTCACTTCCATCCAAGGATTCGTACCGACATGCCGCTTTCCCCAGAACAGGCCGCCGAAATAGAAGAGCTTCGTTCCACCCCGTCGCAAACCCTGCGCGCGGTGGCGCCGGGGATGGAAGATCATCTGTACAAGGCGATCCCGGTTCTCGACCACGGATTTGTCCGCGTCATCGACTACATGGGCGACGACGCCGCCATCTGTCAGGCCGCCCGCGTGTCTTATGGCAAAGGCACCAAATCGGTGCAGAACGACGAGGGCCTGATCCGCTACCTGATGCGCCACTGGCACTCGACCCCGTTCGAGATGTGCGAGGTCAAGCTCCACGTCAAGCTGCCCTTCTTCGTCGCCCGCCAGTGGATCCGCCACCG
>JBNKYL010000134.1:0-7960 GCA_050300875.1 Paracoccaceae bacterium
TGCCCGATGACACGGTGACTGCCTTGGCCCGGCTGGGGTTGACCCGCATCGGCGATCTGATCGGCACGCCGCGCGCCGCGCTTGCCCGCCGTTTTGGGCGCGACCTGGCGCGGCGGCTGGATCAGGCGCTGGGCGTCGAACCTGAACCGGTCAGCCCGGTGCACCCGCCCGATGCCTTCGCCATCCGCCTGACCTTGCCCGACCCGGTCGGGCTGGAGGCCGACATCATGGCCGCGCTGGACCGCCTGCTGCCACCGCTCTGCGCCAAGCTGAAATCCAAGGGGCAGGGCGCGCGGGCCGTGCGCATGCAGCTGTTCCGCACCGACCAGACCAGCCAATGGGCCGAGGTGCGGCTGGCCCGCTCCGCCGACGACCCCGAACGCATCCGCCCGCTGATGGCGATGCGGGTGCCCGATATCGACCCAGGTTTCGGTATCGACATGATCCGCATCGAGGCCCATGTGACCGAACCCCTGCACCCCCATCAGCACAAGGGCCAGCTGGCCGCGACCGAAGCAGCCCAAGCGATGATCAGCGCCGAAAGCCAGAACGCCATGGATGACCTGATCGGGCGGATCGGCGGGCGCATCGGGCTGGACGCGATCACCCGGCTGCACCCCGCCGACAGCCATATCCCCGAAAAAACCCAGAAACCCCTGGCCGCCGCCTGGTCGGACCCCGCTGCCGACTGGCCCGAACCCGACCGGCCCCGGCCCCTGATGATGTGGCGCCCCGAACCGGTGCAGGCCGATCAGGTGCCGCAGGTGCCGCTGGGCTTTCGCTGGCGGCGGCAGGATTTTACCACTGCAGCGGCCTTGGGCCCCGAACGCATCGCTCCGGAATGGTGGCTGGACGATCCGGCCTGGCGATCGGGGACGCGCGATTACTGGCAGGTCACCACGGCGTCTGGCGCCAAGCTGTGGCTGTTCTATGCCCATGGCGGCACGGTGTCCGGCGGATGGTTCTGCCAAGGGTCGTTTGCGTGAGGACTTGATTTCGCGCGCGGGCACGCCCAATCTGGGATTATGAACATCCAGAACACCACGCCCTTCCCCGGTGGCCGCGCACCTGAACAGGTGGCGTTCGACCGGCGCGAACTTGGCCTGATCATGGGCGTTTACGGACGCTTCGTTGCGGCAGGCGAATGGCGAGATTACGGGATGTCTTTCCTAAAGGATGTGGCGGTGTTTTCCATCTTCCGCCGCACCGCTGAACACCCGATCTACCGCATCGAAAAACGCCCGAAACTGCGCGCCCGGCAGGGGCAGTACACACTGTTTGGCATGGACGGCCAGGTCCTGAAACGCGGCCACGATCTGAAACAGGTGCTGCGCGATCTGGACCGGAAACTCATCCGGGCGGTTGAATAGACCGCAGAAATCGCAAGTTCCGGGTCGCGGCACCATCCGTTGGTGACTAAGACAGGCAAAACCGCCTGACCGGAACCCAACCTTGACCCGCCCGACCGCCCCCGCGCTGGACCTGAAATCCGCCACGATGTTGCTGGCGCTGGCCGCCGTTTGGGGCGGGACTTTCATCTTTGCCGAAATTGCCCTGCGCGAGGTGCCACCGCTGACCATCACCTTGCACCGCGTGCTCTGGGCGATCCCGGTACTGGCCGCCGTGGTCGCAATACGAGGCATCCGCTGGCCACGGTCGCCGCGCATCTGGGGGGCGTATCTTGCTATGGGGGCGCTGAACAACGCCATCCCGTTTTCGCTGATCTTCTGGGGCCAAACGCATATCGAGGCCGGATTGGCGTCCATCCTGAATGCCACAACGGCGATGCTGGCTGCAGTGGTGGCTGGCGTCCTGTTGAAAGACGAACCACTGACATCCCGCAAAATCGTCGGCGCGGTGCTGGGGCTGGCCGGGGTGGCGGTGATCATGGGGCCACAGGCTTTGCGCGGGTTCGACCCCGCCAATCTGGCGCAACTGTCGGTGCTGGCGGCGGCGCTGTCTTATGCCTTTGCCGGGGTCTGGGGCAAGGTCATGCTGGCGCGGCAGCCGCCGCTGATGAATGCGCTTGGCATGGTCATTGGCAGCACGATCTTGATGCTGCCGCTGGTGATTGCCGTCGATGGGGTGCCCACGCTTGCGCTTTCTGCAGGCACCTGGGGGGCGCTGTTGGGGCTGTCGGTCATGTCGACGGTCTTGGCCTATGTGCTCTACTTCGCCATTCTGGTCCGCGCAGGTGCCGCCAACCTGCTTCTCGTCACCCTGCTGATCCCCGGTTTCGCAATCGGCATGGGCGCTCTTTTCCTGGGTGAACGGATCGACACAGCGGCATGGATCGGGTTCGGCGTGATCGCCTTGGGCTTCGCCGTCACCGATGGGCGGATCAAAGCGCACCGACGCGGGTCAGCACCGATCTGATCACCTCGATATCGTCGGCTTTCAAAGGTACCTGCGGCGGCGCAGCCTCGCCGCAATCGAACCCTTGCAGTCGCAGCCCCGCCTTAACTGCACCGGCCAGATTGAACCGGGCGAAGATCTGGTTCACGGCCCAAAGTTCGCGCTGCAAATCCATCGCTTCACCCCATTTGCCCGCCTCGCACAGATCGAACAGCCGCACGCTTTGCGCCGGGATTACACAGGATGGCCCGGCAAGCCATCCGCGCCCGCCGATCAACATGACCGCCGTGGTGATATGCGACGAAGCCGCGAAAACCCCGATACGGCCCTGTGTGCGGTTCAAGATGGTCAAAAGTCTTCCTGTATTGGTCGAGGCGTCTTTCAGGAACAGGATATTTGGGTGGCATGACAGCGCGTCGATTGCATCGAGCGACAGGTCGGAACGCTGAAAGTTCGGGTTGGTATAAAGCGTGACCGGCAGGTCCGTGGCATCGGCCACTGCAGTGAAATAATCGACCACCCCTGCGTCCGGCACAGGGAAATAGGCCTCCATCACCGCCAGGATGCCATCGGCGCCCAGGTCGGCCCAGCGGCGCGCCTGTTTCACCGCGTCCCAGGTCGTGGTGGCGGCGACGCCCGCGATCACCGGCACGCGGCCGCGCGCCGCCTTCACGGTCGCGGCAACGACACGTTCCTTGGCTGCAAAGTCGAGATAGGCAAATTCACCCGTCGATCCCAGCGGCGTCAGCCCATGGACACCTTGCTCGATCAGGTGGTCGCAAAGCCGCGCCAGCGTGATTTCATCGACAACGCCATCGCTGCTCAGGGGCGTGGGCAGATAGGGCACGACGCCCCGTAGTTCGGTCAAACCAGACATGGCAATGCCCCCTTCGCTTCTTCTCTTGATTGCAGGGCCGCTTCACCGGCCAAGTCACAACCGTTCCAGCCGCCCCTTGCCGCTCTACGATGTTCTTGAAATCCCGCTGGATCATGCACCCCTCGTCCTGCAACTTGGCCGACAAGCCGGGATCAACCTGGCTCGCACCGGCAAACCGCACCTCCGCCGCCTTGAGCTTCCCACAACCGACGATCGGGTTGCCTTCGAGAAACCAGACCGGATGGGCATGCCACCCACGGCTTTCGGCATCCGGCAGGCCCCTATCAGGCGCGACCCGCAGCACGTCGCGTGATATTGCTCGATCATCGTCGGTTTCATCTACAGACCCAACAAGTCCGGCATGGCCTGCAACAGAGCGCGGGCTCCCATGCCAACGCCGCCCTTGGGCCGCGCGGGCGCGGCGGTCGGGTTCCAGCCGTAAATGTCGAAATGCAGGTATCGCGGGCAAGTGGTGACAAAGCGGCGCAGAAACAAGGCTGCGGTGATCGACCCGGCAAACCCGCCGGATGGCGCATTGTCCAGATCCGCAATCCCCGGTTCGAGCATCTTTTCATAAGGTTCCCAGAAAGGCATCCGCCAGACCGGGTCACGCACCGTTTCGGCCGCGCCGGTCACCGCCGCCGCGTCGGCATCGATCGTTGCATAGAAGGGCGCCAGATCCGGCCCGACAGCAACACGTGCCGCACCGGTCAGCGTGGCCATTGAAATCACCATATCGGGCTGTGCCTCGTCCGCCAGCGCCAAGGCGTCGGCCAACACAAGGCGACCTTCTGCGTCGGTATTGTTGATCTCGACGCTCAACCCCTTGCGGCTCAACAGGATGTCACCGGGCCGGAAGGCATCGCCGGCTATGGCGTTTTCCACCGCCGGGATCAAAACGCGCAGGCGAATGGGCATGGCAAGCGCCATAATCATATGGGCCAGACCAAGCACAGTCGCCGCGCCGCCCATATCCTTTTTCATAAGTCCCATGGATGCACCCGGCTTTATGTTCAGCCCGCCAGTGTCAAAACACACGCCCTTTCCCACCAAGGTCAGGGCAGGTCCATGGTCGCCCCAGTTCAACTCGATCAGCCGTGGCGCACGGGTGGCGGCGCGGCCTACCGCGTGGATCATCGGGAAGTTGCGCTCCAACAGATCGTCGCCACGCACCACATCGGTGCGCGCACCGTGGGTTTCGGCAAGCTTGATCGCCGCATCTTCCAGATCGGCAGGCCCCATGTCGCTCGCGGGCGTGTTGATCAGGTCACGGGTCAATGCCTCGCCTGCGGCGATCGCTTCCAACCGGACCGCATCGACACCGGTCGGCGCAACCAGCATCGCAAGCTTCTTGTCCGATCCGGCATAGCGGTTGAAGTGGTAGCCGGCCAACAGCCACGCCAGGGCCGCCTCGGTCAAGGCATCGCCGGTCAGGGTGCTGTCCAACCGCCAGACACCTTCTGGCAATTGTCCGCGCGCGGCCCCAAGCACGAAACGCTGGCGCTTGGCGGATTTGTCGTCCCCAAGCCCGGCGATGGCACCCGTGACGGCACCGACCGCATCCGGCAAGAGGCACAGTTCGCCTGCGCCGGCCTTGAAACCGCTTGCAGTGACCCAGGCCTGCGCCCGGTCGTCCAGCCGATCCAAAAGCCCCGAAAGGCCGGATTTGTCGGTGGCGTATAGCGGCAGCGCATTGTTGTCGGCGGCGGCAAATTTCATGGACATGGAAACCTCGGCATCTGGGAACTGGCCCAGATTACCGCCTGTCCGTCCAGCGGCAAGGGTTACATGGACACGTCGCCCAGTTCCCAAAGCGCCATGAAGGATTGTTCGCCGATGCGCAGCATCCGATAGCAGACTGCGGCCAGAGCGGCCCCGCTGGGATTGCTGCGGGCTACGTCAACCATGTTGCCGGCGGCGTTTTCCAGTGTTGACATGCCGATCGAAGCCGCGTGTCCCGCGATCTGCGCCGCCGCGGCGCGCAACTGTACCGGATGCCCGGCCTCATAGGCCCGTTCAGCTTCGCCCAGCAGCACGGCGATCTCTTCCATCGCACGGCACAGGAAATCATCCGCCCCGCCTGGACCGAGCCTTTCGGCGATCTCGACGATACGCGCATGGTCAAGGCTGGCCGTTTCCGCTGGCCTAATTTCGGCGACTGATATCATGACCCCAGATGCTCCTTGGTACCCGGGGCCGGTGTAGGCGCCGACGACCTTACATTTGGTTGCACGGGCCGGAAATAATGGCTCGAATTAGGTCAAAATCCTCAGTATAGGGGCGCAACGGATCAAACGGAGGGGACGCGCGATGACACAGGCCAAGCCACTGCCATCCTACCTGGTACAGCGGTATCACGGGTGGAAAGCCACGACCTTTACCGAAAACAAGAGCTGGTATCGCCGCCTGGCCGAAGAGGGCCAGCGCCCGCGCGCCATGGTCATTTCCTGCTGCGACAGCCGGGTGCATGTGACTTCGATCTTCGGGGCGGATCAGGGCGAGTTCTTCATTCATCGCAACGTCGCCAACCTGGTGCCGCCCTATGAGCCGGACGGCGAAGCGCACGGCACCTCGGCGGCCGTGGAATACGCGGTCACGGCGCTGAAGGTCGCGCATGTGATCGTGCTGGGCCATTCATCCTGTGGGGGTGTTCAGGGGTGTCACGACATGTGTTCGGGCAAGGCACCGGAGCTGGAAGAAAAATCCAGCTTCGTGGGCCGCTGGATGGATATTCTTCGCCCCGGCTATGACCGGGTGAAGGAGTTGCCCGGCGACAAGCAGGTCGCAGCACTGGAACGCGAAGCGGTGATGACGTCGCTGGACAACCTGATGACATTTCCGTTCGTCAAAGCGGCTGTCGAGGCGGGTGACCTGTCGCTGCACGGGCTGTGGACGGACATCGGCGAGGGATCGCTCGAATTCTACGACGGCACGCAGAAGTCGTTCCAACCGATCTGATCGTGCCCGTTTCAGGCGGCTGAAAGCCGCCTGCCACCGCCGCGCGGGGACGGATTTCATAGAAATCCGCATGGTATCTGTGGGGCCTCACGGGTTGACGCCCCTGCGGTGCCTCTGGCCGGGGTGTTTTCGAGCCAAAGAAGTGGGCATGGTTGGCCAATCAGGGCGCGCTGCGCAGGGTCAGGGTAATCTGGGCCATGACGGACACGGCGATCTCGGCCGGGGCGCGTGCCTTGATGTCCAGTCCGACCGGGGCGTGGATGCGGGCGATTGCGGTGTCGTCAAAGCCAGCCTGGCGCAACCGGTCGACGCGTTTGGCATGGGTCCGGGTCGACCCCAGGCAGCCCAGATAGAACACCTTCGAATTCAGCGCCGCGACGATGGCCGGATCGTCCAGCTTGGGGTCGTGCGTCAAGGTCACCACGGCGGTGCGCGCATCGAGCCCGATGGCAGACATCGCTTCGTCCGGCCAGTCATGGCTGATGGTTTCGCCCGGGAACCGAGCCGACGAACCGAAGGCCTCGCGAGGGTCGATCAGATAGGGGTCGTAGCCGCAAGCGCGAGCCATGGGTACCAACGCCTGTGCGATGTGCACCGCGCCAACCACGATCATGCGCAATGGTGGATTGTGGATGGCGATGAAGGTTTCGCCTTCGACGCCGCTCTTGTCGGCGCGGAAGCGTTCAGCCAATGCCGCATCGGGGGCAGAAAGTGTTCGGGTCCAGCTGGAAAGGTCGACGATGTAGGCCACCGGTTCGCGGGATGTTCGGGCCGCCACGAGCTCTGCCAGCAGCGCTTCGGGCAGCGCTTGTCCGACAGGTTCGACCAGCACCCGGATGCGCCCGCCGCAGGCAAGCCCGACGGCAAAGGCGTCATTGTCGCTGACGCCGTAGTCAAGCAGGCGGGGCTGTCCGTCCTCAAGCGCTTCGATCGCCTCAGCCACAACCGCGCCTTCGACGCAACCGCCCGAGACCGAGCCCATCATCTGCCCGTCGCCGGATACGGCCAGTTGCGCGCCCACGGGACGGGGCGCCGAGCCCCAGGTTTCCACCACATGGGCCAGTGCCGCGCCGCGCCCGGCCCGGTGCCAGTCCAGCGCAATCTCCGGGATGCGGTCGTGTTCGGGTCTGTCCATCGTTCACCCCTGCATGGCTTGGGGGCGATTATGCCACAGACCCACGTTCGGATCACGCGGGTTCAGCGAAAAGTGGTTTGGGGCGGCTCGACCGTCACGGCCGTGGTGACCGTTTGCGGGTCGCGCAGGGCCAGGAACCACGGGTCGCGCGCCAGCGCCGTTTCGACGATGGCGGCCGCTTGCGCCTCGGTCGCGTCGGTGTCGATGGCGATCGAGATATGCGTGGCCAGCGGCGGCGCGGGGGAACCGGCGATGCCGAACAGGCCACGGTCGTCGAAATCGGTTTCAACGGTGACATGAACCGCGTCAAAGGTCAGCCCGCGCGTGGCGGCGAGCATCTTGATGGCGATCGCCACGCAGCTGCCAATGGCCGCGCGGGCCAGAAAGCTGGGTGATGGAGCCAGGGCGTCGCCGCCCATACCCGGGCCAAGGTCGGCGAGCAGGTCGTTGTCGCCCTGTTTGATCCGGCACGCCAGGCCTTCGCCGACCACGCAGGTGGTGGCGTTGGTGGAACGTGCCTTGTCGGGGCGGGCGGTCAGGATTTCCGCCGCGCGCAGTTGCGCGGCCTGGATGCGCTGATCGCGTTCGGACAGCGGGCGGGTGATGGTGGTCATGTGCATGTGTTGTCCTTTCTT
>JBNKYL010000135.1:0-5213 GCA_050300875.1 Paracoccaceae bacterium
AGCTGGTTGGTCGGCCAGACCCTGAGCAGCGCCTGCAGGATCGCCGCCCCGGACATGATCAGCAAATGCCGGTCGCGGCCGATGCGCGGATCGGCGCGGTGGCCTTCGGGGCCCATGGCCAAGTAGGAATGCACCACCTTGTCGATCTGGTCCGAGGTCATGCGCAGCCCGTCGACCTTGGACCGATCATACCGGCGCAGGCCCAGATGGCTGGCGGCGACTGTCGTCACTGTCCCGGAGGTACCGATGACCTGGAACCCTTCGGTCGACTGAATGTCACGGTAGGGTGCGAAAGAGGTCAGGTTTTCTTCGAAAAACCAGCTCATCAACGCGTAGCGCCCGGCATCGTCAGGAACATCGTGAAACTGGTCGCGCAGGGTGGCGACGCCCAAGGGGACGGATATCCAGTCCACCACCTTGGCATGGGCGAAGGGGCTTTCGCCCTGTTGAAACCCGCGATGTAGGCGCATGATGGCCCGCGCCCGTTCGATGCGCGGCACATTGGTCAGGTCGATCCACACCAGTTCGGTCGACCCGCCGCCGATATCGACGACCAGCAATTGTTCCGTCCGTGTCGAGACCAGCGAAGCGCAGGACACCACAGCGAGCCGTGCCTCTTCTTCGGGTTCGATGATTTCCAGGCTCAGCCCGGTTTCCGACCGGACGCGCCGCATGAATTCGGCGCCGTTCGATGCCCGGCGACAGGCTTCGGTGGCCACCAAGCGCATGCGGCTGACCTTGCGGGCATCCAGTTTCTTGCGGCAGATTTTCAGGGCCTGGATGGTGCGTTCCATCGACCCGCGTGACAGGCGGCCCGAGGCTTCCAGCCCCGACCCCAGCTGCACCGTCTTGGAAAAGCTGTCAACAACGTGAAATTGACTGCCCTTGGGCTGGGCAATCAGCATTCTGCAACTGTTCGTCCCCAAATCCAGAGCGCCATAAAGCTCTGTCGGATCTGGGCCTTGCGGCACGGGCTGCTCGACCGGTTTCAGGAACGCGCCCGCACCTTTGGGACGCTTGGGCGCCATCAACTCGCCCTCCAACTCTCGTTGATTTCAACTTAGGCAGATGGGCAGGCTGGGGCAAGCGTCGTGTTGCGTCAGTTTTGAAGCATCAGGCGACCAGTGGCAGATGCGCTTCAGCAAGGACCTGCGCCAGCGCGCTGCGATCTATGTCAACCTGGCGGTCGAACGCGGCGACAGACAGGTCCGGGGGAGGGCCTTCATCGCTTGTGTCCAAGTTTGGACGCCAGTCGCAAACGTCTGACAACAATCCCAAATTGCGGAGCTGTGCTGCCCGCTTGTGGGGTATCATCTTGGCCGCCGAAAAGATCGCCCAAAGTTCACGAGGGTCGTCGCCGGTTTCCACGAGCCGTTGGATCAACCGCTCCTGCCCCGGCTGAAACCGGGTCCGCCGTGCGTTTGCAGCACGTTCGCGATAGCCAATCGCCTTTCGAAGCCAGTGCAATGGCGTGAAACCGTCAAAATGCAGCACGGCCATTAGGGTCGCATCCATCTGCACCGCACGCTTGCGCCCTGCCCCACGCGGCATGCCCGGCCTGTGAATGCCCATGCGAAGGTTTCGGCCCATTCGGACAAAGGATTTTCCGACTTTGTGGCCCAGGAAGTAGGTGCCGATCTGTTCCATTTCAGGTGCCAGCAGATACGCCATGGTAATCGGGTCCTGTCGGGGCAATATGCGAAAGCCACCTTCAAAAACATGCGTGGGCATGTCTTGCCCGATATAGGCGCGTTCCATCGGGTCCAGCCGAAGCACGTCAACACCGTCGGGAACGGCCGACAGTTGCGCGGCCGGGTCCGTGTCGCAGTATAGAAACTCGTCACTATCGAGGTGGATCAACCAATCAGCCGCGGTCAATCCCGCCACGTGCCGCGCATTCAGAATCTGCCGGCGTTCGACGTTCTTGGGTCGGTGCGTTCCGATCGCCTTGTGCCAATAGGCCCGGTCGCAGCACCAAACCGTCAGGCCGGGGATCAGGCCCAACCGATCCGCGTCGTCCTGCGCCGGTCGATCCAGGAATACATGCACCTCGGCTGCGCCTAGCGCCAGATGGTGGCGCGCGAAGGAAACGAGAATATCGACCGGTTCGACCGAGGTCGACACCACTGCCCAGCTTGCTGTCATTTGTTGACGTCCTGCCCGTTCTTTTTTTCCAATTTGCGCGACCGATCGGCTTGGGGTCAATCTGGTGCCGTGCCGATGTCGAAACCATGTTGCGATGCTGCATCCCCCTGGCGGTGGCTTGTCGATGCAGGCAAGGTCGCTCAATCGCGACACCATGTCGAAAACGTGCCGGTTGCGCCGCGGTGACCGACGTATCAAGCTGCGTGTATACAAACCGGGGGAATCGGGACTTGGCCGATCTGACAATCGTTTACTGGCGGGACATCCCGGCGCAAGTCATCGTCGGCAAGGGCCGGCGTGCGACCAAGCTGCCCCTGCCCGAACGGTTCGAACAGGCCATTGACCGCGCCGCCATGAAATCCGGCGCTGCTGGGACCGATGACTACCTGGCCGAATGGCGAAAGGCCACCGTGACCAGCCCAACAACGGGCTCCGATGCCGACATCGCCGCCGCAGAAGCCGCCCGGCTTGACGCCGAATATGGGTCAGAACGCCTGAGGGCGCTGATCGAAAACGAAGGACGGGCATGAGCCCCAACAGCATCTGGAGAGCCGCCATGGCATTGCTACCGTTCCGCAAGAAATCCGACGCCCCCACCGTGGCGGGCGATGATGTTCAGGCCTTCCTGAAAGGCTATTCGATCGAGGTGATGCCGCGCACCGCCGAAAAGGTCGAAGATTTCCGCGCCCTGTTGCCGGAAGGCACCCGCGTCTACATCGCCCATATCGAACCGACCCCGATCGAGGAAATGGTGGCGACCGCCAAGCGTCTGAATGATGACGGATTCAAGGTCATGCCGCATTTCCCGGCCCGCATCATCCATGACGAAACGATGCTGGGCGACTGGATCGCGCGCTATCAGGGCGAAGCGGATGTCAAACAGGGCCTGATCCTGGCTGGCAACCCCGCCGAACAGCGCGGCAAATTCCATTCATCCATGCAACTTCTGGAAACCGGGCTGTTCGACAAGGCGGGCTTTGAACGCCTGCATGTCGCGGGCCACCCCGAAGGCAACAAGGATATCGACCCCGACGGGTCCGACAAGAACGTGATGGAAGCGCTGCGCTGGAAGCAAGCCTTCAACGAACGCACCGACGCAAAGATGGCGCTGGCGACGCAGTTCGCGTTCGAAGCCGGGCCGATCATTGAATGGGTCGACGGGCTGAAGGCTGCCGGCATCGACCTGCCCGTCCATATCGGCATCGCCGGACCTGCCAAGCTGCAAACGCTGATCAAATTCGCCATCGCATGCGGCGTCGGCCCGTCGCTGAAAGTGCTGGAAAAGCGCGCGCTGGATGTGACCAAGCTGTTGTTGCCATACGAGCCCAGCGATGTGATCGCCCAACTGGCCGCCCACAAGGCCGCCAACCCCGATTTCGGCATCGAACAGGTCCATTTCTTCCCGCTTGGCGGGATCAAGACCTGTGCCGAATGGGCGATCCAGAACGGCGGCGAGGCAACCCGACCGGCAAAGGTGGCCTGAAAGCTAGGTCGCACGTGACCAATCTGGCAGGCACAGGGGTCAACTGTTAGTCTGCCGCCCATGCGCGAAACCGATCTATACCCGCCGGTCAAAGCCCTACTGGAATCGCAGGGCTATACCGTAAAATCCGAGGTCGGCGCCGCAGACGTCGTCGCGATGCGCGACGGTGACGATCCGGTCATCGTCGAACTGAAAACCTCCTTTTCGCTGGCCCTTATCCATCAGGGGATCGAACGGCTGGCGGTGACGGACGCCGTTTATGTGGCGGTAGCACACAAAGCGGGCAAACGTTTTGCGAAGTCTGTGCGCGACAACGTGAAACTGGCCCGCCGCTTGGGGCTGGGGCTGCTGGTCGTGCGGCTTTCGGATGGTCTGGTCACAGTGCATTGCGATCCCGCCCCCTATGCGCCCCGCAAATCGGAGGCGCGGGCCAATGCGCTGCTACGCGAATTTTCTAGGCGGCAGGGCGATCCGAATTCAGGCGGGCAAACACGCAACGGGTTGGTCACCGCCTACCGTCAGGACGCCCTGCGGCTGGCCATGTTTCTGTTCGAAGTCGGGGCCAGCAAAGGCGCCGATGTCGCCCGCGAAACCGGTGTCACACAGGCCACAAGGATGATGCGCGACAACCATTATGGGTGGTTCGAAAAGGTCGACACAGGTGTTTATGGCCTTAGTCCATCAGGCGCGCGCGCCGTAGCAGAGGCCGGGACAGCGCTGGGAAGCTAAGATGACGTCCCAAACCTACCGGCAAAAAAAGGGGCGGCCAGCATGGCTGGCCAGCCAGTTCGCCCTGAAACAGCCAACCGGGTTCATTTTCATCTTGAAGAGAATTCAACCCGAGCCCAGTCGCTTCTGCACGCGCTTTGCCATATAGGTCTTTTCCAACGCGCATCATGTCGCTTCCTGCATTACATTCGTGTCGGAAAACAACCATGAGTGCGAAAAGCGCAACGCCACATCAGGGAACCGGCCTATGACCCGCACCGTACTGGAATCCAAGACCAAAACCGTCGTCATCGGGTTTGACGAACCCTTCTGCGTGATCGGCGAGCGCATCAACCCGACGGGGCGCAAGGCGCTGGCCGCGCAGCTGGAAATGGACGATTTTTCCACTGTCGAAAAAGACGCAATTGAACAGGTGGCCTGCGGGGCCACGGTGCTGGACGTGAACTCGGGCGCGGTGTTTACCAACAAGATGGCCGAAGACCCGCGTTATGCCGACAACAACTTTGTTGAGCCGACCTTGATGAAACAGCTCATCGAACGCGTGCAGGCCGTGGTTGACGTGCCGCTCTGCATCGACAGCTCGGTCCCCGGTGCGTTGGAAAACGGGCTGGCTGCTGCCGAGGGCCGCCCGCTTCTGAACTCGGTCACCGGCGAAGAAGAACGCATGGAAATGGTTCTGCCGCTGGTCAAGAAATACAACGTTCCGGTGGTGGCAATTTCCAATGACGATACCGGGATCAGTCAGGACCCCGATGTGCGATTCGAGGTTGCCAAGAAGATCGTTCAGCGTGCCGCCGATTACGGCATTCCGCCCCATGACATCGTGGTCGATCCTCTGGTGATGCCGATCGGCGCG
>JBNKYL010000136.1:0-3990 GCA_050300875.1 Paracoccaceae bacterium
CCCGAGATCGTGCGCCAACGCGACAGCCTCGGCCAGATCGGTGTTCAGGCCCAGTGCCCCCGCAACCGTGCGCGCCACCTGCGCGACTTCGATCGAATGGGTCAGTCGCGTGCGATAATAATCACCCTCGTGTTCGACAAAGACCTGTGTCTTGTGCTTCAGCCGCCGGAACGCGGAAGCATGGATGATCCTGTCCCGGTCACGTTGAAAATCGGACCGGAACGTTGAATAGCTTTCAGGGTAAAGCCGCCCGCGCGTCGCTTCCGCACGGCTGGCATAGGTTTTAAGCCCGGTCATTGCCGGTTCGCCCTCTTCTTGTCGCCCCGTGCCACCCAACATATATTGACGGCAATGAAAACCCCAAGGGCCGCGCGAACATGGACCTGAACCTGCCACCGAAAGTCACCAACCGGGCCTTTGCCCGTCTGGCCGAGATTAACACCGCTATGGGCGAAACCAAGGCGTTGCGCGTCGCCGTCGAGGGCGGCGGCTGTTCGGGGTTTCAATATGACATCCGGCTGGACGACCCGGCATCGGACGACCTGGTTCTGGAAGGCGACGGGCAAAAAGTGGTAATCGACGAAGTGTCCCTGCCCTTCCTGTCCAACGCCACGATCGACTTTTCCGAAGAGCTGATCGGCGCGCGGTTCGTGATCGACAATCCCAACGCCACCGCGTCCTGCGGTTGCGGCACTTCGTTCACGATGTAACTCAACCGCATATTTCCCGCGGAACATTGATCTTCCTGTTACGCATCTGCGATACGTGAAGACATGGAATCCTTCCTCCTTCAGGCAACGATCTATCTGGGCACGGCCGTCATCGCCGTGCCGATTGCCAGTCGCCTGGGGCTGGGATCGGTGCTGGGCTATCTGGTTGCAGGCATCCTGATCGGCCCGGCGGTGTTAGGGCTGGTCAGCAATGATGTGCACGACTTGCAGCATTTCGCTGAGTTTGGCGTGGTGATGATGCTGTTCATCATCGGGCTGGAACTTGAACCACGTACACTTTGGGATATGCGCCACCGGCTCCTGGGCCTTGGCGGGTTGCAGATCACGCTGACGGTTGTGGCCGTCGCATTGATCGTGAACTGGTTCGGAATGCCCTGGAACGTGGCGCTGGCCAGCGGCATGATCCTGGCGTTGTCATCCACCGCCATCGTTCTGCAAACCCTGACCGAACGCGGCCTGATGCAAACCGCAGGTGGGCGGTCAGCCTTTGCCGTGCTGCTGACCCAGGACGTCGCCGTCATCCCGATGCTGACAATCCTGCCGCTTTTATCCTTCGCCCCGCCCGTGGGCAGCGCCGCCGAACACGCAACCTTCATGGCCACCCTACCCGGCTGGGCCGCAGCACTGGTCACCCTGGCTGCAATCGCGGCGATCATTCTGCTCGGGATCTTCCTGGTGCGCCCTGTCTTTCGCTTCATCCACGCGGCCCACCTGCGCGAAATGTACACCGCTCTGGCCCTGTTGATAGTGGTTGGTATTGCCTCGCTCATGACCTTCGTGGGCCTGTCGCCTGCCCTCGGCGCATTCCTCGCGGGCGTCGTTCTGGCGGGCAGCGAGTTCCGGCACGAGCTGGAAAGCGACCTTGAACCCTTCAAGGGCCTGCTTCTGGGCCTGTTCTTCATCACCGTTGGCGCAGGTATGAACTTCGGTGCGCTGTTGGCCAGCCCGCTTGTGCTGATCGGGGCGACCTTGGGCCTGATGGCCGTCAAGGGATTGATTCTGTTCATCCTTGGCCGGGTTTTCGGCCTGCGGCGCCGAAACCATTGGCTCTTTACACTTGGGCTGGCGCAGGCGGGCGAATTCGGCTTCGTCATGATTTCCTTTTCGCGCCAACAGAACGTGCTGCCGACTGATCTGGCCGAAAACATGCTGTTGGTCATCACCCTGTCGATGCTTCTGACGCCGCTCTTTTTCCTGGCCCACGCCTGGGTGGTGCGGCGTCACTCGGACGGCACCGAAACACGCGAAGCCGATGAAATCGACGAAACCCACCCGATCATCATCGCCGGGGTCGGACGCTTCGGCCAGGTCGTCAATCGCCTGGTGCTCAGCGCCGGGTTCCGCACGACAGTTCTGGATTCCGACCTGAGAGCCATCGAACTTGTGCGTCTGTTCGGCGCCAAGGGGTTTTTTGGCGATCCGTCGCGCCCCGAAATCCTTCACGCGGCAGGCCTTGCCAATGCCGCTGTGCTTGTTGTCGCCCTCGACGATCCGGCGGCAAGCCTGAAGCTGGTGCGATACGCCCGCGCCCAACGCCCCGACATCCACATCATTGCGCGCGCCCGCGACCGCATGGATGTGTTTCAGCTTTATCAGGCCGGCGCCGACGACATTGTGCGCGAAACCTTCGACAGTTCACTGCGCGCCGGGCGTTACGTGCTGGAACGTCTGGGCCTGACCGAATTCGAGGCCCACGAAGCCGAAGTCATGTATTACCAGCACGACCGCCAATCCATTGCGGAACTGGCAGAATTGTGGAAACCCGACGTCCCGTTGGCCGCGAACAAAGCCTACCTCAAACGCGCCCGCGAATTGGACAAGGGATTTGAAACGGCGCTTCTGCAGCGCATGGCAGAACGGGACAACAGCGACTGACGCCGCGCTTGCTTTGCTCAAATATTCAGCTAACGTAATATGAACGCGACCATGGCCAGGCAGGGAGGGCAGCATGGCGAAACTCAGGAACATTCT
Organism: Paracoccaceae bacterium; assembly: GCA_050300875.1. Lineage (GTDB taxonomy): Bacteria > Pseudomonadota > Alphaproteobacteria > Rhodobacterales > Rhodobacteraceae > CBDCFL01. The sequence goes on from JBNKYL010000136.1 coordinate 2,703, forward strand.
GGCCTTGATCGGCGTTCTTGCCATCGGGCTGGCCATCTGGAAGGGCCCGACGGTCTGGAAGTATTCCACCGCCTTTCAGAATTTCGATGCACAGGCCTTTGACACGTACAAGGGCATGTTCGACCGGCTGATCGAAACCGGAAATGCGGCAGACGCGACGATCTGGAAAACCAAGGTCGCCGATGGTCTGACCTTCGAAGAGGTCGACGAATCGATCAAGGCCGTCGCCATAGACCGCAATATTCGTGGCGTCGGTGAATTGCCTCTGGGCGATCAGGTCTCGGCGATGCAGGGCGAACCCTGGCGCAAGCTGAACATCTATCTGTATTGCAACCCGTTGACGGCTGCCAAGATGGTGGAACATTCCATCGCATACGCCGCATATCTGCCCTGCCGTGTGTCGCTGGTCGAAGACGAAAACGGTGAACTGTGGATCGTGACGCTGGACATGGACATGATGATCCACGGCGGCGAACCCTTGCCACCCGAGCTGCTAGCCGAAGCGCTCGAAGTCAAGGACATCATCCAGGACGTCCTGGCACGTGCATCCGAGGGCGATTTCTGACCGCGCCTGCATGGCGCGGCCAGCAACCGATCAGTGCTCTGGAATTTCCATGACCGGCCGAACTTCGACCGATCCGGTTTCATGGACGGGTATCATGGCCGCATAGTGCAGCGCCTCGTCGATGTCCTTGCAATCGAGCAAATAAAAGCCACCGAGCATTTCCTTGGTTTCAGCAAACGGGCCATCGACCGTCTGCGTTTTGCCGGAACGGGTGCGCACGGTCCGCGCAGTTTCGACCGGCAGAAGCGCCTCGCCAGAAACATAGACCCCAGCATCCTTCAGCTTGGCATCCAGATCAAACCACAGCTGCATATAGGCGTCAAATTCCGCCGATCCCGGCGCTGGTGCATCCGCTGGTGGGGGTGCATCGTAGATCAAGGCCAAATACTTCATCGTCGAACTCCTTTTCCTGTCAGTTAATGCGGCATTTGAACTGCCGCACAAGCCAAGGACGAACGGCACCAAAGGGTTTCGACATTTCGTTTCGGATTTTTTTCGCCGCATCGCGGCGCATGGCTTTCCCTTGCGCGCCACCTGCCCTAATAGAACGCCAACAGATTGGGGGATCGTCATGGCTGAACCGGAAATCACCGAAGACTTGATTGCCGCGCATGGTCTGAAACCGGACGAATACGCCAATATCCTGCGCATCCTGAACCGCGAACCCACCTTTACGGAACTGGGCATCTTTTCAGCGATGTGGAACGAACATTGTTCCTACAA
>JBNKYL010000137.1:0-5423 GCA_050300875.1 Paracoccaceae bacterium
TGACCGCCCTGCCCATGAATTGGCCGAACTGATCGTGGACAGTGTCGAAACCTGTGACGACCCGCAACAGGACAATATCTCGATTTGTGTGATCCGGGTCGAACGCTATCAACCGGCGATGCAATCCGCTGGCGGGACAACGGGCCTGCGGGTGATTTCGTCGGGCCGCGCGACTGACAACATGTTCCTGGGCGAATAATCCATGCTAGATCAGGTTCCGTCCGTACCCGTTTCAGAACTCAAGGAAATTCTGGATCGTGGTGGGATGCCACAAAGTGCGCGGCTCGCCGGTCTGGGGCTGCTCCGTCGGCTATCCGGACCGGTCCGCGTGGCCATTCTGGGCCTGCCCGGATCTGGCAAGACCAGCCTGGTCAATATGTTGGTCGGTGCGCCGCTCATCCCCGATGACCCAGCCATACCGACCCTGCACCTGAGCTACGGCAAACCGCCCCGGCTTACGGCGACGCTAACCGATGGCGAATTGACGGCGATTGCCGACCTGTCGTTCAAACGCCTGGCCGGCCTGTCCGCACAATCCGCGCAGATCGACATTCCCGCCCCGCTTCTTCAGCATTTTTCACTGTCCGATTACGTCCTACCGACCGATCCACCGGCCCAGCATGAGGTTCTGGAACAGGCGCTTCGGCGGTCCGACATCGTCCTTTGGTGTTCCGAAGGCTACTCGCAGCAGGATCAGGCCCTGTGGTCCGGGGTGCCGGATGTGGTCAAGGATCATGCCTATCTGGTTTTGACCAAGGCCGACAAGGCCGCGGCCACGGGCAGTTTGGGCCAACTGATGCAAGTGGTGGGGCCGGTTGCGTCCCAGGATTTTCACAGCGTTTTTCCATTGGCGGCCCTGCAGGGCCTGGCCGCCTGCAAGGGCGGAAAACCCGCCGACATGGAAAAATGGACCAATTCCGGCGCCGCAACACTGGTCCGGTCGTTGCGCGATCACGCCGCGTCTGGCCGTCGCGAAGATATTGATTTCGCGGATGTTTTCATTTCGCGTTATGGTGCGAAACCTTCCGGCCGGGCCGCCGCCGTGGCCCCCGCCTTGGCCCAACCCGCGCCATTGCCGCACCGTGTCGCGCTGCCACCGGACGCCGCCGAACACTGCGCGCGCGCCGTGACCCATCTGATCGGCAGTGCCGGGCAATTCGCCCCGCTGATCCGCATTGGCGACGACGAAGCGCAATCCACGATCCTTTCGCAATGCGTCCGCGTCGTCGAAGAACTCGCCGACCTCGTTGCGCCGCTTGAAAACAGCAACGACAACTCGGTCGTCGATGACATCAATGAAGCCGTCGAAATGATCACGCTGCTGCAACTCGAAGGCGGCGCAGGCCCAGCTTCGGATGCGCTTGCTCTGCTGGCCCAGCTCAAGGACGAGCTTGAAGACCAGCTTGCCGCATGAGCATAGGCGAGTTCCCGCCGAAAAGTGCCCATTTCCTGCACAAAACCTTCAAAATGCAGCGTATTTTCCCGTGCCTCCGCCACCAGGCCCCCCATGCGCCAAAAAAAAGCCACGTTCCCTTGGAAACAATGAGCAAAGGCACGCGTTCCTGGGTTTGGGCAATTGGGCAGAGGGGCCTCGCGCCGATCAAACGAACCGAAACCGGAACGCTTTGTTGGTGATGCGATATGAATTTTGAAACTCAGACAACGCTTGTCCCCGATACCCAGGAGGTCCAGGCGAAGAACAATCATTTCCTGGACAAGGGCCTGGAATGCCTGGCACCTGTGCGCCGCAGGATCGACGAATTGCGCGGCGTTTTGACCAGCCTTGACGGCATCGGCGACGACGATACCGATCGCGCCGTGGCAAAACTGGCCGCGCAACTCGGGTCACTCGAGGCCACCGTTACCATGATCGGGCAAGTCAAGGCGGGCAAGACATCGCTGGTCAACGCCATGATCGGGCGTCCCGGCCTGTTGCCGGCCGATATCAACCCCTGGACTTCGGTCGTGACATCTTTGCACATGACCCCTGACGCCAAGGCGCGCACCAACCGTGCCTCGTTCCGGTTCTTCGGTCAGGGTGAATGGGAAAGGCTGATGGAACGCGGCGGGCGCGTGGGCGAACTGGCCAGCCGCGCTGGTGCGGCGGACGAACTTGAAAAGGTCCGCCGCCAGATTGCGGAAATGCGTGAAAAGTCCCGCCAGCGGCTTGGCCGCAAATTCGAATTGCTGCTGGGGGAAACCCATGATTACGGCTATTTCGGCAGCGAACTGATCGAACGCTATGTCTGCCTGGGCGACGATTTCGAAGACGACATTGACCTGGGTTCGCAGCAGGGCCGGTTTGCCGATATCACCAAATCGGCCGATGTCTATATGCATCGCCCGCAACTGCCGATCGCGCTCTGCATCCGCGACACGCCCGGCGTGAACGATACCTTCATGATGCGCGAACAAATCACCATTCGGGCGATCCGTGAAAGCCGGATCAGCGTCGTCGTGCTGTCCGCTCACCAAGCGCTGTCTTCGGTCGACATGGCACTTATCCGACTGATTTCGAATGTGAAATCACGCGAAGTCATCATTTTCGTCAATCGTATCGACGAATTGTCCGATCCGACCACGCAGGTCCCGGAAATCCGCGACAGCATCCGCAAGACATTGAAGGCCCATCACGGTCCTGAAGACGCCGAAATCATCTTCGGTTCAGCTGAATGGGCGACCTGCGCCCTGCAAGGCGGGCTGAACGCGATGTCCGAAGCCTCGTCTGCGGCGCTGGTCAAATGGGCGGAACGCGAACTTTCCGCTGACGATGACAGTGAGGGCGTCGAAGAAACCGTCTGGCGGCTGTCTGGCATCCCGGCGCTTTTCGCTGCCATCGCCCGGCGCATCGAAGAAGGCGAAGTGCATGAGGTCGTCAACAAGACCGCGCGCCGCGCCATCAACCTTGCCGAAACCGTCCGCGCACAATCGCAGATCGTGCAATCGGACGGCCGGATCGAATGCCGGCTCAGTCCCGCTGAACTGGACGAGCGATTGGCCCAGATTGCGCAGGCCACGATGCAAGCATTTGAAGACGCGCAAACCTCGCTTGTTGCCGAATATGAAAAGCGGTTGGAACGGTCGCATCGCAGCTTCCTTGATCGCGCCACGGCAGCATTGGTGACACATCTGGAAACCCACGGAGACGAAGCCGTCTGGTCCTATGACCCGACCGGCCTGCGCATCCTGCTCAGATCCGCCTATCAGGTCTTTGGGCGCAACATGCAGGCGGCCACGCGACAGGCATTGCAGAACACCGCGTCCCAGGTGACGGGGCTTGTTGCCGAAGCGACTGGCATCGACATCGAAGACGTCAACATTCAGGTGCCGAACCCCGTTCGCATCGCGCCTCCGGTGATCCTGGGTCAGACCATCGCACTGGACCTGAAGGGCAATTGGTGGTCGCGCTGGTGGCAGCGTAAACGCGGCTATCGCGCCTATGCCATGGAATTTGCCGAAATGATCGCCAGCGAAACCGCCCCGATCGTCACCGACCTCAAGGGCGACATGGTCTCTGCCGCGACGCAAGACGCCCGCGCGCTGCTGCGGGAATTCCTGCAAGACCAGAAGGCCAACCTCAAGTCACTGGCCACACCGGTCCGGCAAAATCATGCCTCCGACGACGCCACAGGCAATCGCCGCGAAATCCTTGATCAGAGCCTTGCCGCCCTGACCGCCTATGCCGCCTAGCCGACAGGAAAACCACAGAATGGATACCGCTGCCGACAGCAACACCCAACGCTCGATACCGGGCCATATGCGCAAACCGGTCATCGCCCTGATGGGCGAATTCAGCGCAGGCAAAAGCACGTTGACCAACCTTCTGGTCGGCGCACCGGCCCTGCCTGTGCAGGTGACGGCAACGCAATTGCCGCCGGTATGGATATCGCATGGCGACGGCAAGCCGATGCGCGAAGACCTTAGTGGCGCAAAGCACCCGGCGGACCTGTCCCATATCGACGATGTCCCGCTGAACGAAACGCTTTGCATTCGCGCGTATCAGCCCGCCGAAATCCTGACATGCTGCGATCTGATCGACATGCCCGGAATTTCCGACCCGAACATGTCGTCCGAGGTTTGGCAGCGTGTTCTGCCCCATGCGGATGCGGTGATCTGGTGCACCCATGCCACGCAGGCCTGGCGGCAAAGCGAAGCGGCGGTCTGGGAAATGGTCCCACGCAACCTGCAGAAAAAATCGTTGCTGTTGATGACCCGGTTCGACAAGGTTCACAAATCCGAAGACCGTGACAGGCTGGTGCGTCGTATACGCAAGGAAACCAATGGCTTATTTTACAATGTTTACCCAATCTCGTTGACGGACGCGATCAATGCCGGCGACGATCGTGCCGCATGGGAAGCCAGCGGCGCGGAAGAATTCGTGCAGGCCCTGATCGACCTGATCCACGCGCTCGGCAGTCAGATCGGCAGCCGCATCGAACGGCCAGTGCCGGAACCGACCACCCAGCGAACCGAAGGCGACCACGTCGCCGACCGGTTCCGCGCCCGGGAAGTGGAACGCAACAAGGTTGTCCACCTTTCGGAAAAGATTGCGCCACGCCGGGTCGCCCCCATGCGCCCGGTAACAACCGGTAGTGGGCGCCGCATCCGACCGGAACCCGGCGCGGGCCATTGACGGCACGTCTTGGCATTCGCAGCACATGAACTAGAATGCACGAACCCGGTGATTTGGATTCGTGCCCTTGTCGATTAAGCGCTCACTCAGCCAGTTTCGCGCCGAAATGGCCGGCATCAAAGCCGTCGCGCTGACCGACCTGTCCACCGGCACGGTGCTTGCCGCAGAATCCGCAATCCCCATGGGTCAGGAAGATTTCGACCATTTGGCGAATGAAGCCAATGTGTTGTTGTCCAATGCTCAATCGCTTGCCTATGTGGCGGATGCTGAAGCGGCGCGGTTGTTCCTGCGAAGCGCTTCGGAACCGACTGATGCCCTGATCCTGGTCCTTGCCGACACGGCGCGCGACGTGTCAGCCCTGTCGGAACGCGGCGCGGCGCTTTTGGCCGGATTGGCCGACGGGGCTGGATCATGACGGAAAACGACCGGCTTTCCCGTAGCCTGAACAGGCTTGCCACAAGGCGAGAAACCAGCCGCATTCTGCGGCCGGGACCGCGGCCGCTACTTGCGTCATTGCTAGCGCTTGCCGATGACGTGATCCTGGAACGCCACATCACGCTGACGCCGGATGCGGGCCCCCGGTTCGGGATCATCGTGGCGAACCGGCGACTCGTCGCGGTCACCTCGGACACCCATTCTGACCTGACCGCGGCGGCCAATCAGGCGCTGCACGCCGGCATCTCGCCGGAAGACACGCAAGCATTGGCATCGCTTCAGACGTGGTTTGAAGCCCATCTTCAAAATGTCGGGTCGGTGCGCATTTCCATCGGCACGGTCGCGGAAGATCTGC
>JBNKYL010000138.1:0-10219 GCA_050300875.1 Paracoccaceae bacterium
CTAGCCGTCCTTGCGGATGACCTCGTTCTTGGGGTCATAGGGGCTGTCGGGCTGCACTTCGGCATCCCAGAGCTGGTTGAACATGCGCACTTTCAGTTTCTGACCCGGCTTGGCCAGATCAGGCCGGACATAGCCCATGCCGATCTGTTTTTCGAAGACGACCGAATAGCCGCCGGAGGTCAGGCGACCGACCTTTTCGTCGCCCAGATAGAGCGCTTCGCGCCCCCAGGGGTCGGCATCTTCGGGTCCGTCGATCAGCACGGTGACGCACATGGACCGGATGCCCTTGTCTTGCATCGCCTGCTTGCCGTGGAAGTCTTTGCTGAGGTCCACGAAGCGGTCCAATCCGGCCTCCAGCGGGGTGGCATCGCGACCCAGTTCGGTGCCGAAGGCGCGAAAAGATTTTTCCTGCCGCAGCCAGTTCTGCGCCCGCGCGCCCACGTATTTCATGCCGTGGCGCGAGCCCGCGTCGATCAGCTGATCCCACAGGTAGTTCTGCATCTCGATCGGGTGATGCAGTTCCCAACCCAGTTCGCCGGTATAGGCCACGCGGATCGCCATGACAGGGCACATGCCGAGTTCGATGTTGCGCATCGTCAGCCACGGGAAGCGCTTGTTGCCCAGCACGGTTTCGGGGTCGGCATCCTTGACGATTTCGTTCAGGATCTTGCGCGAATTCGGCCCGGCGATGGCGAAGACACCCCATTGGGTCGTGACGTCGTGAATATCGACATAGCCGCCGCCCGCGGCCATGTGATCCTGCGCGGATTTCTTCAGGAAATCAGCATCATAGGCTGTCCACGCACCGGCTGAGACAAGGTAATATTCATCCTCGGCCAGCCGCACGATGGTGTATTCGGTCCGCGTGGTGCCTGCACCGGTCAGGGCATAGGTCAGGTTGATGCGGCCCACCGATGGCAGCTTGTTGCAGGTGAAGTGATCGAGGAAGGCGGTCGCGCCGGGGCCGCGCACGAGGTGCTTGGTGAAAGCGGTCGCGTCGATCAGACCGGCGGTCTTGCGGATCGACTGGGCTTCGTCCACGGCGTATTGCCACCAGCCGCCACGCCGGAAAGACCGGGCGTCGTGGTCGAAACTGGCGGGCGCATCGGGGGCGCCGTAATAGTTGGGGCGTTCCCAGCCATTGACCTGCCCGAATTGCGCGCCCAGCGATTTTTGCCGGTCATAAGCCGGGGCGGTGCGCAGCGGGCGGGCGGCTTCGCGTTCTTCGTCGGGGTGGTGCAGGATGAAGACGTGGGAATAGCATTCCTCGTTCTTCTGCACGGCATATTCGGTGGTCATCCATGACCCGTAGCGCTTGGGGTCGAGCGACGCCATGTCGATTTCGGCCTCGCCCTGCGTCATCATCTGGGCCATGTAGTGACCCACGCCGCCAGCCGCCGTGATGCCAAAGCTGAAGCCTTCTGCCAGCCACATGTTGCGAAGTCCCGGCGCGGGGCCGACAAGCGGGTTGCCGTCCGGCGTGTAGCAGATCGGGCCGTTGAAGTCGTCCTTGAGCCCAACGGTTTCCGAGGAAGGAATCCGGTGGATCATGGACATGTATTCTTCTTCGATCCGTTCCAGATCTAGCGGGAAGAGGTCGGCGCGGAAACTGTCGGGCACCGCGTATTTGAACCGCGCAGGCGCGCCCTGTTCGTAGGGGCCCAGGATCCAGCCACCACGTTCTTCGCGGACATACCATTTGGCGTCGGCATCGCGCAGGACGGGGTGTTCGCCGTGGGTCTTGCGGTATTCGACGAGCATCGGGTCGGGTTCGGTCACGATATACTGGTGTTCGACCGGGATTGCCGGGATCTTGATGCCGAGCAGTTTTGCGGTGCGTTGGGCGTGGTTGCCGGTGGCGGTGACGACGTGTTCTGCGGTGATGGTGGTCTGTTCGTCGGACGGCACAAGGTTGCCGCCCTTTTCGACCATTTTCGTGCAAGTCACGCGCCATTCGGACCCGGTCCATTCATAGCCATCGACCTGCCATTTGCGTTCGATGGTGCAGCCATGCTGGCGGGCGCCCTTGGCCATCGCCATGGTGACATCGGCGGGGTTGATATAGCCGTCGGTCGGATGGAAGATCGCGCCTTTCAGGTCCTCGGTGCGGACCAGCGGCCAGCGTTCCTTGATCTGGGCCGCTGTCAGCCATTCATAGGGAATGCCCACGGTTTCGGCGGTCGAGGCATAGAGCATGTATTCATCCATGCGGTCCTGCGTCTGCGCCATGCGCAGGTTGCCGACGACCGAAAAACCCGCGTTCAGGCCGGTTTCGGCCTCGAGCGTCTTGTAGAATTTCACGGAATAGTCGTGGATGTGGCTGGTCGCATAGCCCATGTTGAAGAGCGGCAACAAACCGGCGGCGTGCCAGGTGGAGCCGGATGTCAACTCGTCACGTTCCAACAGCATCGTGTCCCAGCCGGCCTTGGCCAGATGATAGGCGATGCCCGTTCCGACGGCGCCGCCGCCGACCACCAATGCCCTGACATGCGATTTCATGACGCTCTCCGATGCTGCGGGTCCGATCTGCGCCTAAATTGCAGAAAGCGGCGCGGCGCGGAAAGGTATCCCCGACAATTTGCATCCGAAAGCGACATGGGGCCGCGCGGCAAGACCGCGCGCCCCTTTATGCCATGCGGATATTCGTCAAATCTCCGTCCCTGCTCGCCGGCGGCAGGCGTGTGCGCCCCTGCCCGACGCCTAATCCACGCGCCAGGCCAGAAGGGCGCTGTCGTCGGATAGCGGGATCGGGGTCAGCCAGGGCGGGACCTGGCCGTCAACAAGATCGTGACCGAAGCCTTCGAAGCCGAAATCGGCAAGCCCCTGCAATTCGGGGTCGGTCGAGCACATCACCACGTAATCGGCCCCGATGGCTTGCAGATTGTCATGCGCCTCTGCTTCATCTGCCGCCAGCAGGATTTCGAGTTCCGCCCGCATGCCCGTTTGGTTGCGGTGATAGGGGGCAGACAGAACCTGATGCGGCGTGTTCAGCAAAAGCTGCGCGCCGAGGTTGGAATTGGCGGAGATAAGACCCCTGGGCAACGCCGCGACCTGGGCAATAGCTGCGGAGGTGAAGCAAGGGAGTTCGTCATCTTGTCCGGGTGCCGGACCGGTCAGGGCGGCAGGCGGCGGCGCGCCGGTCAAGGCCTTGGTGGCTAGCGTGGCGATGGTCCACCATGAAATCGGCAGGGCTGCAAACAGAAGGAACAGGGCAAGCACAGCGGTCAAGGGCCTGCCGGTTTGCCGCCAATGGTTGCGCCAGGCGGCGATCTGGCAGCCGATGGGTAGCCCGGCCAGCAACGTCGCGGCCAGAACGCCGCGGACCTGGTAATAGGCCATGACCACGGATGCCAGCAGCAAGAGCGCGATGGCCAACCATGCTGCGCGCTGTTCGCGGTCACGGCTGGCGAAGTTCAGGCTGATCGCTGCGGCGACAAGGGCCAGGATGTAATAGCCCAAGTAGAGCTTTGGTACGAAAGCGTAATCAAGGATGGCGGGCAGGCTTTGCGCCTCGGTCACGAGGATCAGCCAATGGTCGCGCAGATAGGGGTCGAGCGCGTCATAGGGGTTGGACAGGCAGGCCGGATAGGCCAGCACCGTGATCAGGCCGACCACGGCGCCGAGGATGGCCAACCCGGCCAGCCGCGCCCCGAAGGCGCGGTTCGACAGGGTTGCGGCGATCATGGCCAGACCTGCGGCGCCCAGTGTCACGGGCGCGACGAGGTCCATTGAAACGGCATCGCAATAGCCGCCAGCCCAGGCCGATGCCGGGGCGGAAACCGCGAACATCAGCGGCAGGCCCACCCCCAGACCTGCGGCAAAGGCCAGCGTCGGCGTCCGTTCCCCTTCCCCACCTGTCAGCCAGATTAGCGCCACGGCGACACCGGCCAGCGCCAGATGTGGCAGGGTTTCGACGCCAACCGCAAGGCTGAGCGCCATGGCCAGCCCGCCTGCCAATGCAGCGCCCGGACGGTTTCGGGCGACGAGGCTCAGGACAACGACAAGCAGCATCACCAGCTGAACGTTGTGATGGTCGATCGCGCCGGGCTTGAAGATGCGGTTGCCCGCGAAACTGAGCGCCGTGATCAGCCCGGTGGCCAGCCCGGCGATCTGCCCGGCCAGCCGACGCGCCACCATCGCCGCCAACATCACCGCCGCGGCGTAGAAGGCCAGCGGCCAGATGGTCAGCGCCAGATATTCGGCCATGTCACGGCTGGTGAATCGGTCGAACAGCCAGATCAGCGCGGCAATCGGGCCATCGACCAGCCGTGACCAGTGGATGTCGAACCCGTCATCGGGGCCAAGGCGCGACATCGACATGTCGAACCAGCCCTGCCCGCCCAGAAGGTCGCGAATGACGGCAAGGCGCATGGCGCTGTCATTAGGCAGTTCGGTGAAAAAGCCATCGACCCGTGGCGCATTGCCGATGACACGAAAGGTCAGCACCGCGATGATGACCCACAGAAACCAGAGCGATCCGCCCTTGTCCGTATCTGCCTGTTCTTCCATGCCGTTTGCCTGCCTGCTTCGGTCTTTCACGCTTTCTGCCAGCTTATCGGCGGCATTGGTGACAGCAATTGGGCAAAGACGTGCCATGCTGGTGCTGGGCGTTGCGCAAAGGTGACAGGGGCGTGGCGCGGGGGCTGGCGGGGCGCGGGTTTCGGTATATGACGGGGCTGCGGGGCAGACAGGACGTGCAATGGAACGCGGCAAACCGGCCGAGGGGCTTTGGCTATATTTCTTCTTCGCCCTGGCGGGCGGGACCGGCTTTGTCGTGGATGCAGCGATCCTGCAGGCGGGCGTAGCGCTGGGGCTGGCGCCGGGCGTGGCGCGGGTGCCGTCCTTTCTGGCCGCCGTGGCCACGACCTGGATCATGAACCGCAGCTTTACCTTTCGCACCGCCAAGGCACCAAGCTGGCGGGAGTTTTTCCACTACCTGTTCGCGATGAGCTTCGGGCTGGTGGTCAACTACGCGGTGTTTCTGGCGGTGATCTGGGCGTCCGATCTGGCGCGGGACTGGCCGGTGCTGGCGCTGATCCCGGCGACGTTGGCCGGGATGGTCCTGAACTTCGTCACCTCGCGGATCATTCTGGGCCGCTAGGGCGCTATTTCGGGCCGGGGATCTGCAGGTAGCGCAAATGGCGCGCTTCGCGACGGCCGCGTGACACAGTGTCGAGGATCAGCGCGCAGGTGACGGCAAGCGCCGCGATGACGAAGCCCGAGAGTGCCACGAAAAGCGACGGGAAACGCGCGACCTCGCCCGTCATCAGAAATTCGCGGAAGACCGACAGGAACACCACGAGCGACGGCAGGAAGGCAATCAGCGCGATGCCGAGGAAGAATTGCAGCGGCTTTTCTTCCTTCACGAGGAATCCGATCATTTTCAGGATGCGGAAGCCGTCCGCCCAGGTGGACAGTTTCGACACCGAATTTTCGGGCCGTGCCGCATAGGCCGTGGGCATTTCTTCGGTCGGCATACGCAGTTGCAGGGCATGGACGGTCAGTTCGGTTTCAATTTCGAACCCTTGCGATATTGCCGGGAAGCTTTTCACGAAGCGCCGCGAAAACACCCGGTACCCGGTCAGCATGTCATTGAAAGAGCGGGCGAAAAGCCGCTGGACCAGCCCGGTCAGCACGCGGTTGCCCAGCCTGTGACCGCGCCGGTAGGCTTCGGTTTCGTCGCTGACGCGGGCGCCGCTGACCATATCGAGTTGACCTTCGACCAGCCGGGCGATCAGCGCGGGCGCGGCGGCCGCCTCGTAGGTCGCATCCCCATCGGCCAGCACGTAGATGTCGGCCTCGATATCGGCGAACATGCGGCGGATGACGTTGCCCTTGCCGGGGCGTGGTTCGAAACGGACCTCGGCCCCTGCGGCGCGCGCAACCTCGGCGGTGCGGTCGCTGGAATTGTTGTCAAAGACGTAGATGCGGGCCGCAGGCAGTGCTGCGCGAAAGCCCGCCACGGTGTCGGCGATGGCGGCTTCTTCGTTGTAGCAAGGCAAAAGCACGGCAATATCCTGCGCCAGCGGCTGGATCGCGCTTTCCGCCTTGGTCTGGGTCTTGGGCAACTGCTTGAGCCTCGTTCTTGTTGGGGCAAAGCTACGATGGGCCGCGATTTTTGGCAATGGTTTGGTCCGGTCGCGGTGACGCAATCACAGGCTGGCCAAAGCGTTCACGAAGAACGGGTGAGCGATGCCCGCCATGGCGATCGACAGGCCCAGAGGAAATTTCGAACGGGCGCGGATAGTGATCCAGCTGCTGTCTGTCAGCCAGGGCGCCGATCGCAGCAGGATCAGGAAGGCCGCGCCCAGAAGGACGGACGCCGAAAACAGCCAGCCGAATTCGATCCATGTCCGGGATGGGATGGCCAGCATCAGCACGGTCAGGATTTTCAGGTCACCGCCCCCCATCAGCCGCAGGCCGAACAGGATCAGACCAACAACGCCCGTGATGGCGGCAGCGGCCAGGCGCAGCCCAATTTCGGGCATGGGAATCAACGGCGCGGTCACGATGCAGATCGCCAGAGCAATGAGGCTGAGCACATTGGGAATGCGCATGCTGCGCAAATCGGTCCAGGCCACGGCCAGAAGCACCGGGATGAGCAGGACAAGCGGGATCAGTTGCATCTGAGCGTGCGATCAGGCGACGCGCGCCCGGATGCGGGTTGTCACGAAGGGATCAGCGGACAGAAGCTGATAGAGCAGCTCGGAGCGGCCCGACACCTGAGATTTGGCGTAAATGTTGCTGAGATGTGTGCGCAGCGTCGCGTCCTTGACCTTCAGTTCTTCTCGGAGCCGTTGGTTGGACAGGCCGCGCGCCAGCAACAGGCAAACGCGATATTCCGCACGGCTCAACCCGGCAGGATTGTCCATGCTCAGGATCGGAGCCAACAGGTTGGAATGGCTGCCGGTTTCGGTGCGGGCCAGCATCAGTTCCGACATCAACCCGGCGCGGCGGTTAGTCCATGTCTTGCAGAGCGTGGAAACCATGAGGTTCAGCAGGGTATTCTGATCCGGCCCGAGACGGTCGGTGAAGTGAAATTCGATGAAATCGACGGAATTGTCCGAAACCCCCAACGGGATGACCGCAAGATCGGTAAACCGGCGCCGCGTCTGAAACTTGGAAAGCGCGGGGTCCTCATCGCATTCGACCATGGATTGAAGCCAGATGGTGCCGGGGCGAACACCCTTGATGTAGGTGCCGGTCACCGACAGCGCGAAAGATCGGGCGAGCGCAGGCAGGGTGGATGCCCGGTCCAGACGGTCCCAGGTCATTGCGCGGGCGGTTCCGTTGTCGCGATCAACGCGCGACAGCGCCGCCGCCGAGGCGCCAACGGCATCGGCAACATCGCCCAGCGTTTCGGTCATATCGGCCCTTGCCTGAAGGCTTTCGCACCAGGCAGCAATGGCGGACAATAGCCCTGCTTCGGCAAACGAGGCTGACGCCCCACGTTTCTTTATGACTTCGGCACACATTCAAACCACCCCGGGCAAGCCCAGAAAAACCAACTACTGCCCGGTGCCTCGGGAAAATTCTTTTTGTTTTTATGTCGCCACGTCTGTCAGAAAACTGATCCACCCCAGTGACAGAAAAGATCGTCGTTCATGGCGCATGCGAAATCAAGTTGCGCGCGAAAAAATACTACGAGTGGCGCAATTCGGAACCGGTCCGATGCGCCAAACGTGTATTGTCGATGCTTTTGGGCCTTAAAACAGTGCCTGATAGCGGATGATGACGGGGCCGAGCGTAAGTAGAATCAGGGCCGGCAGCATCAGAAGCGCCAGCACCGCCGACATCTTCACCGGCAATTTGTTGGCCATTTCCTGGGCCTTCATTTCGCGATAATCGCGCATTTCCTTGGAATAGGTGTTCAAGGCTTCGGACATCGAGGTTCCGAATTGCATGGATTGCTGCACCACGCTGGCAAACGAACGCACGGTTTCCACACCGGTCCGGTTGGCCATGTCCTGCATGGCCCGATCGCGTTCGCGTCCGGCCTGCACCTGTCGTTGCACCGTCAGGAATTCGAATGAGATGTCCGGCGACACGGTTGCAAGTTCATTGCCCACGCGCGTCATGGCCGCATCGAAGCCCAGCCCTGCTTCGACCGAGATCTGCATCAGGTCCAACGCGTTTGGAAATGCCAGTTCTATGCGCTGGGACCGTTCCTGAGATCGCCCGTTGAGCCAGATCAGCGGCAGGTAGTAGCCGCCCGCGACGAGCAACGACAGATAGATCAGCACCTTGGAATTGCTGAGCTGGCCGATGGACGCCAGACCCGGCGGCAGCGCGCCAGGCACGCGGCTGGCCATGATCAGGGCCAGGAACGTGCCGGGCAGGATGACGCCGAGGAACATGCGCACGATGAAGAAGTTCACCAGCGCCCGCGTTCCGGGATACCCGGCCTGTGACAACTTGCGTTGCAGGTCGCCGCGCTGTTTTTCATCAGTAGGAACGAACGTCTTGATCAGGCCCCTAGGGTCGTATTCCGGGCCGCGCAACAGGCCGCGATCCTGCCGGGCCATGCTGCGGGAATTGGTTTCGGCGATCCGGTCCGCCGCGATGTTGCGATCTCGGAATATCGAAACCACACCGAAGAACAGCAGCGTCACGCCCAGCGCCACGCCGCAAATGACGATGACCTGAACGGAGACCCCGATCTGATTGGCAAAGGTTTCGAGCGTCGACATCATAACCGGCGTTCCTAAATCTTGAAGTTGACCAGGCTGCGCAGGATCAGCGCGTTGGCGACGATCAGGCCGACCACTATGATCGCCATCGGCACGAATTGCGGCTGATCCATCACGCCCCAGTAATAGTCCGGGTTGGTCAGGTTGGTGGACAGGAAGATGAAGATTGGCAGTGCGGACAGGAAATAGCCGGTCAAACGACCTTCGGCTGAAATCGCCTGAATCCGGCGGCGCATGGCGATGCGGTTTCGGATCACCTGGCTGAGAACCTGAACGATGGATGCCAGGTCGCCGCCTGTGCCATGCTGGATGCCGATGCTGGCCGACAGGTAGTGTACATCTTCGATATCGACGCGTTCGGCAAATTCGGCAAAGGCGTCGGGCAGATCGTCGCCAAAGCTGACCTGGTCAAAGATGATCCCGAAATGCGTCCCGATCGGGTCCGGCATCTCTTCGGCGACGGCACCGATCGAAGTGTTGAGCGGGTGGCCGACACGCAATCCGCGCGCCATCAGGTCCAGGGCGTCGGGCAGCTGTTTGATCAACTCTTCGGTCTTGTCATGGCTTGCTTTCTTGACGAGCAACAGCGGTACGAGCAGGCCGACAACAACCCCCGCCGGCATGATGTCGATCCGTCCGAACAGGACGTACATCGCTGCCGCCAGAACGACGCCAAGCATCACGCAGATCAAAATCAGCGTCCGCACACCGAAAGGCGCGCCAATCTGGATGAGGTCACTTGGCAGTTTGGCCAGAAACGGGATCGACGAAAGAAATCCACGTTCCGATGGCGGTTTCAGCAAGGCCAGGATTTCCTCGGTCGACCGGCCGCTGGCGATCATTTTCATCCGCCGGCTTTTGGCTTCGTAGGTGTATTCGCGGCGGCTCAGAAGCTGGGTGATGCCGGTGAACAGCAGGAAGACCCCCAGCGCGACGCCGGTATAGACCACGTAGATCATGTCCGGATTTTTCTGAAGCCATTCCATTTCGGATCAACGCCCCTTGCTGAATGTTCCAAGTTCGATCCCGGCCGCTTTCAGCTGGTCCGAACAACGCGGGCGGATGCCCGTGGGGATAAACTCGCCCAGAACCTCGCCATCTTCGCCAATTCCTTTTTTGCGGAAGATGAAGATGTCCTGCATGGTCACGACGTCACCTTCCATGCCGGTGATTTCCGACACGCTGACAACGCGGCGGCGGCCATCGGCCAGGCGGGCCAGCTGCACGACGAAATGCAGACCGGACGCGATCTGCGCACGCACGGCGCTAAGCGGCATGTCGATGCCCATCATCGTGACCATCTGTTCGATGCGTCCCAATGCGTCGCGGGCCGAGTTGGCGTGGACCGTGGTCATCGACCCATCATGGCCGGTATTCATGGCCTGAAGCATGTCGAAGGTTTCGGCGCCCCGCACCTCGCCCACGATGATGCGGTCTGGGCGCATCCGCAGCGCGTTTTTCACCAGGTCACGCTGTGTCACGGCACCGCCACCCGACGGGTTCGGCGGGCGCGTTTCCAGCCGCACCAC
>JBNKYL010000139.1:0-5022 GCA_050300875.1 Paracoccaceae bacterium
CGCGGCGATGGCGGCGGCCCCGGCGGCGGACTGATCGCGGCGGAACCGGGCCAGCGTGACATGGGGGACATAGCGTTCATGCGGCAGCGTGATGCCAGCCGCACGCGCGGCACTGCGGATACGGTCGCGCAGGGCGGTCAGGGCCGGGTTGGTCGCGATAGCGGCATAGAAGGCGCGCGGTGACGCGTCGCCGAAGCTGCCGAACCCGTCGAGCGACAGCGCGAAATCGGGCGGTGGCAGGGATGACAGGCGGTCGTCCAGCTCGGCGAGTTTTTCGTCTGGCTGGTCATCCAGAAAGGCCAACGTCATGTGATAGTTTTCGGGCGGCACCACGCGGCCTGCCCCGAACCCGGTCATCAGGTCGGCGAGCGCGTCGGCGATGTCGTCCGGGATGGCGAAGGCAAGGAATGTGCGCATCGGGTCACTGCTAAGGTTGCAGGTGCATTTGCCCGGCGGCGGCCAAAGGCCGCCATGTTCCGGGCGGCTTCGTTATTCCGCGGCCTCTGCGTAGCTGTCCAGCGGTGGGCAGGTGCAGACCAGGTGACGGTCGCCGTAGACATTGTCGACCCGGTTGACCGGTGGCCAGTACTTGTCGACCCGGAACGCACCCGCCGGGTAACAGCCCTGTTCGCGGGAATACGGGCGGTCCCAGTCGCCCACCAGATCCTCGACCGTATGCGGCGCATTCTTCAGCGGGTTGTTTTCTGAATCCATGTCGCCCTTTTCGATCGCCTCGATTTCGCGCCGGATGTCCAGCATTGCGTCGCAGAAGCGGTCCAGTTCGGCCTTGGTTTCCGATTCCGTCGGTTCGATCATCAAGGTTCCGGCGACCGGCCAGCTCATCGTCGGGGCGTGGAAGCCATTGTCGATGAGACGTTTGGCGATGTCATCGACGGTGACATGGGCGCTGTCGGCATAGGGGCGCGTATCAAGGATACATTCATGCGCGACCCGGCCGTTCTGCCCGGTATAGAGCACGTCATAGGCACCTTCCAAACGCTTGGCGATGTAGTTGCCGTTGAGGATCGCGACCTTGGTGGCCTGCGTCAGCCCCGCGCCGCCCATCATCAGGCAATAGGCCCAGGAAATCGCCAGCACCGAGGCCGACCCGTATGGTGCCGCCGATACCGGGCCTTCGGCGCCGCCCAGTTCGGGATGGCCGGGCAGATGCGGGGCAAGGTGCGCCTTGACCCCGATCGGCCCCATGCCGGGGCCGCCGCCGCCATGCGGGATGGCAAATGTCTTGTGTAGGTTCAGGTGGCTGACATCGCCGCCCAGATCGCCGGGGCGCGACAGGCCCACCATGGCGTTCATGTTGGCCCCGTCGATATAGACCTGACCGCCGAATTCATGGGTGATAGCGCAGACCTCTTTCACCGTGGTTTCGAAAACGCCGTGGGTGGACGGATAGGTGATCATGCAGGCGGCCAGGTTGTCGCCCGCCGCTTCGGCCTTGGCGCGGAAATCGGCCAGGTCGATATCGCCGTTTTCGGCGGATTTGACGACCACGACCTTCATGCCGGCCATTTGCGCCGACGCGGGGTTGGTGCCGTGGGCGGAAATGGGGATCAGGCAGATGTCGCGGTGGCCCTGCCCCTGCGCCCGGTGCCAGGCAGCGATGGTCAGAAGCCCGGCATATTCGCCCTGCGCACCCGAATTGGGTTGCATGGAAAAGGCGTCGTAGCCGGTGATCTGGCAAAGCTTGTCGGACAGGTCGTCGATCATCAGCTTGTACCCTTGCGTCTGTTCGGCCGGCGCGAAGGGGTGGATATGGGCGAACTCGAACCAGGACAGCGGGATCATTTCCGCCGCCGCGTTCAGTTTCATCGTGCAGGATCCCAACGGGATCATCGCGCGATCCAGCGCCAGGTCGCGGTCGGCCAAGCGGCGCATATAGCGCATCATTTCGGTTTCGGCGCGGTTATGGTTGAAGACCGGGTGCTGAAGGTAGGACGTTTCGCGCACCAGGCCCGGGTCGATACGGTGGTAATCGGCCGGGAAATCGTCGCGGGTGAAGGACAGGCCGAAAGCCTTCCAGACGCTTTCCATATTGCCTGGGCGGAGGGCTTCGTCGACGGTCATGCCCAGCTTGGTGGTGCCGATCTTGCGCAGGTTGATGCGTTCGGCCTGCGCGGCATTGTAGATGACGCCCTGCATGGGGCCGACATCGACGGTGAGCGTGTCGAAGAAAAACTCGGGTTCGACCGTGAAACCGCCCGCTTCCAGCCCACGGGCCAGCCGGTCGGCCTTGCGGTGGATGCGCTGGGCGATGGCTTTCAGGCCCTCGGGGCCATGGAAAACCGCGTAGAAGGACGCCATGACGGCCAGGAGCGCCTGCGCGGTGCAGACGTTGGAGGTCGCCTTTTCACGGCGGATATGCTGTTCGCGGGTTTGCAGCGACAGCCGGTAGGCGGGGTTGCCGCGCGCGTCGATGGACACGCCGACGATGCGACCGGGCATGTTGCGTTTATAGGCGTCCTTGCAGGCCATGTAGGCCGCCGATGGCCCGCCGAACCCCATCGGTACGCCGAAGCGCTGGGTGGAACCCACCGCGATGTCGGCCCCCATGGCGCCCGGTTCCTTCAGAAGCGTCAGCGCCAGTGGGTCGGCGATGACGATGCCGATGGCGCCGGCGCCATGCAGGGCGGCGATATGGGGGGTGAAGTCGGTCAAGTGGCCATAGGTGCCGGGATACTGGAAAATCGCGCCAAAGACCGCGCTGGCGTCCATGTCGGCGGGGTTGCCGACGATACATTCAATACCCAGGGGTGCTGCACGGGTCTGAATGACGGCGATGTTCTGCGGGTGGCAGTTTTCGTCGATGAAGAACGCGATGGCCTTCGACTTGGCGACGCGCTGCGCCATCGTCATCGCCTCGGCGGCGGCCGTCGCCTCGTCCAGCAGCGAGGCATTGGCCACGTCCAGCCCCGTCAGGTCGGTGACCATCGTCTGGTAGTTCAGCAGCGCCTCAAGACGGCCCTGGCTGATTTCTGGCTGATAGGGCGTATAGGCCGTGTACCAGGCCGGGTTTTCAAGGATGTTGCGCTGGATCGCTGGCGGGGTGACGGTGCCGTGAAAGCCCATCCCGATCATGGTGGTGAAGACCTGGTTCATCTTCGCCACCTGCCGCATTTCATAGAGGAAACCGCGTTCAGACTTGGTGCGCCCCCAATCCAGCGGCTCGGTCTGGCGGATATCCTTCGGCACGGTCTGGTCGATCAGCTCGTCCAGCGAAGAAACTCCCAGGACCTTGAACATTTCGTCCATTTCCGCCGGGCTTGGGCCGATATGACGGCGGTTGGCGAAATCGTATGGCAGGTAATCGGTGGGGGTGAATGGCATGTCAGGCCTCGTGGGTATGGGTGGCGACGTTGATCAGGTTGCCCGCCGGATCACGGAAATAGAAACGGCGGACGCCCCAGGGTTCGGTTACGGGGCCATATGTAATATCGGCCCCTGCTGCGGTAGCATTGGCATGGGCCTGATCCAGATCATCCACTTCGATTGACAAGCAGGGCAGCGGCGTGCCCGACCCGCCTTCCGAGGCTAGTTGAAGGCTTGCAGCCTGCTGGCGTTCCGCACCAAGGGCCGCAATCCAACCCAGATCCATCAGGGTCCCCAGCTGGAAAACGTCGGAATAGAATCTGGCAAGAGCAGCGGGATCAGGCGCATGAAGATTGGCGGTGATCCGGCGAACATGCATCAGCCGATCATCTTGTTGTAGGCGGCTTCGTCCATCAGATCGTCGAGCGCGGACATGTCGTCCAGCTTCATCTTGAAGAACCAGCCATCGCCGATCGCGTCTTCGTTGACCTTGCCGGGATCGTCGGCGAGCGCCTCGTTGACCTCGACAATTTCGCCGTCCAGCGGGGCAAGGATGTCGGAGGCGGCTTTGACCGATTCAATCACCACGACCTCGTCATCCTTGCTGACCGTCGTTCCCGCCTCGGGCAGTTCGACGAAGACGATATCGCCCAGCTGTTCGGCGGCATGTTCGGTGATGCCGACCACGACAAGATCGCCTTCGACGCGCAGCCATTCGTGTTCTTCGGTGTATTTCATGTTGGGGTTTCTCCTGTTGAACCTAACGTTTGAAATTCGCGGGCGTGAAGGGCATGTCGGCCACTTTGACGGCCATGCGCTTGCCGCGCACGTCGCCGAAAAGCGTGGTGCCGGTGGAGGCGTGGTCGGCGGCGACATAGCCCATCGACATCGGCGCCTCGATCGTCGGGCCGAAGGCGCCAGACGTGACGGTGCCGATGGGGGTCTCGGCGGTTTCGCTGGTGTAGAGTTCTGTCCCTGCCCGCATCGGTGCGCGGCCCTCGGGCAGCAATCCGACCCGGCGGCGGGTCGGGCCGTCGGCCAGTTCAGACAAGATCTGATCGGCGCCGGGAAAGCCGCCTGCCCGCGCGCCACCCGTGCGGCGGGCTTTCTGGATGGCCCAGGTCAGCGAGGCTTCGATCGGGGACGTGGTTTCGTCGATATCGTTGCCGTAAAGGCAAAGCCCGGCTTCCAGACGGAGCGAGTCGCGGGCGCCCAGGCCGATGGGTTCGACCACGCCGGGGATTGCCTTCCAGATATCCATCGCCAATTGCACGGCGAACTGGTTCGGCACCGAAATCTCATAGCCGTCTTCGCCGGTGTAGCCGGATCGGGACACCCAGCAGGCGGCCTTGCCGAATGTTACATCGGCCACATCCATGAAACGCATGTCGCCGACCTGTCCAAGCGTGGACAGCACGTCGGCGGCTTTCGGACCTTGCAGGGCGATCAGGGCGCGGTCGGTGATTTCTTCGATTTCGCAGGTGCCGGACAGATGGGCACGCAGATGGGCGATGTCGGCGGCCTTGCAGGCGGCATTGACGACCAGGAAGAGGTGATCACCCTTGTTGGCGACCATCAGGTCATCGAGTATCCCACCGTTTTCATTGGTGAAAAGCGCGTATCGCTGGCGGCCTTCCGCCAGCCCGGCAATATCGACAGGCACCAGCGTTTCCAGCGCCAAAGCTGCATCTTCCAGCC
>JBNKYL010000140.1:0-9305 GCA_050300875.1 Paracoccaceae bacterium
AGCAGGATGTCGTACTTCTTGCAGATTTCCTGAACGCGGTCCCAATAACCCTGCGGCGGGGTGATGACGCCGCCGCCCGCGGTGACAGGTTCAAGGCAAAGCAGACCGATTTCGTCGGGGCCTTCGCGCAGGATGACTTCTTCTATCGCGTCCGCCGCGCGTTCGCCGTAGTTTTCCACGTCCCACTGGGCGCGGTATTCCAGGCAATGGGGCACCTCGATGAAGCCCGGCGCAAAGGGGCCGTAGTCGTAGTTGCGTTGCTGCTGGCCACCCGCGGACAGGCAGGCGATGGTGGTGCCATGATAATCGCGGTCGCGATACAGGATCTTGGTCTTCTTGCCGCCGTGATGCTGGTGGCCCATCTGGCGCACCATCTTGAAGACCTTTTCATTGGCCTCAGACCCGGAGTTGGCGAAATACACGCGGCTCATGCCAGGCATTTTCGACAACAGGAGTTCGGAAAAGCGCGAGCCGGGGATCGAGCCTGCTGTCTGTGCGAAATAGTTCATCTGTACCAGCTGGTCGCGCACGGCGTTGGCGATGCGTTCGCGGCCGTAGCCGACGTTCACGGTCCAGACCCCACCCGATACCGAGTCGATATATTCCTTGCCCGTCGCGTCCCAGACATTGATCCCCTTGCCTTCGACGATGATGCGCGGATCGTTCGTTTCCAAGGGCTTGTGCTGCAACAGATGGTGCCAGATATGGGCGCGGTCGGCTTCGATGATCGCGGACATATCGTTGGGGGCGATTGTGGTGGACATGGGGGCGCACTCCTGAAGGGTTCGACGCCTGTTATCGCGCCGCTTGGCGCGGGCTTATAGGGCCAGAAGGGTTGTGTCGATAGGGCCAATCCGCGCGTCATGTCCACGTCTTGCGCTTGGCCATCGCTGCGCATACGGGTGTGGGCATGAGAATACTGTTTCTAGGCGATGTGGTGGGCCGGGCCGGGCGGCGGGCCATCACCGAAAATCTTGCCGGTTTGCGCAAGGAATGGCGGCTGGATTTCGTCATCGTCAATGGCGAAAACGCGACCTCGGGCGTGGGACTGTCGGGCAGCCACGCCAAGGCGCTCTTGGAGGCCGGGGCCGATTGCATCACGCTGGGCGATCATGCGTTCGACCAGCGCGACATGATGGGTTTCATCGGCACCGAGCCGCGCGTCTTGCGGCCATTGAACTATGCCAAAGGCGCGCCGGGCCACGGCGCGCGTGTCTTCGACGCGCCGGGCGGGCGCAAGATCCTGGTGGCGCAGGTTCTTGGGCAGGTGTTCATGAAACGCGCGTTCGACAACCCGTTTTCCGAACTGGAAGGGCTGCTGCGGAAATATCCGCTGGGCGGGTTGGTCAACGCGTCATTCATCGACATTCATTGCGAAGCCACATCCGAAAAGATGGCTGTCGGGCATTTCTGCGACGGCAAGGCCAGCGCGGTGGTTGGCACGCATACCCATGTGCCGACAGGTGACGCGATGATCCTGCCGGGTGGGACCGGATATATGACAGATGCCGGGATGTGCGGCGACTACAATTCGGTCATCGGCATGGACAAGGCCGAGCCCCTGCGTCGTTTCGTGACGGGCATGGTCAAGGATCGGTTCAGCCCGGCGGCGGGTGAAGCGACGCTATCAGGTCTGTTCGTCGAAACCGATGATCGTACCGGCAAGGCCGTGGCCGTTGCGCCGGTGCGCCACGGCGGCACGCTGGAACAATCGGGGCCTGCATGAGCCGCGCCCAGGCGCTTTCCCTTCTTGTGGTGATGGGCGCAGGCTGGGGCCTGACGCAGCCGTTGACGAAGATCGCGGTGTCTGAAGGGTACCGGCATTTCGGGCTGGTCTTCTGGCAATTCGCCATTGGTGCGGTAATCCTCGCCTGTTTTTGTCTGGTCACCCGGCGCGGGTTGCCGTTGAGTGGCCAGCATGTCCAGCTCTACGTCATCATCGCGCTGATCGGCACGCTGCTACCCAATGCCGCCGGATACGAGGCGGCGCGCCACCTGCCATCCGGTTTCCTGTCGATCCTGATTTCCACGGTGCCGATGTTTGCCTTTCCCATCGCGCTGGCCATGGGCAATGATCGGTTTTCCTGGCTGCGTCTAGGCGGGCTGTCGCTTGGGCTGGTTGGCATCATCGTGTTGATGGAGCCCGGTGCCAGCTTGCCTGATCCTGCTTTGCTGCCCTGGATCGGCGTGGCACTGATCGCGCCGGCATTCTATGGGCTGGAAGGCAACGTCGTGGCGCGATGGGGCACGTTCGGGGCCGATGCCATTCAGGTGCTATTGGGGGCGTCGCTGGTCGGTTTGGTGCTTGCCGCGCCGCTGGCGGTGGCGACAGGCAGCTGGATCACACCCGGCTTTCCGCTGTCCCGGCCTGATTGGGCGCTGATCGGGTCGGCCAGTATCCATGCGGTCGTCTATGCCACGTATGTATGGCTGATCGGCGTGGCCGGATCTGTCTTTGCCGCGCAGGTCGGATATCTGGTGACAGGTTTCGGTGTCGTTTGGGCCATGGCACTGCTGGGCGAACGGTATTCCGGCGGCGTGTGGGTGGCACTTGTGATCATCCTGGCTGGGGTGGCTCTCGTTCAGCCGCGGCGCCGCGAAACGCTTGAAGCGGCGCCCGCCATCGGCGACAATGACGCCTGAACAAGCGGCGGCGCGCATGGCATCCTATTTGTCCCTTGGACCTGACGGCAACGCGATTCTGGCGATGATCGTGATCGCGGCGATGTTCGTGCTGTTCATACGCGAAAGCTATCCTGCCGAGGTTGTGGCGATTGCCGGGGCGGCGGTGTTGCTGGCGCTGGGGCTTCTGCCCTATGATGATGCGCTGCATATTCTGTCGAACCCTGCACCATGGACCATCGCTGCCATGTTCATCGTCATGGGGGCGCTGGTGCGCACCGGCGCGCTGGAATGGTTCACGCGACTGGCCGAAGCCCAGGCCGACACGCGGCCCGGTTTGGCGGTGGCCGGGTTGATGCTGCTGGTGGTCGTCGCCTCGGCCTTCGTTAACAACACGCCAGTCGTTGTTGTGATGATCCCTGTTTTCGTGCAACTGGCGCGCAAGATCGGAGTTTCGGCCAGCAAGCTTCTGATCCCTCTGAGCTATGCTGCAATCCTGGGTGGGACTTGCACACTGATCGGCACGTCCACCAACCTGCTGGTTGATGGGGTTGCGCGGGCCAGCGGGCTGGCGCCTTTCACGATCTTCGAGGTGACGCCACTGGCCGTCATCCTTGTCGTCTGGGGAGGGATTTACCTGCGTTTTGTGGCGCCGAGGCTATTGCCCGCCCGCGATTCCATGGCTGATCTTCTGTCCGATAGCAGGTCGCTGATGAAGTTTTTCACCGAGGTGGCGATCCCCGAAGACAGCGCATTGGTGGGGCAGGAGGTGGCCAAGGTTGATCTGTTCCGCCGCGACGGGGTGCGCCTGATCGACGTTCTTCGCGGCGATGCCTCGCTGCGGCGCGACCTGTCGGGCGTGGTGATCGAACCGGGGGACCGGATCGTGCTGCGGTCGGCCATGACCGAAATTCTGGGGCTCCAGCAGTCCAAGCAGGTCCGCATGGTGGACAAACTTTCATCGGTGCAGACGACCACTGTCGAAGTGCTGATTTCGCCGGGCTGCAAGATGGTCGGCCGGTCGCTGGGCTCGCTCAGGCTCAGGCGGCGCTATGGGGTTTATCCGCTGGCGGTGCACAGGCGGAACCAGAATATCGGGCAGAAGCTGGATGATCTGGTGGTCCATGTCGGCGACACGCTGCTGCTGGAAGGGGCGGCTGAGGATATCCAACGCCTTTCGGTGGATATGGACATGGTCGACGTGTCCAAACCCACCGCGCGCGCTTACCGGCGTAGCCACGCGCCGATAGCGTTGGCGGCGCTGGCGGGCATCGTCGTGCTGGCGGCGCTGGGCGTGGCGCCGATCCTGATGTTGGCGGTGCTGGCGATGGCGGTCGTTTTCCTGACCCGCTGCATCGACAGTGACGAGGCGTTTTCCTTTGTCGACGGTCGGCTGCTGGCGCTGATCTTTGCGATGCTGGCCGTGGCGACAGCGCTGGAAACCAGCGGCGCGATCGAACTGATCGTGGGGCAACTAGCGCCCCATATCACCGGGCTGTCGCCGTTCCTGATCGTCTGGGCGGTCTATTTGCTGACATCGGTGTTGTCGGAACTGATCAACCATGCGGTGGCGGTGGTGGTCACGCCCGTAGCCATCGGCCTGGCCCTGTCGCTTGGCGTCGATCCGCGACCCCTGGTGGTGGCGGTGATGGTGGCTGCCAGCGCGACCTTCGCCACGCCGATCAGCTATCAGACCAACATGATGGTCTATGGGCCGGGCGGGTATCGGTTCACCGATTTCCTGCGCGTAGGCATCCCGCTGAACCTGTCCGTCGGGTTGATCGCCTCGGCACTGATCCCGTTCTTCTGGCCGCTCTAGGGTGCACGCGCCCAAACTGCGGGTCGGCCCATGATCGGGCTCTGGCTGTTAAAGCGGCCAGAATATCAGGATCAGCGGGATCGAGGTGGCGATGACGATGATTTCCAGCGGCAGGCCCATCGGCCAGTAATCCCCGAACCGATACCCGCCTGGGCCAAGGATCAGGGTGTTGTTCTTGTGCCCGATCGGCGTCAGGAAGGCGCAGCTGGCGGCGACGGCAACCGCCATCAGGAACGGATCGGGGCTGACGCCCAGCGATTGCGCCATCTGGATGCCGACCGGCGCGGCCACGATGGCTGTCGCCGTGTTGTTGAGCACATCCGAAAGCGTCATGGTCACCACCATCAACACGGTCAGGATGGCCCAGGCCGGCAGGCCTTGCGTGACGCCCACCAGCGCGTTCGCGATCAGTTCGGTTCCACCCGAAGTTTCCAGGGCGGCGCCGAGCGGGATCATCGATCCCAGCAGCACAACGACCGGCCATTCGATATGGTCGTATAGTTCCGACAAGGGCACGATGCGGGCCAGCACATAGGCCACGACCACCAGCCCCAACGCGACAGGCAAATACATCAAGCCAAGGCTGGCCGCGATGACAGCGGCGGCGAACAGGCCAATGGCCATCCAGACCTTGGTATTTTCCGTGACCGACAGGCCCCGATCTGCCAGCGGCAGACAACCCAGCCAGTCCACCACGTGATCGGCGCCATCGGCGGGTGTCAAAAGCAAAAGGATGTCGCCGCTGCGGATCGTCGTCTTGCGCACCTGCTTGGTGATGCGTTTGCCTTGTCGGGATATTCCCAGCAGAACCGTGCGCTGGCGCCATGACAGGCCCACAGCTTGCGCGGTCTTGCCGCGCAGGCGCGAGTTTTCAGTGACCACGACCTCGACCTTGCGCAACCCGGCGCCTGATGCGTCCAGGTGTTCCTTTCGGGCCGGGTCGACGAAATCCAGTTTCAGGGCAACGCGGAATTCATCCAGCGCCTCGGGCGTCGCCTCGATCACCAAGGCGTCGGTGGCGACGAGATCGGTGCTTTTCTGCGCGCCGTAGCGGCGCTTGCCGTCGCGCACCAGGCCAAGGATGGTGACATCGTTCTTTTCGGCTTCCTCGTAGAGGTCTCCGACGCGTTGCCCGATCAGCTTGCTTTCGGCGGGGATCGTCAGTTCGGCGATATAGGCGCCAATCTCGTCGAGCGCGCCGTCTTCGTCGTCGCGCGCCGGGATAAGCCGCCAGCCGACCAGCGCGACAAAGGCCAGGCCGACCAGCGCCGTCAGCCCGCCCACCGGTGCGAAATCGAACATGGAAAAGGGTTCCCCCAGCGCATCCTGCCTGATCGAGGCGATGATGATGTTGGGGGGTGTGCCGATCAGCGTGGCCATGCCGCCCAGGATCGTGGCGAATGAAAGGGGCATCAACGAAAGGGAAGGCGACCGACCCGCCTTGCGTGCGGTCTGTATGTCTACCGGCATCAACAGCGCCAGTGCGGCCACGTTGTTCATGAAGGCAGACAGAACACCACCCACGACGCCCATCAACCCGATATGCGCGCCCAATGCGCGGCCGCTGTCGATCAGCGTCCGGGTGATGAGAAAGACCGCGCCAGACCGCACCAGGCCTGCGGAGACGACCAGCACCAGGGCCACGACCAACGTGGCCGGATGGCCAAAGCCGGAAAAGGCATCCTTGGTGGGCACGACGCCCAGTACAACCCCGGCCATCAGTGCCGTGAAAGCCACAAGGTCATAACGAAACCGGCCCCAGATCAGCAAGGCGAAGACGGCAAAGAAGAGGCTGAAAAGAATGATTTGGTCTGACGTCAACGGACCGGTCCCTGGCATTTACTGCCCAAGCCATAAGCGGAAAAAGTCCGATATTCAAAAGGTCATGTTAACCTTACTTCCTGAATTGCGGGATTTGTGCTAATTCAGAAGTGTTATCGGGTAAATTTGCAGAACCCGGGACGCCAATCAACTGGGTGCTATTTCAAAAGTTTGGGGGCTGTGCGCGACGATTATCGCGCGGCGGTTCTGCTATGATTTTATCAGTCTGCGGGGACTGGGTGACATTTCAATGGAGGAATTGAAATGGCCGAAGCACTCGACCTGAAGCTACTTAAAAGTGAACTGAAGAAAGCGGGTTCACCTTGGGAGATGGACGAAAACACGTCCATGGCCCTTTTGACCGAAACGGAAAGGGAAGTCCGGCTGGGCTTTGTCCCGCCCCCCGGTGCGATGACGCTGGAAGCGGCCATTGCTGCCGATGCCGCTGCGGTGCCCATAACCGCCGAAGCGATCGCGGCAGAAAGCGGAATTGGTGCGCCGCCTGCGTTCGACCATCGCAACGTCAATGGCAAGAATTTCACCACGAATGTGAAAAACCAGGGCGGTTGCGGGTCCTGTGTGGCCCATGGCGTCGCGGCGGTGATGGAAACCACCTATCAGCGGTCCATCAACAGCGACACCAACAAGCTGGATCTGTCCGAGGCACACCTGTTCTATTGCCATGGCGGTGAAGAGGGCCGGACCTGTGCGAACGGCTGGTTCCCCGATCAGGCGCTGGACAAGGCCAAGGACAAAGGCGTGACGTTGGAAAGCGTCTATCCCTATACCGGCAACCAGCAGGCCTGTGCCGTCCCGTCCGGTTGGCAGAACAACATCGCCAAGGTGACTGGCAAGACAAAGCTCAGCGGTCGTGCGGCCATCAAGAACTGGATCGCAACCCGCGGTTCCGTGACGGGCTGTTTCATCGTCTACCAGGACTTCTTCAGCTATCGGTCCGGCGTCTATCGCCACGTGTCCGGCAACGCCGCTGGTGGGCACTGCGTCGAGATCGTCGGTTACTCCGACAGTCTGGGCGCGTGGATCTGCAAGAACAGCTGGGGCACCAACTGGGGCGAAGGCGGGTTCTTCAAGATCGCCTACGGCCAATGCCAGATTGACACATGGTATGGGCCCTACGGTGCCAATGCAGTGACGCTTCGGACCTGGGCGACCAGTCAGAAGGTCAATGGGCTTTGGGCCAATGACAATGCCCGGAATGCCTGGGTGCATCTTCAAGGCACCGGCTGGCGCAAGCTGACGACAACCAGCGACGTCCAGCAACACGCCATGCTGACGGAACTGATCGGCGCAAAGGCGGGCAATCGCAACGTCAATGCCCTGATCGACGGCAACAAGATCCTGGAAGCATACGTGCTGTAATTGCACGTACCCCAGCAATCTGAAAATATTGGAGAAAAACATGTCCAAGACGAAAACCGCAGAAGCCCCTGCACAGGAACCCGCAGCCATGAAGTCGGAAGCTGCCGCATCGGCGACTGGCGCGCCTTCCTATGACCTGGAAGCCCTGTTGCAGGAAACCGGCATCAGGAGCACGTCGACCCCGGCAATGTCACCGCCTGACGACGTGACGGCCGTGACCGAAGATCAGGCCATCACCGCCTGGCACAACAGCAAGAAGATCACCGCCATGTGGTGCAATTCATCCAGCCGCAACGCCTATGCGGCGGTGTCGGGCCTGGGCTGGCGCAAGATCGAAGACACCAATGACAGCGCGTTTCTGTCGCTGGTGATGCTGGCGAGCCATGCCGAAACGCTCAACAGCACCGTCAATGTCAATATCGGTGCCGACAACAAGATCCACGAGATCTATGTCTGGTAACACCCAAGAACCCGGCGTGATCATCACGCTGGATGACGGGGGCCGCAAGGTCCCCGTCGCACCCGGTGCTTTGATCGAATTACGGCTGCCGGAAATACCCGGGACGGCCGTCGTCTGGCAGTTGCCGGATATTCCCGGCCTCGATCTGGTGTCCGACGCCTATGACGACCTGTCGCCGGGTGTTGGCGGATCGGCGACCAGGGTTTTGCAGTTTCGTTTGACCAAGGACGCGCCGATTGCGTTGCACATGGTGCGCGAAAAGGCCTTCGATCCGGTCGTGAGTCGCGACGCAGAATTGCAGTTGGAAATTGAACCGACGGAAAGGTGAGCCTTGGTTCACCCATGCGGCAGCAGGACAGGGAAGAGCGAGGCGACAAGCAGCGCCGCCATGGTCCAGTTGAAGGTGCGCAAGCGGGCAGGATTGGTCAGGAACCGGCGGATTTCACGTCCGATGATGGTCCAGATCGACACGGTGGGGATGTTGACCAGCCCGAAAATGATCGCAACCAAGGCAACCGCCGCGATATCCGTGCCAGGCGCATATGCGCTGATCGCTGTCAGTGCCATCGCCCAGGCTTTGGGGTTGACCCACTGAAACGCGGCGGCTTGCAGGAAGGTCAGCGGGTTGCCGGTTGCCTCGCTCGACCCCGGCGGTGCTGCGTGGGCGATCTTCCAGGCAAGCCACACCAGATAGGTGACCGACGCGACCTTCAGGATCGTGTAGCTGATCGGGTAAATGTCGAAGATCCCGACAAGTCCTACGCCGACCACCACGATCATGAAGGTAAACCCGATGCCGATGCCCAGCATATGCGGGATGGACCGGGCAAATCCGAAATTGGCACCCGACGCCATCAGCATCAGGTTATTGGGCCCCGGCGTGACCGAAGAGACGAAGGCGAAAGCCAGGAAGGCAATGAAAAGCTCGGTTGACATGGTTGCAATCATTGCGCCTATCCTGACGCTGAGTTGTTGCAAAGATTCGGGTCCACATGGAAATCGCGCAAGAAAACGTTGATGTGGACGCAATCAGCGCCCGGATATTGCGTGAACTGTCGCGCGACGGACGTATGGCCAATGCGGTGTTGGCCGATAAGGTCGGGCTTTCACCATCGGCCTGCCTGCGCCGCGTGCAGGATCTAGAACGACGCGGGCTGATCGCTGGCTATCGCGCGGTGTTGTCTGAACGTGCGCGTGGGGTCG
>JBNKYL010000141.1:0-4533 GCA_050300875.1 Paracoccaceae bacterium
GAACTTCTGATCATCCGTCACGGACAGACGGAGTGGAACCGGGCGGGGATCATGCAAGGCCACCACGACAGCGCCTTGACGGATCTGGGGCGCCAGCAGGCGCGGGACCTGAACCGGCTGTTGGCCCGTTGTGACCTGACCCCAGAACACCGGGCTTGGGTCAGTCCTTTGGGGCGCACGCGCGCAACCGCGCAAATCGCGCTGGAGGGCCATTTCGACGACGCCATCCCGGATGAGCGGCTGACAGAGGTTTGCGTGGGCGAAATCGAAGGCATGACCCTGGAAGACGCGATCCACGCCCATCCGCATGTGTTCGACGGGAAGGGGCCGTTCGAATGGCATTTTGCCACGCGTGAGGGCGAAGATTTTGCCCGGTTCAGCGGTCGCATTCAGGCCTGGCTGGACGAATTGACGGCGCCTGCAGTCGTGGTGACACACGGGATCACCAGCCGGGTGATGCGGGCGCTGGTGCTGGGTCTCGGGCAGGGTGGCATCGCCGATTTGCCGGGCGGGCAGGGGATCATTCACAGGGTCCGGGATGGGGTCGCGGATATTTTGGCGCTGTGAGCGATCCGGCCTTGCCCCATTGGTGGGCAGGCGCTAAAGGGTGGCCCGATCACGGGTGATTAGCTCAGTTGGTAGAGCGCTTCGTTTACACCGAAGATGTCGGGAGTTCGAGTCTCTCATCACCCACCATTCCCTTTCAGGCGGCAGGCGCGGGGCCCGTTGAGGTGCCGATGATCAGTTCGGCTTCCAGCAGCAGCGTGTCTGGCGGCAGGCCGGGATT
The DNA here is from genome assembly GCA_050300875.1 of Paracoccaceae bacterium. Taxonomy (GTDB): domain Bacteria; phylum Pseudomonadota; class Alphaproteobacteria; order Rhodobacterales; family Rhodobacteraceae; genus CBDCFL01. The sequence continues at coordinate 788 of JBNKYL010000141.1, forward strand.
GGCGATCTGGTCAAGCAGCATGCGGGCAACTGCCTCGCCCGCGGCGCGCACCGATGACCGGGTTGAGGTAAAGACGGGTATGTCGGCCTCGTTCTGCAGATAGGACAGATCGTCGTCGAACGTAACGACCGAGATATCGCGGCCAAGGGCATGGCCGGCTTCCTCGATGGCGCGGCGCACGCCGAAGGCAGTGATGATGGACGAGACCACGAAAGCCGTGGGCCGGTCGGGTAGGGCCAGCATGGCACGGGCGGCCTTATGGCCGTAACTTTCGGTCATTTCGCCTGTAGCCATAAGCTTGCGGTCGGGCGCAAGGCCGCAATCTCGAAAAGCGTCTTCGAACCCTTGTCGGCGGCGAATGGCGAAATCCATATGTTCCTGCCCGTTCAACAGCCCGATGCGGCGATGCCCGAGGTCCAGCAGGAAAGCGGTGGCGTCCAGAAAGGCGCGGCGGTTGTTCACGTCGACCCATGAATAGGGCGTCGTCAGGTCACCGGCCCGGCCATGTACGACGAAGGGCAGGCCGATATCTGAAAGCAGCTGAAGGCGTGGGTCGTTCGTCTGTGGGCCGTGAATAACGACACCATCGACGGAACCGCGCGTTTTGATGTTGCGATATGCCTGTTCCTGAGCGTCCATGTTGACCAGGGACAACACCATGTCATAGCCGTCGCCTGAATAGACTTCGCCCGCGCCGGCGATGAAGTCGCCAAAGATCGGATTCACCATTTCCAGGCGACCCGAGATCGGGATGATATGCCCGATGGCCATTGCCTTGCCGGTGGCAAGCCCCTTGGCGCGCGGATTGGGTTGGTAGTCGTGCAGTCTGGCGGCGTGTACGACCTTGTGGCGTGTCTTTTCGGAAACTTCCGGGTAGCCGTTCAACGCGCGACTGACCGTGGTTTGGCTCAGCCCGAGCGTCTCCGCTAACTGTTTAAGGTTCATGCGTATCCCAAAGCGGACGGAGAATAACCCAATGCCTATGCGGAATGGTGGTCGGGGTCAAATTTCGGTGCCCGATGCCCGGTTCGCACGCGAAGGCAGGTTATTGGTCGCATCGGGTCAGATGTGCTTTCGACAGGTGTGGCCTTTCGGTGATTATTTAGCCGTGTCCAACGCATTCAGTTTGAGGGGGGGGGCACGGACAGAGTAGGAATGATGTCTCGCAATCACCAATCGCCAAGGGCGTTCAGGAACTTGGCTCTGGCCATCAACACGGTGGTATCTGCTCGGCCGTGCCGACTCCGTTGCACTTCCACAGACATTTTTTTGCAGCTGATTGGGACGCCGGTGGCGTCCTGACCTTCGCCTGCCGAAGGCGCCGACAACGACAGGAACGCTGAAGCGTTCCGGCATTTTGCTCGCTGCGCCCAAGGAGATTCGCAAGGGCGCAATTTTCCGTCGCCATGCGGCATATTTTAGCAATTTCCGAAAAGCACTTGGCAGGCTACGCGTTTTCAGTTTTGCTGTGCGCGATCAATGACGCCATCGGGAGGAATAAGCATGGCCCATATCGTGATTCTCGGGGCAGGGATCGGTGGCGTTCCCATGGCCTACGAGATGCGGGAGGAAGCCCGCAAAGAAGACAAGATTACCGTCATTTCCAATAATTCCTATTTCCAGTTTACGCCTTCGAACCCCTGGGCCGCCGTCGGTTGGCGCCAGAAATCGGATCTGATCATCGAACTGGCCCCGGTCATGAAGAAGAAGGGTATCGACTTCATCGCCAGCGCCGTGACCAAGCTTGATGCCGAAGCCAGCACGGTGATGCTGGAGAATGGCCAGTCGGTTTCCTATGATTACCTGATCATCGCCACGGGGCCGGAACTGGCCTTTGACGAAATCGAAGGCCTGGGGCCGCATGACGGTTTCACGCAGTCGGTCTGCACGGTCGATCACGCCACAGCGGCGAACGTGAAATGGGAAGAATTCTGCAAGAACCCCGGCCCAATCGTTGTGGGCGCCGCCCAAGGTGCATCCTGCTACGGTCCGGCCTATGAATTTGCCATGATCATGGACACCGACCTGCGTCGCCGGAAAATCCGCGACAAGGTGCCGATGACCTTCGTGACCGCCGAACCCTATGTCGGCCATTTGGGTCTGGGCGGGGTTGGCGATACCAAGGGGATGCTGGAAAGCGAAATGCGCGACCGGCATATCCGCTGGATCACCAATGCCAAGGTCGACAAGGTCGAAGACGGCAAGATGCATGTGACCGAGGTCAACAGCGACGGGTCGGACAAGGAAAAGCACGAACTGGCCTTCAACTTTTCCATGATGCTGCCGGCGTTCCGGGGAATCCCGGCGCTCCGTGGCATCGAGGGCCTGGTGAACCCGCGCGGCTTCGTCATCGTCGACAAGCATCAGCGGAACCCGAAATTCCAGAACATCTTCTCGGTCGGGGTATGCATTGCGATTGCCCCGCTGGAAGCCACCCCAGTGGCGGTTGGTGTGCCGAAAACCGGTTACATGATCGAAAGCATGGTATCCGCGACCGCCCATAACATCGCGCAGATCCTGCGCGGGGCCGAGCCGAGCCACGAACCGACCTGGAACGCTTTCTGTCTGGCCGATTTCGGCGACAGTGGCGTGGCCTTCCTTGCGCAGCCGCAGAACCCGCCGCGCAACAAGAACTGGGCATCCGAAGGAAAGTGGGTGCACTGGGCCAAGATCGGTTTCGAAAAGTACTTCTTGCGCAAGGTGCGCAAGGGTCAGTCCGAGCCGTATTTCGAGAAGGCGATCATGAAGCTGACCAGCGTGACGCGCCTGAAGGGCCAATAACCGCGAGACGGATCAAACACAAACGCCCCGGTTTTCCGGGGCGTTTTTGATTCAGGCCAGCGTGATGGAATAGGTCCGCAATTCATCGCGGCGCGTTGCCCCGAAGGCGTCCCAAAATGCGCGACCGCTTTCGTTTTCTTCAAAGACCAAAAGATGGCATTTCGCGATACCCGCGGCGCGAAGGGCGGCGAGCCCAGCTTCAACGAGAGTTCTGCCCATCCCCTGCTGCCTGTGGATCCCGGCAACGGCGAGGTGATGGATCAGCCCGCGCCGCCCATCATGGCCGACAAGGATCGTGCCGACGACCCGCCCATCCTATTCGGCGACGAAACTGAGCCCCGGGTTGCGTGCGAGAAAGGACAAGATCGGGGCCTTTTCGTCAGCTCCGCTCAACCCGACACCTTCTGTTCGTTCCCATAATTTGCGGGCGGCGTCGTAATCATTCGGTCAAAAACCCTGATCTCGATGTCCATCGATCGCCCTGCCTTTTCGCGTGCAACGCCGCGAACATTCGGGCAGTCGGGTGCCAATGGCAAGGCAGGCAGATGGTTGAAGCTGCGTCTGCACTTCCTATATCGTGCTGCGGGCCATATGCGGGGCCAAAAGGGTTCATTTGCCAATTGAAATTCTGGCGGAATTTCTGGGGCAGTCGCAAATTGCGGCAAGCAGGTGCAGGGCGTGAAATGATTTTGCAAAAAACCTGCATCTTCGCGCTTGACCTTGCCTGTTGATCGGCCCTAGAAGGCGCCTCACGCGCGGTTGTAGCTCAGTTGGTTAGAGTACCGGCCTGTCACGCCGGGGGTCGCGGGTTCGAGCCCCGTCAACCGCGCCACTTTCCCCCACAACACGTAACCAGATGAGGCGGATATGCGTTTTCTCGATTCTCTTCCATGGGGCACCTTGATCATCGTTGCGGCCCTGTTGGGGCTGGCGCCGTTCACGCCCGAGCCGCATGTCTGGGAAAA
>JBNKYL010000142.1:0-8461 GCA_050300875.1 Paracoccaceae bacterium
GTTGCCCGTCCAAGAGATATGTCGTCAGAAGTTGGTTAAAAGGGCCTGTCATGAAGATGTGACAATACGTCTTAGCTGTCCGATACCCCCGCTTCGGCGAACGTGGCCATGCCGGAATGGCAGGCGAGCGCTGATTTCAGCACATTGATGGCCACGGCGGCACCGGACCCTTCGCCGAGCCGCATGTCCAGCGACAGGATCGGGGCCTTGCCCAGGTGAGACAGCAGCTTTTCATGCGCGGTTTCGGCAGAGACGTGGCCTGCGACCGCATGATCCAGCGCACCGGAATGGGCGGCGTGCAGGACAGCTGCGGCGGATGTGCAGATGAACCCGTCAAGGATGACGGGAATGCGTTCCGTCCGGGCGCGCAGCATGGCGCCGGCCATGGCGGCGATTTCGCGTCCGCCGAGGGCGGCCAGCACGTGTAGCGGGTCGCGGGACGGGTTGGCAGCAAGACCCTGGTCGACAACGGAAGCTTTCAGCGCCAACCCGTCATCATCGACGCCCGTCCCGCGCCCGACCCAATCCGCGCCAGTGCCGCCGAAAAGGGCAGCGGCGATGGCAGCTGCTGCTGTGGTGTTGGCGATGCCCATTTCGCCGGCGACGAACAGGTCCGATCGCGGATCGACTGCGGTCCAGCCCGCGGTGAAGGCACGGGCGAAATCTGGTTCCGCCATGGCGGGGCCTTGGGTGAAGTCGGCGGTGGGAGTATCGAGGTCAAGCGCCACGACGTCCATCTGCGCGCCCGCGGCCTTGGCGAGTTGGTTGATCGCTGCGCCGCCATGTTCGAAATTAGCGACCATCTGCACCGTGACCTCGGCCGGGAAGGCAGACACGCCCAGCGAGGCGATACCGTGATTGCCCGCGAAGATGGTGATCTGCGGGTGGCCGATGATGGGTTTGTCGTCGCCACGCCAGCCCGCGTACCAGATGGCGAGCTCTTCCAGGCGGCCGAGTGAATGGGGCGGCTTCGTCAGCTGGTCGTTGCGGGCGCTTGCCGCAGTCCGGGCGGTAGCATCGGGGCTGGGCAGGTCGGCAAACAGGGACTGGATTTCCGCGAAGGATTTGAAGTCGTGCATGTGCAGCCCCCGAGATTGCATGATCGCGGGTCGTTCTTTATCGCTTGGCTGGAAATCGCAAGGCAAAACGGGGGTGGCCGTGGCGGATCGAGGGTCGGACTGGATGCGGGTGTCGGATATTGGCGAGGCCCTGGCGCTTTTGACCCGGCTGCCGGTGCGGGTGGTGGATTTTCGCGGCATCGCGTCGGCCTGGGCATGGCCGGTGGCGGGCGGGATCGTGGGGTTTTTGGGCGCTTTGGTCGCCGTGGTCGGCGAATCGCTGGGGTTGCCGGTGGGCATCGCGGCAGGTCTGGCTTTGGCCGTGATGGTGGCCGTCACGGGGGCCATGCACGAGGATGGGCTGGCCGATTGTGCGGATGGGTTCTGGGGCGGGCAGGATGCGGCCCGGCGGCTGGAGATCATGAAAGACAGCCAGATCGGCAGTTACGGCACGCTGGCGCTGGTGTTGTCGGTTCTGCTGCGCTGGCAAGCGATCGTGGTGCTGATCGGCGCGGGTTGGGTCGTGGCGCCGCTGGTTGTAGCGGGCGCGCTGTCACGGGCGCCGATGGGGTTGATCATGGCCTATGTCGCGCCAGCGCGCGAGGGCGGGCTGTCGGCGGGATACGGACAACCGGAACCGGATACGGTGATTTTGGGGGGCGTGGTGGCGTTGATCGCGGCGGTGCTGTTGGCGGGGTTTGCGGGGATCTTCGCGGGGGTGCTGGCCGGTGGCGTGGCATTCGCGCTGGCGGTTCTGGCACGTGCGCGGATCGGTGGGCAGACCGGCGATGTGATGGGGGCTGCGCAGCAGTTGGGCGAGATCGCCGTGCTGGCGATGCTGGCGGCGAGCGTCTAGGCGCGAAAAAGGCCGGCCCAAAGGGACCGGCCTTTCTTTCTTGATGGAGAAACGATCAGGCGGCGCGGCTGGTCAGGACGTCGTCGACCTGGCGCTGTGCGTCGCTTTCATTATCGCCCTGAACAGCGGCCACTTCGCGCGTCAGCCGTTCCAAGGCTGCTTCGTAGAGCTGGCGTTCGGAATAGGATTGTTCGCGCTGATCATCGGTGCGGTGCAAGTCGCGCACGACCTCGGCAATGGCGATCAGGTCGCCGGAATTGATTTTCTGTTCATATTCCTGCGCCCGGCGCGACCACATGGCGCGTTTGACCTTGGCCTTGCCCTTCAGCGTTTTCATCGCATGGGCCACCACATCGGGGCTGGAAAGCGAACGCATCCCGACCTCGACGGCCTTGTTGGTGGGCACACGCAGCGTCATCTTGTCCTTTTCGAAGGTGATGACGAAAAGTTCCAGCTTGAAGCCGGCGACTTCCTGTTCCTCGACCGAGATGATCTGTCCGACCCCGTGGGCGGGATAGACGACATATTCATTCGGTTTGAAATCGAGGTTCTTCTTACTCATGATCTGACTTTGTCCTTCACACAGATCGACCGGCGACAAAAACACCCAAGGGCCATGTGTTGCCATGTCCCGGGTGCTGTTCCGATCCAGAATTTCAATTTGTCCAGTTCGCGGTTCACTTGGGCGCCGTTACGTCCCATTTCGGCGCTTGCATTGAACCCATCATACCAAAAAATTGGGGCATTTTAAAGCCTTGGCGTTCAAAGCTGCCAAAGCCCACGCAAATACATGCAAAATCTCAGGAATATGGCCACCATTTATGCGGCGCTGCGGCGAATCGGGGGAGTTAGCCGCCAGTGCCGGGGGCTTCGGAAAAATACTTTTCCAGCTTGCCGTCTTCGCCGTCTCGTTCTTCGGCTTCGGGCAGCGGATCCTTGCGGGTGATGATGACCGGCCAAAGTTCGGAATACTTGCGGTTAAACTCGACCCATTTTTCCGTGTCCGGCTCGGTATCGGGGCGGATCGCGTCGGCGGGGCATTCGGGTTCGCAGACGCCACAGTCGATACATTCGTCAGGATGGATCACCAGCATGTTTTCGCCTTCGTAGAAGCAATCCACGGGGCAAACCTCGACACAGTCGGTGTACTTGCAGGCGATACATTTGTCGTTGACGATATAGGTCATGAGGCAACCGGGTCTGTCTGTTTCGGGGGACTAGCTAGTCCAGCGCGTCCGATCATTCAAGCGGCAGTTCGCGCGCGGCGGTCATGTCGCGGCGGTCTTTCTTGGTCGGGCGGCCTTTGCCATCCGGTTTGGGCGCGGACAGGTCGGGCGCGGGCGGTTCCGGGCTGAGGTCGTCATAGAGCGCCTGTGCTTCGGGGGCCGGGCCGCGACGCGTTCCGGTATCGATCAGGCGCACGATGCGGATGCGGCGGCCCTGCGCGAAGGTCAGAACGTCGCCGGGCCCGATGGAATGGGCCGGTTTGGCGGCCTTGTCGCCATTGACGCGCACATGGCCGCCGCTGACCTGCTTGGCGGCCAGACCCCTGGTCTTGAAGAACCGCGCATACCACAGCCATTTGTCCAGCCGGATGGTCTGGCGTGGCACGTCGGTCAAAGCTTGTCTTTCAGCCCCATGAGCGCCGCGGCAAAGGGGTTGTCGGGGTCGATCTTCTTTTCCTTGCGCGGGGGGCGCGCGGACATCTGGCCCGCAGGTTTCTGGCCGGGCTTGCCCTTGCCGGGTTTGCCGCCTTTGCGTGGCCGGTCCTGGCGCTGGCCGTCGCCGCGATTTGGGCGGCCCTTGCCGCCCTGACGCGGGCGAGGCTGACCGACCCAGCGGAAGGTGTAGAAGGTTTCCATTTCCGGGCCGGTCTCTTCCGCCGGTTCTGCATCGGGATCGGGGCGTGGGGCCAGAACCGATTCCTCTTCGGTGATCGGGTTCGGCGCCGGGGCGTCGGGGTCGGCCGGTTCGGGCGCGGCAGGCGGGGCTGGTTCGACGCGCGCCTTTTCGCGTTCGCCGGGTTCAGCGGAATAGCCAAGGCCCTGCATAAGGTCGGCGAACTGATCCAGTGTCATGCCGGTGATGGACAGCATGTCGGGGTTGGCTTCGAACCCTGCGCGGCTGTCCTGGCCGCGCAGCATGTCGGCCAGCCGTTCCAGCATGTCGATCCGGATGGCGCGGGTGCCGGCGCGGCGATAGCCGGACATGGTGTAGCAGCCATCGGGCACGTCAACGACAGGGATTGTCACGAGCCCCGGCGGTGGAGCGGTAGAAAATTCGTCATGGCCTTCGTTCAGCGACCAGAGCAGCAGCCGCAGCCGCGTCGGCGCGGGTTTGAGCAGCGCCGGGAAAAAGACCGTGTACTGTCCAAAGCGCACGCCATGTTTGCGCAAGAGCCCACGGGTTTCCTGATCGAGTGCCTTGACCTCGTCTGCCACGTCAGACCGTTTGACGATGCCCAGATGTTCGTTGAGCCGGAAGGCGAAGCCGCGCGCGGCGGGCGTCAGTGCCTCGTCACGGGAAAGATCGAGCATGGGTTCGAAAAGGCTCGCCACCTTGCGGTCGATGAAGTGCTGCAGACGACGCTGGACCTTTTCGACGATGTCAGAACCGGCTTCATCATCGACGAAGGCCTGGACGCGGGGTTTCAGGGGTTCGTCGCCCTTGACCAGCTTGCCAACCGCATGTTCGCCCCACATTAGCCCGCCCTGATCGGTGAAGTCGATCTCGGTATCGGGGGCGTTGTAGAACTTGTCTGATCGCAGGTGGAATTCCGGCTTCAGCGCGGCCATGGCGGCGGCGCGCAGGGTCTTGGCTTCGTCCTTGCCAGATGTTTCATCCTGGCGGAACCGGAAGCCTTCCAGTTTCCCGACGAATTGGTCTTCGACCGTAACGTCGCCGTTGTTTCCCACTTCAGCCAACATGGCCTCCTTCTGTTTCAACCGGCGCAGCAACACGGATGTGCGCCGGTCGACAAATCTTTGCGTCAGGGCCTGGTGCAAGGCGTCTGACAGGCGGTCTTCTACCGCGCGGGTGGCCCCGCGCCAATGGGTTTCGTCATCGACCCAGCCATCGCGTTGGGCGACATAGGTCCACGTGCGGATAAAAGCCAGACGTGTCGACAATGTGTCAATGTCGCCATCTGTCCGGTCTATGCGTTTAATCTGCCGCGCCAGCCAGTCATCGGGCACACGGCCAAATTCGTGCAGGTCCAGGAAAATGCGTTCCAGAAGGGTGGCGTGTTCGGTGGGCGAGATGCCGCGATAGTCGGGGATCTGGCAGACCGACCAAAGGAGCCGCGTGTCGCGTTCGGTGCGGCACCGGTTCGCAACATCGGTGCTGTCGTTCAGGGCCCGCAGCGCGGCAAGGTCGGACGCTTCGCGGGCGCGCACCAGCCAGTCGCGCGGGTCGTCCGCTTCGAGCGAGGCGATCAGGCGGGCGGGGCTTGTGTAGTCGAGGTCATGGTTGCGCCATTGCAGTTTCTTGATCGGCGCATAGCGGTGGTCCGTGATGGCGGCAACGGTTTCGTCGGGCAGGGGGCCGGCTTCGCCCGTGGTGCCAAAGGTGCCGTCATTCGTGAAGCGCCCGGCACGGCCGGCGATCTGGCCGAGTTCATGGGGAAAGAGGTCGCGCATGCGGCGGCCGTCGAATTTGCGCAAGGACGAAAAGGCGACGTGATTGATGTCGAGGTTCAGGCCCATGCCGATAGCGTCGGTTGCCACCATGAAATCGACATCGCCACTCTGGTAGAGTTCAACCTGCGCGTTGCGGGTGCGCGGGGACAGTGCCCCCATGACGATGGCCGCACCGCCCTTTTGGCGGCGGATCAGTTCTGCGGTGGCATAGACATTATCGGCCGAAAACCCCACCACGGCGGATCGGGCAGGCATGCGGCTGAGCTTGGTCTGGCCGGAATAGACCAGCTGGGACAGGCGTTCGCGCCCGGTGAAGCCAATGCCGGGTACGGCGGCGCGGATAGCGCTGCGCATGGTGTCGGCACCCAGGAACAGCGTTTCCTGACGGCCACGCGCGCGCAGCAGCCGGTCGGTGAAAACGTGTCCGCGCTCGGGATCGGCGGAAAGCTGGATCTCGTCGATGGCCAGGAAGTCGGTAGCCACATCCAGTGGCATGGCTTCGACCGTGCAGACCCAGTAACGGGGGCGGTCGGGCATAATGCGTTCTTCGCCGGTGATCAGCGCGACCTGGGCCGCGCCACGGATGGCCGCCACCTTGTCATAAACCTCGCGCGCCAGAAGCCTGAGCGGCAGGCCGATCATGCCGCTGGAATAGCCCAGCATCCGTTCGATCGCGTAATGCGTCTTGCCGGTATTGGTGGGTCCCAGAACCGCAGTTATGGGCGCATCGAGTGGCATGTCGGGGGTTTTGGTCCTAAAGCGTCGCGCCGGTCTGTTTTTCCAGCCTTTCAATGGCCTCTCTTAGGCCGGAGCGGGAAGGATGTATAGCCTCGATCCGGTAGCGCATTTCAAGGGCCAGACCGGTGCGGCCCATTTCTTCCAAAATGACGGCGAGGCCGGACATCGCGCCGAAATGGTTGGGGTTCAGGATGAGTGCCTGTTCAATGTCGCGCATCGAGGGGCCGAACAACCCGGCCTGAAAGAACGCGACCGCGCGGGTGTTCCAGCCCTCGGCGAAATCCGGGGCATGGTCGGTCAGTGCGGTCAGATGTTCGATGGCGGCTTCAGTGTCGCCTTCGTTCAGCGCCCGACGTCCGCGTTCAAGCAGCAGGTCCATCGCATCGGACCCGGAGCGGGACCAGATCAGCAACAATTCCTGTTCTATCTGTTTGCCTTCGACCGCGCCCGCCGATTTCAGCCGGTTGAGCAGGTCAGCTTCGTCCTGCGCAAAGGCCGGGGCCGCCAGCAGCAGGAATGCCGCTAGGTAACATTTGAGTTTTTTAAGACAGCCATCCATATCGTGGCTAATGTAGCTGCATTCTGCAGCTTTGCGAGTGAATTGGACCCAGAAAAAGGAAATGTGATGAGCACTGCAATTGATCAGGCGGTCGAAGCGCTGAATGCCAAGTTGTCGGGCGGATTTTCGTCGGTGGCGAAATTCGTGATCACCGGCGAAGGGGCGATCATGGTGGATGGTGGCGGCGCGCGGGCTGGCGATGACGAAGCCGACGTGACCCTGACCGCAGATGCCGACACGTTCCGCGACATGTTGGGTGGCGATCTGGACCCGACGGCGGCCTTCATGCAGGGCAAGTTGTCGGTCGACGGCAACATGGGTCTGGCCATGCAGCTTGGGGCGCTGCTGGGGTAAAGCAAGATGGCGGACGACGCCCCGCTTTTCAATGACGTTGCGCGTGGTCCCGACGGTGGCCGCGCCGTCTGGGTCCGCACGGCGGACGGGGTTCGGTTGCGCGTCGCGCATTGGCCGGGCAGCAGGCGTGGGACGGTGTTCCTGTTTCCGGGGCGCACCGAATATGTCGAGAAATACGGGATCATTGCGGCGGGATTGACCGCGCGCGGGTTCGATGTGCTGTCGATCGATTGGCGCGGGCAGGGGCTGGCGGACCGGCTGCTGGACGATCCGATGATCGGCCATGTGGGGCGGTTCCTGGACTTCCAGCTTGATGTGGATGCAATGCTGGCGCTGGCGCACGAAGTCGGCGTGCCGGAGCCCTATCATCTGGTCGCGCATTCGATGGGCGGGTGCATCGGATTGCGGTCGTTGCATCGGAACCTGCCGTTCGATGCGGTGGTGTTCACGGGCCCGATGTGGGGGATCGCGGCCAAGCCACATCTGCGGCTGGCCAGTTGGACGATTTCGACTTTGGCCCATGCGGTTGGCCATGCCACGGGGCGGGTGCCGTCGACGGCGGCGACCAGTTACGTGCTGTCGGATGCCTATGAAGACAACATGCTGACCACCGACCGCGACATGTGGGACTATATGGTCGAGCATATGCACAAGATCGACGGGATTGGCCTGGCGGGACCGAGCCTGAACTGGCTTTACGAGGCTTTGCGCGAGACGCATGACCTGCGGCGGCTTGGACCGGCCGAACAGCCCTGCCTGACCATCGTGGGCGGCAATGAGCGCATCGTCGATGTACGCGCGATTCGGTCGGTCATGGGGCGCTGGGACAACGGGCGGCTGGTGGTCCAGCCGGGGCTGGAGCATGAAATCATGATGGAAGGTCCGGCCGTGCGCGAACGCTTCTTTGACGAAGCGGATGCGTTGTTCGGCAAGCGGACGGGCTAGTCGCCGATCATCCATTGCCCGTCCGGCCAGAAGGCATGGAAGGCGAAGGCGAACATCACATCATGGGGCAGGTCGCGGCCATCGGCGTCACGCACCCGGATGGTGCCGACATCCTTGCCTTGGGCGATTTTCACGTGATCCAGGGCGGATGCCTGACCGGCGGCCCAGCTGAACGTGACCCCGTTCTCCGTCAGCGTTCCGGCGTTGCGCAGGCGTTCCATCGGCCAGGCGTTGTCGCCCACGCGCACGACGCGGGCCAGCGCTGGGATGTCATGGGGCGGATTTTCGCCATTGAAGAACGGGTAGGGCCGGG
>JBNKYL010000143.1:0-8049 GCA_050300875.1 Paracoccaceae bacterium
CCTTCGGTGCCTTCGTTGACACTGGCCCAACCGGCGATCTGGTAGGTCTTGGCGGGGTCGATGGCCTCGCCAGTCTTGAGCAGCGTCATCTCGGTGATCCGGCTGCCTTGCGGCTTGGTGATGTCGATCCGGTAGCCAAGCCCGCCGGTCCGCACCATGTCGCCGCCCTGCTGGTAATAGGGATCGGGGTTGAACAGGTTGTCGCCCACATCCTCCATCACCACCTTGATGAACTCGCCCGTCATCTCGGTGCGGTAGGCGTTGGGATAGGTCATCGACGTGACCCCCCAGATGTCTTCACGCGTGATGTCCTGCCCCGGCAGAACCGATGGCCCCCAGCGCACGCCCGGCGACATGGCGATATCGGCCTCGCGTTCTTCCAACAACGCATCGCAGATCAGGTCATCCCATGACCCGTTGAAATTGCCGCGCCGGTACAGCAGCCCATCGGCCTGCCCGATCACTTCGCGCATGGCGTCTTCATGCGGCGCTCGGTCCGCGTCAATCTGTGCGGCCACCTCGGGATCGGCCTCGATCACGTCCGAGAAAACTGGAATCAACTTGTGCTTGAAGCCCATCATCCGGCCTTCGCGCACATCCAGATCGACGCGGCTCACGAACTTGCCATTCGAACCGGTCGCAATGATGATCGTCTCCCCCGACAAGACCGGCTCTGGCAGCGCGTCATGGGTATGCCCCGACAGGATCACGTCAATCCCGCTGACCCGCGTGGCCATCTGCTTGTCGACGTCAAACCCGTTATGGCTCAGACACACGACCAGATCCGCGCCCTCGCCACGCACCTCGTCGACCATCTCCTGCATCCGTTGATCGCGAATGCCGAACGAATATTCCGGGAACATCCAGCCCGGATTGGCAATCGGCATATAGGGGAAGGCCTGCCCGATCACCGCAATCTTCGCGCCACCCCGTTCAAACCACTGATAGGGCTGGAAATCTTCCGCCGGTTCATCCCACTCCGCATCGAAGATGTTCTGCCCCAGCGCCGCATATTCGACCTGCTCCACCAGCTCGCGCACCCGGTCGGACCCAAGCGTGAATTCCCAGTGAAACGTCATCGCATCGGGCTTCAACAGGTTCATCGCATTGACCACATCCTGCCCGGCGGTCTGGTAACACATATAGGACCCGTGCCAGGTATCCCCGCCATCCAGCAGGATCGCATCCGGCCTGTCCGCGCGGATCGCCTTGATGACCGTGGCAATGCGGTCCAGCCCGCCCATCCGGCCATAGGTCCCCGCAAGGGCGGAAAAATCATCATAGGTCAGCGCATAATGGCTGGCGCTGCCATCCTCGATCCCATAGGCGCGGCGGAAATCGGCCCCGGTGATGTGCGGCATCACGCCCTTGTTGGCGCCAACCCCGATATTCACCTCCGGCTCACGGAAATAGATCGGCTTCAACTGCGCATGCAGGTCGGTCAGGTGGATAATCGACACATTCCCGAACGTGTCGAATTGCAGCAACTGGTCCTGCTTCAGCGCCTGCTGCGCCGCCAGTCTGGACCAATTGCCAAACCCTGACCCGCCGACAATGGCCGAAGCGGCCATGCTGGCCTGCAGAAAATCACGACGCGAGATCATGGTCTATCCTCCCACCCGATGCAGATAAATGCACATAAGTGAATGTATTTGAAAGAAAAACCCCGCCGCGCAGATGCGTGGCGGGGCTTCTCGATTGCTTAGTTGCGGACAGACGGGCCTTCGACCGACAACCCGTTCCCGCGCGAAGCTACATACAGCTCCAGCGCGACGAACTCGGGGGACCCGGCGCTGAACGGCTCGGCCATCGAATCGCGGATGCACCCGTTGAAACGGTTATGCACCGCGTTCAGCTTGGTGTTCTTCAACCGGTAGGCCGGGAACCCGTTGATCTGCCCCTGGGACAGATGGTCAGCCCGGATCAGGTTGCCGTAATTGTCCTCGTGGCAATTCGAGCAGGCCAGTTCCAGCTGACCGTAGCGGGTATAGTAGATTTCCTTACCCAGCTCCCAGGTCGACTGCGCCGGACCGTCGATGGCAACATTGACCGGCATCCCGCGCGATACGAATGACAAAAGCGCCTCCATATCAATCGCGGTCCCTGAATCGTATTTCCAGGCTTCCGCGCCCATACGGTTCACGCGACAGTCATTCATCTGCATCTGCAGGGTGCGAACCTCGCCTGCTGCCTCGTTCCACTTGGGATAGACAGCCCTGACGCCGGCCATTTCTTCCGGGGTACCGTGACAGGAAGCGCAGGATTTCTCCTCGGTCCCGACGACGGTCTCCCAGGTCACCATGGCGTTTTCGACACCGACCATACCCGGATTGTCGAAGTCGTCCATTTCCATGGCTTGGGTTTCGTCCGACCGGAAACGCCAGCCGGAAAAGATCGTATCGACATTTTCCATGTGTGCCGGAGCCGCCGTTTCGGTGACAATGTTGATTTCGCCATTGATCACCAGGCTGTCACCATCCGGGCCAGCAAACGCTGGCATGGCCAAACTCGCCAATGCCATCGCGCCCGCAAGGTGGAGTTTATTATTCTTCATTCTGTTCCCTCCCTGCTGGGACATTCAAACGCTGATCGGCTTGACGTCTTCGTAGACCGACCCGTCATCATCGTACCAGGTGAACTTGAACTCACCGGCTTCGGGCACGGTGGCCTCGAATTCGAAATATGGGTTGGTCGAAATCGCCGGTTCCATCGTCACGTCGATGACGTTCTGACCGTTGAAGTCGCAGGTAAAGCGGTTGATGATCGACCGCGGGATGACATTGCCGTCACTATCCTTACGGTTTCCCGATTCCATGATGTGGCTGATCAGCGTCTTGATCGTGATCACCTCGCCAGCAGCGGCCGACTTCGGAACTTTGACGCGGGGTTTAACTCCAGATGCCATTTTCTTGTTCTCCTGTTCTTAGCCGCCGCAGCCGCCGATGGTGACCTTCACGGTCTGGGCAGTGCGCACGAAGGACCCATCGGCCATTTTCGCAACTGCAATCACGTCCTGCGTACCGGCGAGCCGGATGCGGGTCGATGCGGATTGCGAACCGGCCAGCGGTCCGAAGTTGAAGGTTGCGACCGGCGGGGTCGGGTTGCCGGCCGCATAGACCGCAATTGCCACTGCACCGGGTGCTGCCACGGAAATCGGAACCGTATTGCCGTTTTCAGCGATCTCTGGCGCCGTAAGCGTCACGCCACCTTCGCCCATGGCCGCGCCACCGGTGAACTCGGCGATATTGTCATCGACAGCGGCCGAAACCTGGAATGGCATGAAGCCTGCAACGGCTGCCCCCATTCCGATCGCCAGCGTCTCACGTCTGGTAAACTTCATCTTTCTCTCCTCGAATCTTTGGACCGCTATTCTTTCAGTGTCAGCAAATAGGCCACGACATCTTCGATCTCCTGCGCCGTCAGAATCGGCGGCAGGGGCTCGGTCGCGGGCTTCTTGGTGAACCCGATGCCCGGGCGGATGTAGCCGCGATCCTTGTAGAAGGACGGCATCATCGTGCCTTCGAACGTGTGCTTGGCGTCGATCACGATGCCGCGCAGTTCGGCTTCAGAATACACGTCAGCCGGATATTCCAGCATCGGTCCGATTTCGCCATGAAATGCCCATTGGGCCAGCGACGGCGTTTCGTGGCATGCAATGCAATTGCCTTTGCCCTTGTTCATCATCTTGGCGCCATTTTCCGGATCGCCCGGCACGCCAGTAAGCGACGCGGCGACCGCCCCATAGTCGTCAAAATCGACGTCGATGGGGGCTGTTGATTCGGCCATTGCGGCGCTTGCGGACACGAATGTGGCCACAATAAATGTAGCTGTTAGTTTCATTTATCCTCCCGTAGCTTCAGGCTTTCGTCTTTCAGCTGCCCAAAGGCTAGGCAATTTGTCGCATTCACGCAATAATAAATCACATTATGTGAATATCTTTGCGGAAAATTACCGGGATAACACCGAAATCAGTCGGTATTGCCGTCCGCGCGCTCTGTTATGCGACGGGCGTGGTAGCGCTGGAAATCTTCGTCACCGTCCAGCAAGTAACGTTCTTCCCAGACCCAGGTCAGCATGTCCTGAGTCGTGCCCGGCGCAAATGCCCCCGGCATCACCGAAACAGCAGCCCGCACGGCGCTTTGATCTTCGGCCACCTCCTGCGGCAGGAAAATCATCGTTGGCGTGAACAACAGCCCCCATTTGCGCGCCGCCTGCTTCTCGCTCAGCACCTCACCGTCGAAATCGGTAATCTCGGTATCGCCATGCAGATTGATCTGCACGACAAAGTAGTGATCCTCGATCAGCCCCTCGACCACCGGGTGCGGGAACGTGTTTTCGTGCATTTCCGTGCAATAGATGCAGCCGCGCTGTTCAACCAGCAGCATCAGCCGCTTGCCTTCGGCATTGGCCTCTTCCAGATCTTCGCGCAGATCCTTGAACGTGTCGCGCATCCACGCCGTCTTGTGCAGACCGTCGTCGCCCATCTGCGCGGCCAGACCCATTCCCGCCCAGATCGCCAGCCCTGCCGCCGCAAGGGTCGCCTTCATTGCCAAACGTGCCATTTTTCGTCCTCCCAAACGACTGTCAGCCAATTTTCTGGAACGCGGGGAACCATTCGATCAACGCGTTCGAAATCACATTTACCGTATCCGTCGCGATGAAAATCGCGAACAGGATCATCATCACGCCCATCACTTTTTCGGCATGACCGAGGTATTTGCGGTTGCGCTGCAACCACGCCAGGAACGGCCGCGCAAACACTGCCGCCACCACGAATGGCGCCGTCATGCCCAGCCCGAACACCGCCAGCAACAACGCCCCTTGCACGATGTCGCCCATGCCCGACGCGATCATCAGGATCGACGCCAGAACCGGACCCACGCAGGCCGTCCAGCCAAAGCCGAAAGCCAACCCCATCACGTAGGCCCCCACCACTGTGGACGGGTCCGATTTCGACTGCATCCGGGCCTCGCGCATCAAAAATCCGATGCGAATAACCCCCAGAAAATGCAGGCCGAAAATGAAAATGACCGCCGCCGCCACATAGGCCAGTGTCGATTTCCATTGCGCGAAAGTCTGACCCAGCGCGGTCGCCCCCATGCCCATCAACATGAATATCGTCGTAACACCCAGCGCGAACATGATCGCCGATGTGACCAACCGCCGTTGCGCACCCGGCGCGATTTCGCCGTCGCCGCGCAATTCGGCCATGGAAATGCCGGCCATGTAGGACAGGTAGAACGGGACCATCGGCAGAATGCAGGGCGTGAAGAAGGCCAGCAACCCGGCCGTCAACGCGCCGATATAGGAAACATCCAGCATCACCGATATCCTTGATGGTAACGTTCAATCATATTAGAAAGTGTGAATTGGTTTCGTCAAT
Organism: Paracoccaceae bacterium; assembly: GCA_050300875.1. Classification (GTDB taxonomy): domain Bacteria; phylum Pseudomonadota; class Alphaproteobacteria; order Rhodobacterales; family Rhodobacteraceae; genus CBDCFL01. The sequence continues at coordinate 5,384 of JBNKYL010000143.1, forward strand.
CGGGTGATTGCCATGCGCCTTTTGCTTGCCACGTTGTTCAGCCTTCTCACGCTCTCCGCGCAGGCGGCAGACCTTGTCATGGTCGAACAGGACGGCTGCCATTGGTGCATGCGCTGGAACGAAGAGATCTCGCATATCTACCCCAAGACCCCCGAAGGCCAGTTTGCCCCGCTCATCCGCCGTGACCTCTCCGCCCCCGAACCCGAAGGCGTCACTTTCGCCCGCAAGGTCGTCTTCACCCCCACCTTCGTGCTGATCGAAGACGGCCGCGAACTCGCCCGGATCGAAGGATACCCGGGCGAAGATTTCTTCTGGTCGCTGTTGGGCATGATGTTGCAATCGCAGACCGACTTCGCCCTGCCTGAAAGCTGACCTCGCGTCACCTTGCTTGACCCGCGCCCCTTTGCCACAAATACTGGCGGCGGGAGGCGCGCGCATGGTTGGGACATCACGCGAAAAAATGCGATGAACTGGATCGCCGAAACGCTGGGCTACCCGGCGGCAACAGCCCTTGTCGGGCTGGTGGGTGGCATCCTTTTGGGCCTTGCCGCGCGGATTGGCCGGTTCTGCACATTGGGCGCAATGGAAGATTACTTCTTCGGCGGCTCCACCGCGCGACTGGCCATGTGGGGCCTTTCGATTGGCTTGGCCCTGATCGGGTCTTTCCTTCTGGTCGCAACGGCGCGGCTTGACCTCGGCCAGACGCTTTATGTCGCGACCCCTTTCCGGCCGCTGTCGCATATCCTGGGTGGGCTGGTGTTCGGCTATGGCATGGCACTGGCGGGAAATTGCGGCTTCGGCGCGTTGGCGCGTCTGGGTGGCGGCGACCTGCGATCTTTCGTGTCAGTCTTGGTCATGGGCATTTTCGCCTTCATCACCATTTCCGGTCCGCTTGCACTGCCGCGCCTCTGGCTGGAAAACCTGGCGGCCTTCGACCTTTCGGACCTTGGCGGCATAGCGGGCGCCCTGTCCTTCACCATCGGCGGCCATCCCGCCGCCTGGGGCATCCTGACCGGCGCCGTGCTGGCCGCCCTTGCCCTGCGGCATCCGGGCCTTCGCAAAAGCCGCCGCATGATATTTGGCAGCGTCGCAGTCGCACTTGCCGTCGTCACCGCCTGGTGGGGCACCTCGATCCTGGCCGCCGAAAGCATGGGCGAAACCGGCAGCCGCGCACACAGTTTCGCCCGCCCCTTGGGTGAAACGATCCTCTTCATCATGACCTCCTCCGGCGGCGGACTGGGCTTCGGCGTGGGATCCGTCACCGGCGTCCTGATCGGTGCCTTCGCCGGGTCCCGCATCCGCGGCCATTTCCGCTGGGAAGCCTGCGAAGACCCGCGTGAACTGCGCCGCCAGATCTTCGGCTCCGCGCTCATGGGCGTGGGCGCTGTGGTGGCGCTCGGCTGCTCCGTCGGCCAAGGCATTTCTGCCATGTCCGTGCTCGCCTTTTCAGCACCGCTGACGCTTGGGTCGATATTCTTCGGCGCCTATCTGGGTCTGCGACACCTGATCGAAGGCCTCTCGCCCGCCTGACCCAAGCAGGTCAAGGACGTAGCCAGGTGCGACATTCTGTCCTATGCCTGATGCACGCGAGGCGGAAAACCGCCCGCGCATAGGAGGGATGGAAATGAACGTATCACGCAACTTTGCGGTAGTGGGTGCAGTTTATCTGATCATCGGTGTCTTGTTGGGCATGTATATGGGCGGATCCGGCGATCACACGCTGGCGCCGGTCCACGCACATATCAACCTGCTGGGGTTCACGCTCATGCTGGTCTTTGCGCTGGTCTACCGGTCCGTGCCGGCCATGGCAGCGGGCAGCCTGCCCCAGGCCCATTTCTGGCTGCATCTCGTCGGCAGCATCGTGCTGCTTGTTTTGCTGTTTGCCCTGTTTACCGGCCGAATTTCGGAAGATAGCGGCCTGATGATGATCGCACCCATGGCTGAACTGGCCGTGTTGCTCGGCGTCCTGACATTTGCATGGAACCTCTACCGGAACTTCCGGTAACATCGGGCAAAGGCGGGGCCACATGGCCCCGTCTACCACATCAGACGAGGCCGCCCATGTTCACCATCGAGCACGATTTCGACGCAACCGTCATCACACTCGTCGATGAAGGTACGCCCAACCTTCAGGAAGACGTCATCATCAACGCCTTCGAAGATTGCACCACCATCGAACAATTCGACCCACGCCTTGGCGAAACGGTCCGCATCACCCTGTCCCTGTCGCAGATCCGCGACCTGACTGCGGCCTTCAACCTGCCCGAGGGCATCTACCGCATCGCCCGCGTCAATCCACGCGAATGACCTTGTCGCGCGACGTCTGACCTCGGATCAGCACCAGCCGCGACACGGGCACCCCCAGCCCCTTGGCCAGCAGTTTCAGAACCGCCTTGTTGGCCTTGCCGCCGTCGGGCACCGCCGTCACCCGGATCACGAAGCGCTCGCCGTCATGGTCCAGCGCATCGCGCCCCGCCTTGGGCGTCACCCGACACGCAAGCTCCGCCCCCTCCACCGCATATCTCGCCCATTCACCCTTGATCACCGGCCCCGTTCCTTCGCCCTTGGGGGTTGAACAACCTGCGCCGATACCCGACATGGAACGGAACAGAAAAGCAATCAGAACCACGCCGGGGGACATATGCCGGACCGCAACCAGGCCGCAC
>JBNKYL010000144.1:0-9300 GCA_050300875.1 Paracoccaceae bacterium
TACCTCTGGCCACGATCGACCAGCCAAAGCAACGAGGCGGCCGCCACGGAAGTGACAGCGCCCAATACCATGACCGTCGCGTAGCCACCCAGACTGGTGCCCAGCCAGAACAGCCCTCCGGCGATGGTCTGGCTCGTGACCATCTGCACGGCCGGTAATGATGCGGCGGTGCCGGGACGGTCGGCCAGCAGATCCTGGAAATAGGCGATCGGAATGGTCAGCAGCACCGCTGCACCTGCCCCGGCCAGAACCACCAGCGCCCAGACCCACGGACCCACTGCCAGAAGCGGGAACAAAAGAAGAAAGACCGCGTAGATCAGTGCTGCGCCAAACAGGATCGTGGTTTTGGTAAGGCGCGCGGACAACTGGGCCATCAGCAGCATGAACGGGATTTCCATACCCGCGATCAGGGCCGCGAACCGGGCCGTTCGGGCCACGCCATTGGGATGCACGGATTCGAAGACCAACCCCATCGTGAACATGTAGATCGAATTCGCCGCGACTATGGCGGCGATCAGCACCAGCCTTGCCGTTATGCGGGGCTTCACCAATTCAGCCAGCGCCGCGCGCAATGACAGGCCCGACCCGACCTCCTTGCGGCCCTCTGTGCCGTCGGCGGGCAGCAAGAAAAGCATCGTCAGAAACATCATGGCCGAGGCAAGTGCCGTGGCGGCATAGATGTGGATCAGGCTGACATCGCGCTGAAAGGCCAGGGACCAAAGCGGCAGGATGACGATGAAGGGCAGGGCAAAGCCGGCACGGATCACGCCCATTGCCCCATCACGTTCGCGCGCGCCGCGTTCTTCCGCGGCCAGTTGGGCGATGGCGAACATCTGCCCCATGATCGAAAACCCGATCGGGTTGGTCACAAGGGCCGCAATCAGATAGGCCCAGGGCGCCCCGGTCAACCAGACCAGCGCCAGCCCAAGCCCACCAATGGCCGAGGTCACAAGCGCCGTCTGTTTGCGGTGGCCGCGCTGGTCGGTCAGGATCCCGACCCCGATGGCGCATATGGCCGACAAAAGCGCCCCCACCACCATGATGATCGAAAAGGCGCTGTCAGAGAATCCGAAATACCGGATCGCGATCAGCCCTTGATAGGGGGCCAGCGACGCAGCCAGCGCGCCCAGAAAGAAAAGCCCCAGTCCCGCCGCGCGGATGCGCCTGCTCTCGCGGAACAGGGTCAGTGTTTTCATTCGGGGATGACCTTGCCCGGGTTCATGATTCCGTCTGGGTCAAGTGCCGCCTTGATCGTGCGCATCACGTCCAGCGCAACCGGGTTCTTGCGCCGTTTCATGCCGCCCAGTTTCGACAACCCGATCCCGTGTTCGGCTGAAAACGACCCGCCGAAAGACAGGGCAACATCCTCGATCATCTCGCGGATGACTTCATGTTCGGCTTTGTCGCCGGTTGCCGGTAAAACGGTGTAATGGACGTTGCCGTCGCCAAGATGGCTGACGATATGAATCGAACTGTCCGGGAATCGTGACGTCCGGGCATGTTCGGCTGCGGCCACGAAATCCGCCACTGCGTCCAGCGGCACGGAAACGTCCGTGTCGACAAAATGCGGATGCGAAAAAACGGCTTCGGCCGACATTTCACGCATCGTCCACATATCACGGCGCTGGGCCTGATTCTGGGCGATCACCGCATCATCTGCCAATCCGGTTTCGATCAACGTCGCCAGCGTGTTTTCCAGCATGGCGGTCAGGGGAACCGTGCCGTCCGCCTCTGGCGTCGCATCGCGCGCTGCCGTGGCGCCCAGTTCCACCATGATCGTGTGATCCTTGTCGCGTCCAAGCGGCAGGTTCAGGTCCGGTCGAACGCGAAGCAGGGCTTCGATATGGCTGCGCGGCATGTATTCGAAGGCTTCGACCAGGCCGCCGGTTTCGTCCTGCAGCCGGTTCAACAGGATCAGCGCGTCCGATATCGAGTGCACCGATACCAGGGCCGTCGCATAGGCGGCCGGTGTTGGCACCAATTTGACCACCGCGCGCGTGATGATGCCCAGAGTGCCTTCGGCGCCGATGAAAAGATCACGCAGGTCATACCCGGTGTTGTCCTTGTGCAAGGCGCTCATCAGGTCCAGAATGCGGCCATCGGGTAGAACCACCTCGATCCCCAATGCCAGGGCACGGGTATTGCCGTAGCGCAGCACATTTGACCCGCCCGCGTTGGTGGACAGGCAACCACCGATCATCGCCGACCCGCGTGCGCCGAAGGTCAGCGGAAAACTCAGCCCATAGTCAGCCACCGCATCATGCAGCGATGACAGCACCACGCCCGCCTGCACGACGGCCACGCGGGCCTCCGGCCGGATATCTTCGACGCGGTTCATCCGGTCGAGCGAAATCATCATCGCGCCTTCGGCAAACGTGCCACCGTTCAGGCCGGTATGCCCGCCAGCCGGAACCACCTTGACCCCGTGTTCACCCGCCATTCGTACCAGCGCGGCGACTTCTGACGTGTCGGCAGGGCGTACGGCAAGGCGAGGTTGCCAGCGAAAGCTGTTCTTCCAATCGTGGGTGAACAGGTCCAGCGCGTCGCCCTTGACCACGTTTTTTTCGCCGACGATTTCCGCCACACGACTTTCGAAAGAAGACATCAACCCGCTCACGCATTTCAGTGATTGGGGGCATATTGCCGATCTTGTTCTGGTATACCAGACCGATTTTGCAGGTCAGACGGCGTGGGAATGTCCGGTCGTCGCCATGTCATAGGCATCGAACTGCCGCGCAATCACGCGTGTCAGAGGTTGCGCGCCGCGTGGAATGGTCAGGCGGTCCGCCGACAGTTTGACGACGCTGGCATAATCCCCGATCTCGTCGTGAACCAGTTTGGCAACGCGTTCCTTGGCCAGCCCAAGCTCGCCCGCAATTGCACCGAAATCCACCTGAAACTGGCACATCAATTCTTCGATGATGCGTCCGCGCAGGATGTCGTCGTCAGTGAAAGCGTGGCCACGGGTCGTGGCCAGCCGTCCATCGCGAATGGCGCCCTGATAGCCCGACGTTGCAGGGTTATTCTGCGCGTACCCCTGCGGATAGCGCGAAATCGACGAAGCGCCGAACCCGATCAGCGTGTTGGCCTCGTCCACGGTGTAACCCTGGAAATTCCGTCGCAGGGTGCCATTGCGTGCCGCCTTGGCCATGGCATCCGCAGGACGGGCGAAATGGTCGATCCCGATGGCGTCATAGCCGTCCCAGGTGAACAGGTTGCTGGCCGTTTCGAAAAGGTCCAGACGTTCTTCGGGCGTGGGTAGCACATCCGTGGGGATCAGGGTCTGCCGCTTGGCCATCCATGGCACATGCGCGTAACCATAAAGGGCCACCCGGTCGGGGTTCAGCGACAGCACCTTTTGCACGGTTTCGGTAATCCCGGCGCGATCCTGTTTGGGCAGGCCGAACAGCATATCGACATTGACCGATCCGATGCCAGCCGCACGCAGCCGTTCGACCACGTCATAGGTGGTGTCATAGCCTTGTTCGCGCCCGATCAGCGCCTGGATTTCTTCATTGAAATCCTGGACGCCGATCGAGGCACGGTTCATGCCCGCTTTGGCGAAGGCGTCGATGCGGGCCTGGTCGACTTCGGATGGATCAATTTCGACGGAAAAGTCACCATCTTCCGCCAGTGGAATTGCTGACACCACCGCCCCGGCCAGGTCGCCGATCATCGCGGGCGACAAAAGCGTCGGCGTGCCGCCGCCCCAATGCAGGTGCTTGATGCGAACACCGTCGGCGAGCTCGCCGCCTATCTGGCCAATCTCGCGTTTCAGCGTTTCGACATAGGCTGCGACGGGCGAAAGGGTCTGCGTACCCTGCGTGCGGCAGGCGCAGAACCAGCAGAGCCGCCGGCAAAAGGGAATGTGCAGGTAAACCGATATCTCGGACCCTGCCGGAATCGCGCGGATCCAGTCGGCGGTTTGCGCTGGCCCGACGGCGTCCGAAAACTGCGGTGCCGTGGGATAAGACGTGTAGCGGGGCACGCGCGCGTCAAAAAGACCTAGACGGCGCAGTTGAGTTCGGTTCGACATGCGCATAGCTTCTACCTAGGTTGGGGAACCAATCATTGATCGAGATCAAAGGCCGTTTTCATCCATGGACGCGTCACTGCTTAAACCGCGACTGAACAGCCGGGACTGTGGCGATTGCCCAATCCGGCATCGTGCGGTCTGCGCCCGGTGCGAGCCGGACGAGCTCGAAGTGCTCGATCAGATGAAATATTACCGCAGCTACGAAGCGGGTCAGCCGATCGTCTGGGCCGGGGATCAGATCGATTTCGTAGCCTCGGTCGTCAATGGCATCGCGTCGTTGACGCAGACCATGGAAGACGGCCGCACACAGATGGTCGGGCTGCTGCTGCCGTCGGATTTCGTGGGACGGCCGGGCAAGGGTATCGCCAATTATCACGTGACTGCCGTGACCAACGTCACCCTGTGTTGTTTCCGGCGCGCGCCCTTCGAAAAGCTTTTGGAAACAACGCCTCACATCGGGCAACGCCTGTTGGAAATGACGCTGAACGAACTGGATGCGGCACGCGAATGGATGCTGGTCCTGGGTCGGAAGACGGCCCGCGAAAAGATCGCCAGCCTGATCGCCATAATCGCCCGGCGTGAAGCCAACCTGCATTTGACCCGCAGCCCGGACGGGATGCGATTTGACCTGCCACTGACACGTGAGGCGATGGCCGATTATCTGGGCCTGACACTTGAAACGGTCAGCCGCCAGATATCGGCCCTGCGCCGTGACGGGGTGATCGAACTGGAAGGGAACCGTCGCGTGACGATCCCCAGTTTTGCCCAGCTTATTGCCGAAACCGGCGATGATGCCGATGGTGGCGCGCTGGCCTGATCAGTGCGCCATGAAGACAGGAACGCTCGCCTGTTGCAGCATGTTCCGTGTCGCCCCGCCCAGAATCGATTCGCGGAAACGCGAATGTCCGTACGCCCCCATGACAATCATGTCGGCCTCCTGATCGGTGCAGTGACGCAGCAGAACGTCTGACACGCGCGGCATGGTCTTGGCCAGCACCGACACTTCGGCATGGACACCGTGACGTGACAGCATCTGGCTCAGCATACCGCCGGGGTCGGACCGGTCGGGCGCGTGGCTGGGAGGGTCGATGATCGCGACGTTGACAACGCTGGCGGCTTTGAGCAACGGCATGGCTGCCCGAATGGCGCGCAGCGCTTCACTGCTTTCGTTCCAGCCCACAACGATCTTGTCGAGCGGGGCAGACAGTGACCCGGCCTTGGGCATGACCATCACCGGGATATGGGCATCGAACAACGCCGATTCTGTGATCGCCTCATGCTCGTATCCGCGACCTTCGCCATAGGGCTGGGCCAATACCGCGATGTCAGAAAACCGCAACTGATATGACAGAAACTGCGCCAACCCGGCCGATTGCGCCGTCATCGTTCTGATTGACCAGGCGAAATCGGCACCTTGCAGCGCCTCGTTCACCGCAGTCTCGGCTTTGCGCGCATCGTCTTCGGCTTCTTTCAGGTTTGTCTGCATCGCCATGGCCGAGGCCCCGGCATAATAGAAGCCCGGTTGCGTTCGGTCGACACCCAGACAGATCACGTCCAGGTGGCCCTCTTCGCGTCGCGCCAGATCGGCAGCCGCATTCAGGGCGATCATGTCGCCTTCAGGCTGGGTGAAGACCGTCGAAATCGTCTTAAAGGCCATGGGAACCTCCCTATCATGTGCGCTTTTCTGATCCTTTGCCGACGGGTCCGGAACATTCCTTGATGTGTGTCAATTTTTCGCAAACCGTTTTTTGACATGGATCAAGGCAGGTCGGCAGGTGGTCATACACAAGCGGGCCATGATGAGAGGCGAAGTGCGTCCAGAAAAGGGGCGCCTCGTCAACGAAGGGACGAATCAATGTGGAATTACGTGAAACTGGCGGTCCTGGGGGGTGTGATCCTGCTTGCTGCAATGGCAGCAAACTACGGACGCGATCTTGCCTATCAGGTTCATGCCGTGATCTTCATGTTGGTCGCTTTGGGTCTGTTCATCTACACGCTTCGGCACACGGATGAACCCAGCGTACCGGCAGATACGGGATATTTGGACGGCGTCGTACGTTACGGCGTGGTCGCAACCGCGATGTGGGGCGTCGTGGGCTTTCTGGTGGGCGTCATTGTCGCCCTGCAGTTGGCCTTTCCGGCACTCAACTTCGAAGTCTTGCAAGGCTATGGCAACTTTGGTCGCCTGCGCCCGCTGCACACTTCGGCGGTTATTTTTGCCTTTGGCGGCAATGCCTTGCTGGCAACCAGTTTCTACGTGGTTCAGCGCACCTCGGCCGCACGGCTGTGGGGCGGCAACCTGGCCTGGTTCGTGTTCTGGGGCTATCAGCTGTTCATCGTGCTGGCGGCAACCGGCTATCTGCTGGGCGCCACGCAGTCCAAGGAATACGCCGAACCCGAATGGCATGTTGACCTGTGGCTGACCATCGTCTGGGTGGCCTATCTGCTGGTCTTCCTGGGCACGATCATGAAGCGGAAAGAACCCCACATCTACGTGGCCAACTGGTTCTACCTGTCCTTCATCGTGACCATCGCCATGTTGCACCTGGTCAACAACGCCACGGTTCCGGTGTCGATCTTCGGGTCGAAATCGGTGATCGTCTGGGCCGGGGTCCAGGATGCGATGACGCAATGGTGGTACGGCCACAACGCCGTGGGCTTCTTCCTGACTGCGGGCTTCCTTGGCATGATGTATTACTTCGTGCCGAAACAAGCCGAACGCCCGGTCTATTCCTACAAGCTGTCGATCGTGCACTTCTGGGCGCTGATCTTCTTGTATATCTGGGCCGGTCCGCACCACCTGCATTACACCGCATTGCCTGAATGGGCTTCGACCCTTGGCATGGTGTTCTCGATCATCCTGTGGATGCCCAGCTGGGGCGGCATGATCAACGGCCTGATGACACTGTCGGGCGCCTGGGACAAGCTGCGCACCGACCCAATCATCCGCATGATGGTCATTTCGATCGGCTTCTACGGCATGTCGACCTTCGAAGGTCCGATGATGTCCATCAAGGCGGTCAACTCGCTGTCGCACTACACGGACTGGACCATCGGTCACGTCCATTCCGGGGCGCTTGGCTGGAACGGCATGATCACCTTCGGCGCGCTCTACTTCCTGACGCCGAAACTTTGGAACCGTGCTGGTCTTTACAGCCTGAGCCTCGTCAACTGGCACTTCTGGCTCGCCACCATCGGCATCGTGCTCTACGCCGCGTCGATGTGGGTCACGGGCATCATGGAAGGCCTGATGTGGCGCGAGGTGGACGCCAATGGCTTCCTCGTCAACACCTTCGCAGACACCGTTGCCGCGAAGTTCCCGATGTACGTGGTCCGGGCCACGGGTGGTTTGCTCTACCTGACCGGCGCACTGATCATGTGCTACAACCTCTGGATGACCGTGCGTGGACAGAAGGCCGTTGAAGGCCAGTCTGCCGCCATGGCTCCGGCTGAATAAGGAGGGCCGGAGATATGGCAATTCTCGACAAACACGCGATCCTGGAAAAGAACGCGACGCTTCTGCTGATCTGCAGTCTTCTGGTTGTCACCATCGGCGGCATCGTGGAAATCGCACCGCTCTTCTACATCGAAAACACCATCGAAGATGTGGACGGGGTGCGGCCCTACAGCCCGCTCGAACTGGCAGGGCGCGAGGTCTATATTCGCGAAGGTTGCTATGTATGCCACAGCCAGATGATCCGCCCGATGCGGGACGAGGTTGAACGCTATGGCCACTACTCGCTGGCGGCCGAATCCAAATACGACCACCCCTTCCAATGGGGGTCCAAGCGGACCGGGCCTGACCTGGCGCGCGTGGGCGGTCGCTATTCGGATGAATGGCATGTTGACCACCTGACCAACCCGCAATCCGTGGTGCCGGAATCGGTGATGCCGAAATACGGCTTCCTCAAGAACCGGGTGATCGACGGTCAGTATATCGGCGATCTGATGGCCACGAACCGGATCGTGGGTGTGCCTTACACCGACGAAATGATCGAGCTGGCCCAAGCCGATTTCGCTGTCCAGGTGAACCCGGACGAAGACTTCGACGGCCTGCTGGAACGCTACCCCGGTGCGCAGGTGCGCAACTTCGACGGTCAAGCTGAACTGACCGAGATGGATGCGATCATCGCCTATATGCAGATGCTCGGTACGCTGGTCGATTTCTCGACCTTCGAACCGGACCTGAGCCGGTAGGAGGGCAAGGATATGGATTATCACATCCTGCGCGAAATCGCCGACAGCTGGGTATTGCTGGCCATGTTCGTATTCTTTGGGGCAGCGGTGATCTGGGCTTTCCGGCCCGGCAGCCACAGCACCCACACGGACGCGGCTGACATCCCATTCCGTCACGAAGACACACCCGCCCACAAGGAGGCGCGGAAATGAGCACCGAAGACAAGAAAAACGAACATGGTCACGGCACGACCGGCCATAGCTGGGACGGGATCGAGGAATGGAACAACCCGCTGCCGCGCTGGTGGGTCTGGACCTTCTATGCCACGATCATCTGGGGGATCATCTACACGATCCTTTACCCTGCCTGGCCATTGGTCAGCGGCGCAACCCAGGGTCTGTGGGGCGGCAACACCCGCGTTGCCGTGGCCGAGGATATCAAGCGGTTCGATGATGCCAAAATCGCCATCAACGAACAGCTGGCGGCTGCGGATCTGACGACCATCGCCGACAATGCCGAACTGAACCGCTACGCATCCAACGCCGGCAAGGCCGTATTCAACACCTGGTGCATCCAGTGCCACGGTCGCGAAGGCCAAGGCGCCGTCGGATACCCGACCCTTTCGGATGACGATTGGCTCTGGGGAGGTTCGATCGAGGACATCGTGTATACCGTCCACCACGGCGTTCGCAACGAAACCGACGATACGCGTTTCTCGCAAATGCCGGCATTCGGCGATTTTCTTGAACATGACGACATCGAAGCCGTCGTGAGCTTTGTTCTTTCCCTGTCCGGGCAAGACCATGACGCGGCTCTGGCGACCCAGGGTGCGGTCGTGTTCGAAGAAAACTGCGCAGCCTGCCATATGGAAGATGGCACGGGTGACCGTTTGCAGGGCGCACCGAACCTGACAGATGCGATCTGGCTCTATGGCGGTGATCACGACACCCTTGTCGAAACCGTCACCAACGCCCGTTTCGGCGTCATGCCCGCGTGGACTGAACGTCTGAGCGACGCCCAGATCAACGCGGTTGCCGTCTACGTCCACGCCTTGGGCGGCGGCGAATAAGACAAAACAAGGTTTCGG
>JBNKYL010000145.1:0-10558 GCA_050300875.1 Paracoccaceae bacterium
AGATACAACACTCGAACCTGCCCTGGCCGCTTTCCCAGTTGCAAAGCCGCGCACGCGAGGTCACTGGCGCAGACGGGTTGGTGCGGTTCAAGACAAGCTTCAACCCGAACTGGCGAACCCTCTACGCCCTTGCCCCAAATCGTGTGGCGCTGGCCGTCGGACTGTCCGACATCGCACGCCATATCCATTTGTGAACAAAATGCACTCATAATGTTTATGAGGATTATGTATTTGCTTCAGATACCGCCGCGTGAAACATGGGGGCCGCCCCAAAGCTACGGAAACCCACCATGACTGACTTGCTTTCAAAGCTCCTGGATGAACGTGACTGGCTGATGGCCGATGGCGCCACCGGTACCACCTTGTTCAACATGGGCCTGACCGCCGGCGAAGCGCCCGAGCTTTGGAACGCCGATCAGCCTGACAACATCCGCGCGCTCTATTCCGGTGCCATCAACGCGGGCAGCGACCTGTTCCTGACCAATTCCTTCGGTGGCAACGCATCGCGCCTGAAATTGCATGACGCGCAGGGACGCGTCGGTGAACTGAACCGCATCGCCGCCGAAATCGGGCGGGATCTGGCTGACAAGGCTGGCAGACCGGTCGTTGTCGCAGGCTCTATAGGCCCGACCGGCGAAATCATGGAACCCATGGGCACGCTGACCAAGGCGCTCGCGACCGAGATGTTCCACGAACAGGCCGAAGCCCTGAAGGCGGGCGGCGTCGATGTTCTGTGGGTCGAAACGATCAGTGCCGCCGATGAATACATCGCCGCCGCCGAAGCTGCCCGCCTGGCCGACATGCCCTGGTGCGGCACGATGAGCTTTGATACAGCCGGGCGCACGATGATGGGCGTCACCTCGACCAGTCTGGCCGAATTGGTTGAAACCCTGCCCCACCCACCGATCGGGTTCGGCGCAAATTGCGGTGTCGGGGCATCCGACCTGTTGCGGACCGTTTTGGGCATGGCCAGCACCGGCACGGATCGGCCGATCATCGCCAAGGGCAATGCCGGCATCCCAAAATACGTGCATGGGCATATCCACTACGATGGTACGCCGGAACTGATGGCCGACTATGCGGTTCTAGCCCGCGATTGCGGCGCACGGATCATCGGCGGTTGCTGCGGCACGACGCCGGAACACCTGGAACACATGAAGGAAGCCCTGGAAACCCGGCCCAAGGGCGAGCGTCCAAGCTTGGACGTCATTGCCGAACGGTTGGGCGGGTATTCGTCGGACAGTGACGGCACCGGTGACAACGAGCCAACGCGCGACCGCCCGCGCCGCCGCCGCCGCGGCTAGAACAACGGCAATTGCCGGCCCCGCCCGGGGACCCGGAATGCATCGCAATTCAAGGGCGCAAGATCGCCGTCCATCCCCAGACGCTTCGCGGCGATTTTGAAGCGATGTGCAATCATGTCCGCATGGCTTCCGGCGCCCCGCATACGCTTGCCCCATTCAGGCGAATAGTCGCGCCCATCATGCATCGCCCTGATCAATCCCATGACCCGCGCCGCACGGTCTGGCAGGTGAACCGCCAACCAGTCCTGAAAGATCGGGCTAACCTCGCGTGGCAGCCGTAGCATGATCCACGTGGCCGCTTGTGCGCCAGCCTCGCTTGACGCTGCAAGGATCGCCTCGACCTCGTGATCGGTGACCGCGGGGATGACCGGGGCGATCATCGTCCTAACCGGGATGCCCGCCGCAGACAGCCGTTCGATCATCGCCAGACGCCGCGCCGGTGCCGGCGCGCGCGGTTCCAGACGGCGTGACAACCGCGCGTCCAGCGTCGTCACGGAAATGCCGACATGCGCCAAACCCGCCTTCGCCATTTCACCAAGGATATCAATGTCGCGCTCGACCAGTGCGCCCTTGGTGACCAGGGTCACCGGGTGCCTAAACTCCTGCAATACCGCCAGAATATTTCGCATCACGCGATACTTGGCCTCGATCGGTTGATACGGGTCGGTGTTGGTGCCGATGGCAATCGGCGCGACCCGATAGGACGGTTTTGACAACTCCCGGCGCAGGACCGCCTCTGCCCCAGGTCGCGCGACAAGCCGCGTGTCGAAATCCAGACCCGGGCTCAGCCCCAGATAGGCGTGGGTCGGTCGTGCAAAACAATAGACACAGCCATGTTCGCACCCGCGATACGGGTTGATCGACCGATCAAAGGGAATGTCAGGCGAGCTGTTGCGGGTAATGACACTGCGCGGGCGTTCCTCGCTGACCACGGTGCGCAAGGTCACCGGTTCTTCGGCAATGTCCCAGTCATCGCAAAAATGATCCCGCTGATAGCGTTCGAAACGCCCCACCTGATTCGACCCCGCCGCGCGTCCAGGCAGACGAAGATGCGGCGCGATATTTCGGTTTGTTTCAGTCATGGCGACAAACATGAACAAAAAGGGAACAAAGTTCAAGCCGCCGCGTGCCCTATGGAACACAATGGTCGGTAGAGCATCGGCGGTTGTCGTAATTAGCCTAGTGAATTTGGACATTTGGTCGCAATTAGGGTCAACGGCAGATGCCAAGGACGTGACGGAGCGAACACGATGGCCGACGAAGAAGACGAAATCATCCTGTCTGAACTGGATGACGAGGAACTCGTCCAGCAGATGCATGACGATCTGTATGACGGTCTCAAGGAAGAGATCGAGGAAGGCGTCAACATTCTGCTGGAACGCGGCTGGACGCCCTACAAGGTGCTGACCGAGGCGCTGGTGGGCGGCATGACCATCGTTGGCATCGATTTCCGCGACGGTATCCTGTTCGTGCCCGAGGTTCTGCTGGCCGCCAATGCGATGAAGGCCGGCATGGCAATCCTGAAGCCCCTGCTCGCCGAAACCGGCGCCCCGCGCGTCGGCAAGATGGTGATCGGCACCGTCAAGGGCGATATCCATGATATCGGCCAGAACCTGGTGACGATGATGATGGAAGGCGCCGGGTTCGAGGTGATGAATATCGGCATCAACAATCCGGTCGAAAAATACCTTGATGCGATCAAGGAGTTTGACGCGGACATCCTGGGCATGTCGGCCCTGTTGACCACCACGATGCCCTATATGAAGGTCGTAATCGACACGATGGTCGAAATGGGCATTCGTGACAATTACATCATCCTGGTTGGCGGCGCGCCGCTTAACGAAGAATTCGGCAAGGCGATTGGCGCCGACGCCTATTGCCGGGATGCCGCCGTTGCCGTGGAAACCGCCAAGGAACTGATCGCGCGCCGTCACAACCAGATGGTCTGAACCTTTCCTTTTCGCGGGTCAGACCCCACATTCAGTGCAGACGCACTGAAACGGAACACGCCATGGCCCATCGCAGGTATGTCATAATTCTGGCCACCGTATTGGTGGCCGCAATGATTACCGTTGCGGTCGCTGGTATGGCCCTTTCCGTGGTCGGACCTTGGGGCTGGACGGAACTGGCGCTGGTTGTCGTGGCTGGTCTGGCCCTGGCCGTCCGATTTCTGATGGCGCGCAAATGATCCCATTGGAAGATGATAAGCTGACCGACCAGGGACTGGTGGCCGAAACCCACGGCGCCCGTATCCTGCTGATCGCTTGCGGCGCTTTGGCACGCGAGGTTCTGGACCTGATCCGCATCAACGGTTGGTCACATATCGACCTGCATTGCCTGCCCGCGATCCTGCACAACAGCCCCGACAAGATCACCGGCGCGGTGCGCGACCTTCACGCGAAACGGGCGGGCGATTACGCGAAAACCTATGTGCTCTACGCCGATTGCGGCACGGGCGGGCAATTGTTCGATCTGTGCAGGGAATTGGGCGTCGAAATGCTGAAGGGCCCCCATTGTTATTCGTTTTTTGAAGGAAACGGCGCCTTCGCCCAACGCGCCGAAGACGAATTCACCGCCTTTTATCTGACCGATTTCCTGGTCCGGCAATTCGATGCTTTCGTCATTCGCCCGCTTGGGCTGGACCGTCACCCGGAATTGCGCGACGCCTATTTCGGCAATTACGAGAAGCTGGTCTATCAGGCGCAGACCGATGACCCGGATCTGGACGCCAAGGCCCAAAAATGCGCCGACAGGTTGGGCCTGGCCTATGAACGGCGGCTCACGGGCTACGGTGACCTCGCGTTGGAACTGCGGGATTGGATCGGCCCGGCCACCTAGCGCGCCTTGAATGGCCGAACCTCAAGCCCGGCCTTTTCCAGTTGCGTGCGGATATGTCCGGCCATGGCAACGGCCCCTGGCGTATCGCTGTGAACGCAAATGGAATCGATCGGCGTTTCCAGCCAACCGCCCGACACCGTTTCAAGCGCGCCAGCCTCGACCATGCGCAGGATGCGCGCGACCGCTGCATCGGCGTCATGGATGACCGCGCCTGGCTGATTGCGGGGCACCAGCAATCCTTCCTCGGTATAGGCCCGGTCGGCGAAAATCTCATGCGCGATGGTCAGTCCTGCGCGGTCCCCGGCCCCCACCTGCGCGCTGCGGGCAATGCACAACAGCGTCAGGGACGGATCGACCGCCGCAACGGCACGCGCAACCGCATCGGCCACGTCGCGGTCGGCCGACGACAGGTTGCCCAAGGCGCCGTGTGCCTTCACATAGGTAATGCTGTGGCCGGCATAGGTTGCCAATGCTTGCGCCGCGCCGATCTGGTAGGCGACAAGCCGTTCGATTTCACCAGTCGAAAACGGGATCACCCGCCGCCCAAACCCCCACAGGTCGGGATAGCCCGGATGCGCCCCAACGGCGACGCCGCGTTCGCGCGCCGTACGGAACGTGGCCGCCATGATTTCAGGATCGCCGGCATGCAGCCCGCAGGCAACGTTGGCCGAACTGACGACTTTCAGAATGGCGTCATCATCGCCCATCTTCCAAGGGCCGTAACCTTCGCCCATGTCGGAGTTCAGGTCGATCTGTTTTGTCATGTTTTTCATAGCGACAAGACTAGCTGCGTGATGGCGGCTTGGGAACCCGCTGCGCGCGACCCGGCTTGATCATCGCGGCCAATTTGGCTAGCGATCGGCAGGTCAGGAGCATGGGATCACATGGGCATCAACAACGAACGCGACATCGAGGCCAATTTGCAGATCGGGCCGACCGATCAGGGCATGGTGCGCCTGTTCATCACCGCCGATGGCGGGGTCGAAATACCGATGGATTTCGAGCCAGAGGAAGCCGAGGAAATCGCGGAAGAAATCCGTGCCGCCGCGATGCGCGCGCGGGCATCGTCCCGCAAACGCTAGGCCTCGCCGGAATAGCGATAGCCGGGGCCGACAACTTCGAACCCGGTGATTTCAAACTCGTAATAGCCATTTCGGTCCGGCCGTTCGGTCCGCGCCATCAGCTTACCGTCCTTGTGAAACACGGCATGGACCGTTTGCATGGCGCGGTAACACCAGTCGCCATCCGGGTAGAAAAACTTGACCATTTTCAGCCCCCCGTTCAGAAATTCGCAGGCACGCCGCTGTCGCGATAGCCCAGAAGCCGCCCCGCCGCGATCCGCGCGATCCTTTGGGTCAGCGCCTTGCGCCGGGCGGCGGCCAGCGGCGTGACCGGCCCCATGCGCACCACTTCTGCCCCATAGCCATCGGCAATGATCAGCCCGCAATCATCGGGCAGCAATTCGGTCGGAAAATCGGTGTCGACGGCCCAGAAGAACCGGTCGCACCATTCCAGGTAGCCATCCCATTTGCGATCTGACGTGAAATCGGCGCGCGAGGATTTGCATTCGATCACCCAGATTTCGCCCTTCGGCCCAATGGCAATCACATCCACGCGTTTGCCGCGTTCGGGCACGAATTCTTCCAGCCCGACGAAATCATGCGTCAACAGGTGGCGGCAGACACCACGGGCCAGCAATTGGCCGGGCTGCAATGATTGGATATCGGGGGCGGTGTCCATGCAACGACCATGAACAAATGGCGAACAAATGTAAAGAACCTAGAATCCGGCCGCCGCGCGGGCATCGGCGCTGTTCCACAATCGGTTTCCTTGCATCTGTCTTGCCGTGCGGACGACTGGCATGTCATCGCGGACATTGATCGAAAGCGTGCCGGTTGCCGCCAACATGTCCCTGTCGATCAACAGGCAAGGGCCATGCGAGGCGTCTATGCTGGCGGTGACGATCACCACCTGAGCAGAGGCGCAGGCCCCGTTGGTCCGTTCCGCGGCCCCGCGCCCGGTGATATGGGCCAGTTCGACCGCCCCGATCCAACTGCGCAGATCGCCCTTTTCGCCTTGGAACCCGACCCGATCAAAAGCTGCCTTCTGGTCGGCCCCGTCCCCGTCGTTTTCCAGCCAGCTGGTGGCGGCGAAACCTTCGCCCTTCGGCTTTGACAGGCTGCGCCCCTGCCCTGTCATCACCCCGACCAACCCGCCTGTGTCCGAAACCAGCACCTGTGGCCGTTCGGCCTGTGACCACATCAACAAGGCCAGCGCCACCGACACCAAACCCATGCCCCGGGCCGCAAGCCGCGCGTTGATCAGGATCACCCAGAGTAATCCCAGCACCATAAGTGGAAGCACCATGCCAGGCGGCACTGCGATGTGGGTCTGCGCATTGGGCAATGTGGCCACCCAATGCGCCACAAACAGGATCCAGTCGATGCCTCGCCCCATGATTGCCAGGCCCAGCCAACCCAGCCCTATCGGGGTCAGGCAGGCCGCCAGGATTGCGCCGGGCATTACAATCAGGCCCATGGCAGGCACGCTCAGCACATTGGCAATCAAGCCGAAATTGGAAAACCGGTTGAAATGGGCCGCCGCGATCGGCGCCGTTGCCGCCCCGGCGATTGCCGATGACAGCACCAGCGCCAGCACCGGGTGCGCCCAGCGCGGCAGACGCCCGGTCGTGTGATCCTGAAGCGCACGAAACCCCGCCACCAACGCCGTTGTCGCAGCAAAGGACATTTGGAACCCCGGCCCCAACAGCGCCTCGGGCGTCAGCACCAGGATAATCGTCGCGGCGACTGCGACCGCCCGCAGCGTCAAGGCGCGCCGGTCCATCAGCACCGCAACAAGCATGACCATCGCCATGACAAACGCGCGGATCGTCGCCACGTTCCCGCCGGACAATGCCAGGTACAAAGCCCCAGACACCAGCGCCACTGCCGCGGCGACCTTCTTGGTCGGAACGCGCAGCGCCACCGGTTGCCAAAGCGCCAACCCATAGCGCAGGACGGCAAAGATCAGGCCCGTCAGCAACCCCATATGCAGCCCGGAAATCGCCAAAAGATGCGCCAGGTTGGATCGACGGAGGTCTTCCATCACGGACTGGTTCATTGCGGACCGGTCGCCCGTGGTTACCGCTGCGGCAAAGGCACCCGTATCGCCCGGCAGCGCCGCAAGGACATAGGCCGACAGCCGAGCGCGGATGCGGTGCAGGATCAACCCGGCACGACCTTGGTCCGCTGGCGCGATGGTCAGGGCTGGCACACGGGAGTAGCCCACCGCGCCCAGCCTCTGAAACCAGGCCTGCCGTTGAAAATCGAACCCGCCCGGTTCGACCGGGCCGGGGGGCGGCGACAGGTTGGCCGTCATCATCACGCGCAATCCCGGTTCCGGCGTGATGAACCCTTGCTGCCCATGCAAGGACACCCGCACCCTTTGCGGCGTGCGATCCGGGCCGGTATCGGCCAGCCGCACCCGATCCAGCGTCAGGCGCACGGCATCCGATGCGGATCGGTCAATCTTGATGATGCGCCCTTCGACCGGGCCGTAATAGCGATAGTCCAGAACCGGCCCGCCCACGGCCACGGCGCGCATCCCGGCCAGCCCCATGCCAATCGCGCAAAGCAGCAGCGCGACCGCCAAAGGACGCGCGTTTTCAGGCAATCGCCGCATGGACAGCAGCAAGATCGTCACCAACCCGCCCAATGTCGCCCATTGCCACACAGCCGGTTCTGCTTTCAGGCTGAAGTACCCGCCGATGCCCAATGCCAGTCCGACCGGGACCCACTCGGCCATTTGGCCGCGCTGACTTGCGATGGCCTGCCCGATCGGGGCGAATAGGCGCTGCACTTGTTCTTATCCGGGTGATTGACTATGCAGCGGCAACCCTATTTCTCTCATGGTTAGCAAAAGGTAAAAGCCCCATGTCAGAGGCACCTGTTGTCACGCGCATTGCGCCATCGCCCACCGGATACATGCACATCGGCACCGCCCGGACGGCGTTGTTCAACTGGCTCTATGCCCGTGGACGCGGTGGCAAATTCCTGCTGCGGATCGAAGACACCGACCGCGCCCGGTCCACGCCGGAGGCCACGCAGGCGATCCTCGATGGGATGCGTTGGCTGGGGCTGGATTTCGACGGCGAACCGACCAGCCAGTTCGAAGGTCGCGACCGCCACGCGGAGGTGGCCCATCAGATGCTGGACGCAGGCAAGGCGTATAAATGCTTTGCGACGCAGGAAGAAATCGAAGCCTTTCGCGAGGCCGCCCGCGCAGAAGGCAAATCAACGCTCTACCGTTCGCCTTGGCGCGATGCAGACCCTTCGACCCACCCCGACCTGCCTTTCGTCATCCGCATCAAGGCGCCCCGCAACGGGCAAACCGTGATACGCGACCGCGTGCAGGGCGATGTGACCATCGGCAATGAACAGATCGATGACATGATTTGTTTACGTTCAGACGGTACGCCGACATATATGCTAGCCGTTGTGGTAGACGATCATGATATGGGCGTGACCCATGTGATCCGCGGGGACGATCATTTGTCTAACACCGCGCGGCAGATGCTTGTCTATGATGCAATGGGCTGGGACCTGCCGGTTTACGCGCATATCCCCCTGATCCACGGCGCTGACGGCAAGAAATTGTCGAAACGCCACGGTGCGACGGCCGTCGGTGATTATCAGCTGGCAGGCTACCCGGCGGCAGGTATGCGCAATTACCTGGCGCGGCTGGGTTGGTCGCACGGGGATGATGAGTTTTTCACCGACGATCAGGCCCGCGACTGGTTCGACCTGGACGGAATCGGCAAGTCCCCTGCCCGATTTGATACCAAAAAGCTGGAACATATCTGCGGCCAACACATGTCCGTGGCCGATGATGCTGCACTGACAGAAGAATTGCAGGCATTTCTGGCCGCCACGGGGCAGGATCAGCTGTCCGGCGCAGCACTGGATGGGGTTCGCGCGGCCATGCCGTTCCTGAAGACCGGCGCCCGAACCTTCCCGCAACTCCTTGAAAAAGCGTCTTTCATCCTGTCGGGACGCCCCATCCAGCCAGACGAAAAAGCCGCAGCGAACCTTGACTCTGTATCCATCGGTATACTGAACGAATTGACGCCGCATCTGCAAAATGCTAGCTGGAACCGCGATACGCTGGAAACAATCGCAAACGGCATTGCCGAAGCGAATGGGGTGAAATTCGGCAAGCTAGCAGGCGCACTGCGCGCCGCCCTCGCAGGACGCACCGCAACGCCCAGCGTTTTCGACATGATGCTGGTTCTCGGACGCGCCGAAGTGATCGCGCGCTTGGGGGACGTGACCGAAGCTGCTGCTTCAAAGACTGACTAACAAGCTGCCCAATGGCGGCCTGCCGCCAACAGAAAGGAAACCAAATGCTTGATGACAAGAAATCGGCGACACTGACGATCGGCGACAAGCAGGTTGAGTTGCCTATTCTGCACCCGACCGCCGGACCGGACGTTCTGGACATCCGCAAGCTCTATGCACAGGCAGGCGTTTTCACCTACGACCCCGGCTTCACCTCGACCGCCAGCTGCGACAGTGCCATCACATATATCGACGGCGACAAGGGTGAATTGCTGCACCGTGGCTATCCCATCGACCAACTGGCCGAGAAAAGCCATTTTCTCGAGGTGTGCTTTTTGCTGCTTTACGGCCACCTGCCCAGCGGCGCGGAACTGGAAGATTTCGAAAATCGTGTGACCAATCACACGATGATACACGAACAGATGCACTACTTCTTCCGTGGGTTCCGCCGCGATGCCCATCCGATGGCCACAATGGTCGGCGTGGTCGGCGCAATGTCAGCGTTTTATCATGACTCTACCGATATAGCCGACCCCTGGCAGCGCGAAGTGGCATCCATCCGGCTGATCGCCAAGATGCCGACCATTGCGGCGATGGCCTATAAATATTCCATCGGTCAGCCGTTCATGTATCCGCGCAATGATCTGGATTACGCGTCGAACTTCCTGCAGATGTGCTTTGCCGTGCCCGCGCAGGACTACCAGGTCAACCCGATCCTGTCGCGCGCGATGGACCGTATCTTTACCCTGCATGCCGACCACGAACAGAACGCGTCAACCTCGACCGTGCGTCTGGCCTCGTCGTCCGGCGCCAACCCTTTCGCGTGTATCGCAGCTGGCATCGCCTGCCTGTGGGGCCCGGCCCATGGCGGCGCCAATCAGGCCTGCCTGGAAATGTTGCAGGAAATCGGCACGGTCGACCGCATCCCCGAGTATATCGCCCGCGCCAAGGACAAGAACGATCCGTTCCGCCTGATGGGCTTCGGCCACCGTGTCTACAAGAATTACGATCCGCGCGCGACTGTGATGCAGAAGACGGTGCGCGAGGTTTTCGATGCCCTGAAGGTCAAGGATCCGGTGT
>JBNKYL010000146.1:0-3070 GCA_050300875.1 Paracoccaceae bacterium
TATGCGCGCCATCAGCTATGAAAAATTCGGACCGGCCGCAGAGGTGCTTTCGCTGGAGGAGATCGACTGCCCGCCCCCCGGCCCCGGCGAAGTGACAGTCGACCTGGTCTATTCCGGCGTGAACCCGTCGGACGTGAAGGCCCGGGCAGGTGCGCGTCCCGGCGTGACCAAGCCGCCCTTCCCAAAGGTGGTTCCCCACAGCGACGGCGCCGGGGTGATCTCGGCGGTGGGCGCAGACGTCGACACTGCCCGAATCGGCCAGCGTGTGTGGATCTGGAACGGTCAGTGGCGGCGCCCCTACGGCACCGCGGCCAGCCGGATCACCCTGCCCACCGAACAGGCCGTGACCTTGCCCGATGAGGTGGATTTTGCCACCGGCGCCAGCCTCGGCATCCCAGGGCTGACCGCCTGCCACACGGTCTTCGGTTCCGGCGCAGTCGCAGGCAAGACGGTCATGGTGCAAGGCGGCTCGGGTACCGTCGGCTATCTTGCGGTGCAACTGGCGAAATGGGGCGGCGCGCGGGTGATCGCATCGGCCCGCGGCGACGGGCTGGAGCGATGCCTGGCGGCGGGCGCGGATGCCGTCGTGGATTATGCCGCGCCCGATCTTGCTGCGCAGGTCCTGAAGGCCAACGGCGGTGCGCCGGTGGACCGCATCATCGAGGTCGAATTCGGCATGAACATTGCCGTCGATACCGAGATGATCGCTGAAAACGGGGTGATCTCGGCCTATGGATCGGCGCGCGAGATGAACCCGAATCTGTCCTTCGGGCCGCTTTTGTTCAAGGCCGTGACAATCGACATCGTACTGATCTACCTGCTGCCGATCGCCGAAAGACAAGCCGCCATCGACCGTCTGCACAAGGCCCTGACCGCCGGCGCCCTGAGTTGTCCCGTCGCCGCGAGCTTTCCCCTGGCAGCCTGCGCGCAGGCGCATGAAGCGGTTGAACGCGGCGCCCGTAACGGCGCGATCCTCGTGGACGTTCAGGGCTGAGTCTCTGGCGCCGAAGCTGGCAGATACAGATTTCCGCCAAAATTTCGCAAATCGGGGCTTGCGCGCCACGTCCGCCCGGCTTAATTACCGCCCCACGTTGGGGTGTAGCCAAGCGGTAAGGCAGCGGTTTTTGGTACCGTGTACCGTAGGTTCGAATCCTACCACCCCAGCCACATTTCACAAAAACCACATGAACGTAAAAGCCGGGCTCGGTATTTCAGCTTCGCGGCTTCACGGGCCTGAAATTTTTCATCACAGGCCACATCATACAATTCGCTCAGACGGCCTCGGAGGACCTACCAATCACGGATGTTGTCATGCTCTGCCTGCCGTCGCCCATCTTGGCCGGGATCCCAACCCCTTTTTCATGCTATCGCTGCAAAACCAAATCCTGCTCGACGCCGCACCGCTGATCGTCGCAAAGGAAATGGGATCCTCCGATCCCGATGAACTAACTCTGGACCTGATCGCGGCGCCCACCTCGTCTTCGGCGTCCCCTTCCCTTTTTCATGCATGGCGAGTTGTTGCGATACCGGTTCGAGCGATCCAGTCTTTTTCAACCCAACGTCCAGTTCAGAAACGGGGCTGCCGCCATTGATGTCGCAAAGCCCTGCCGCGCCTGTTCAGCACTACTGCCTAAAACCTCGTCGAAATGCTGCGGGAAAATCGGGGCAGCGGTTGCGCGAGCATTCGGCTGGCCCGGCCTGAAAACCGGGCAAACACGGCGATTGAAACCGGCGATCAGATTTTGTGACTTTGAGCACTGCCAAAAACGCCCTGCATGACGCGTGAGAGCCTGTCCTCGCCAGCAGGCTGACGACTGTCATACGCTCTTGGCCAAAGCCATATTCCGCGCGTCGATCACCGCCTGCGCCCAGTCCTTCGGCCGCTCCTGCGGCAGATTGTGCCCTGCGTCAACAAAGACACGGTGTTCATGCGGCCCGGTGAAGAACGGAGCGTGATGGGCGGTTCCGGGGTTCACGCCGTCGGAGTCTCCATCGATCGAAACAGTTGGCACCATGATGGGCGGCTGCGCCACAAGGCGCGTCTCGATATGGGCGTGGGCAGGATCGCCCGGCACCAATCCGTAGCGATGTCGGTAGGAATGGATCACCACCTCCACGAAATCGGGATTATCGAAAGCCGCCGCACTCCGGTCGAAGGTTGCATCGTCAAACGGCCATTTGGGCGACCACATGCGCCAGAGCGTCTTGGCGATGGCACTTCGATTCCGCTTCAGCCCGAGGCGCCCCCGTTCGGAATGGAAATAATACTGGTACCACAGCGCCGCCTCTTCTTCGGGCGCCGCAGGCTCGCCCGAACGCGCGATGTTCTGAATGTTGTAGGAATTGCCCGAGACGAGCGCCACGACGCGTTCGGGCCAAAGCGCCGATACGATGTAGCCTGCGCGCCCGCCCCAATCGTAACCTGCCAGCACCGCCCGGTCGATTTGCAGCGTATCCAACAGCGCCAAAAGGTCCGCCGCCAGCGCGGCCTGCTCCCCCGATCGCGGTGTATCGGGACTGAGAAAGCGGGTCGCGCCATAGCCGCGCAGCCAGGGCACGATCACCCGCGCGCCCGCGTCCGTCAAAGGGCCGATGACCTCGGAATAACATAGCGCATCGTAGGGAAACCCGTGGCTGAGGATACAGGGCCAGCCCTCCGGCGGCCCGGCCTCGATGTAGGAGATCTGCAACTGACCGGCCTTGATGCTTTTTGTTTCCATGATCCCTCCTTGTGACCGGAACAACGCCCTGCCCCGGCGACCTTCCGGCAAAGGTCAGCCGCGCGGCACCGCGATGCAAGCCCAAACGGAACGGCCAGCTCACGCGGCCGAGCCGGGCGCATCCCACTCTGGCAGCTGAAACGCGCCAACCATGAAGTCGATGAAATTGCGGATACGCGGAACCATGTGCCGGTCTGGCAGGAAGACGGCGTAAATGGCGGTGTCGTCGATTGCCGTGTGATCCGGCAAGAGCTGCACCAGACGCCCGTCGGCGACCGCCGGGCGGGCCAGATGTTCCGCCACCCGCATGGCGCCGAAGCCGGCCAGGCACATCTGGTAGAGAGACATCC
>JBNKYL010000147.1:0-10448 GCA_050300875.1 Paracoccaceae bacterium
GATCGGCCTGCCCGACGGCCATGAAACGCATGTGCGGATGCCGCTGGCCGACCTGAACCGCCTGCGCGGCGCGCTGGGGCCGCGTGCGCTGGCATCCGATCACGGCATCATCCGCGCCCTGCGGATGGTAAAATCGCCTGCCGAGGTCACCAAGATCGAAACGGCCTGCGCCATCGCTGGCCGCGCCTTTGCCCGCGTGCCTGAAGTTGCCAGTGCAGGCACGCCGTTAGATCAGGTCTACCGGCGTTTCCAGATGCTGTGCCTCGACGAAGGTGCGGACTGGGTGCCCTATCTGGCGGGCGGCGCCGAACCGGGCGGGTATTCGGACGTCATTTCACCCGCCACGCCCGAACCGCTGAAACCCGGCGATGTGTTGATGCTGGATACTGGGCTGGTCTGGGATGGTTATTTCAGCGATTTCGACCGCAACTGGTCGGTTGGTCCGGCCAGTCCGCCGGTCAAGGACGCGCACGCGCGGCTGATCGAGGCATCCGACGCCGCATTCGACATCGCCCGGCCCGGCGTGACGGCGGCCGATCTGTTCCGTGCCATGGACCGGGTCTTGCAGTCGGGCACCGGGGCAGGGCGGCTGGGTCACGGCCTGGGCATGTCGCTGACCGAATGGCCGTCGATCATCCCCGACGATCACACGGAAATGGAACCGGGTATGGTCATGACGCTGGAACCGGGCATCGCCGTGGGCGACAAGATCATCGTGCACGAAGAAAACATCGTCATCACCGAAACCGGCGCGCGATACCTCAGCCCCCGCATCGGGCCGGAGATCCCCGAACTATGACCCGTCTTCCCCATACGCTCGACCCCGACGATCCGGCGGCCCCGCCGATGGGGCTGATCGTGCTGCAGGCCGATGAAACCATCGAAACTGAATTTCGCCGTCATTTCGCCGATGACCCCAACCCCATCCATGTCAGCCGCATCCCGTCTGCGGCAGAGCTGAGCCATCAAAGCCTGTCCGACATGGAACGCGACCTGACCAATGCGGCGGCCCTGATGCCTGCCGGTCTGCACCTGCCGGTCGTGGGCTATGCCTGCACGTCGGCCAGCGCGGTGATCGGGTCGGACAGGGTGGCAGAGCTTGTGCGCGCGGGCTGCGACGCGGGCGAGGTGACCAACCCGTTGCGCGCGGCCACGGCCTGCGCCGCCCATCACGGTATTTCCCGGCTGGCGCTGGTGTCGCCCTATGTCGAAGAGGTGAATGCGCCGCTACAACGCGCATTCGCCGCTTTGGGAATTGAAATGGACGTTTTCGGAACATTCGGCGAAGCCAATGAACATAACGTATCTCGCATAAGTTGGGGGTCGATCCGGGATGCCGCAACGGCACTGGGGGCGGACAGATCGGTTGAAGGGGTTTTTCTAAGCTGCACGAATCTGCGCACGATGCACGGGATCGACGAATTGGCCCGAACCCTGGGAAAACCGGTTCTGTCCAGCAATCAGGCGCTGGCCTGGCATATGCGGGCGCTGGCGCCGAAAAATTAGGCAAGCGCCGAATGGGGGATGCGGAAATCACTGAAAATAACAGGAATTTCCCGGTTGCATCATCAGGTGCGACCCCCTTTAATGAAACAAACAGATCACGGCTGCTGGTATCACGGGCAGACCGGGCATGACAAAACAGGGGGCTAGACTTGGCCGATACGAATAGCGACGCCGCGTTCGTCGAATTTCAGCGCGTGCAGAAAAGCTATGATGGCGAAACACTTGTCGTCAAAGATTTGAACCTTGCCATGCCAAGGGGTGAATTTCTGACCATGCTGGGGCCATCGGGATCGGGAAAGACAACCTGCCTGATGATGCTGGCCGGTTTTGAAACAGCCACGCATGGCGAGATCTTGCTGGGTGGCAATCCGATCAACAACATCCCACCGCATAAACGCGGCATCGGCATGGTGTTTCAGAATTACGCGCTGTTCCCTCATATGACCGTGGCCGAAAACCTGTCCTTCCCGCTGGAAGTGCGCAAGATCGGTAAGGATGAGCGCGAGAAAAAGGTAAAGCGCGCGCTTGACATGGTGCAGATGGGCGCCTTTGGCGGCCGCCGTCCGGCGCAGCTGTCGGGTGGACAGCAACAGCGGATCGCGCTGGCCCGCGCTCTGGTGTTCGAACCGGAACTGGTGCTGATGGACGAACCGCTTGGTGCGCTCGACAAGCAGCTGCGCGAACATATGCAGTTCGAAATCACCCGGCTGGCGCATGAGCTGGGCATTACCACGGTCTACGTGACCCATGACCAGACCGAAGCCCTGACCATGTCGGACCGGGTTGCCGTATTCGATGACGGGCGCATTCAGCAACTGGCCCCGCCGGATGAGCTCTACGAAGAGCCGAAAAACAGCTTCGTTGCGCAATTCATCGGTGAAAACAACACCATGGAAGGCGTCATTAAATCTGTGTCAGGCGATACCTGCGTCGTGACGTTGGACAATGGCGCCGATATCGACGCCATGCCCGTCAACATCGAAGGCGTAGGAAGCCGCACCAAGGTGTCGATCCGGCCAGAACGCGTCGAATTCAACCCCGACCGCCTGCACGCCGATGCGCATACGCTGAAGGCCACTGTGCAGGAATTCATCTACATGGGTGACATCTTCCGCTTCCGCCTGTCGGTTGCGGGCAATGACAACTTCATCGTCAAGACCCGGAACGCACCCGACGCCGTGCGCCTGACCCCGGGACAGGAAATCGAAATTGGCTGGCTGGCGCAGGATTGCCGCGCGTTGGACGCCTGATGCGAACGCTGCGGCGGGCCGCCCGGTTTGCCGCGCTGACAAGGGGCAGGCAACGTCCGTGGCCGCGCCTCTCGACCGACAACAAACACGGATGCGTAAAATTGGGAGTGTTCCTGAATATGAAACTGACAACCCTCATTTCCGCCGCTGCCGCGCTGTCCTTGACGGCAGGTGCAGCGTCGGCAATCGACTTGACCTTCGTGTCATGGGGCGGCGCCTATCAGAAGTCGCAGCTGAAAGCCTATGCTGAACCTTACATGGCCCTGAACCCCGACGTGAACATCGTCTGGGACGAAAGCTCGGCCGAAGCCATCGCCAAGCTGCGCGCGATGAACGAAGCCAACAACTTGACCTGGGACCTGGTCGACGTGGACGCCGCTGACAGCTTCCGTGCCTGCGACGAAAACCTGGCGATGGAATATGACCCCGACGAATTGCTGGCCCCGGCGCCCGACGGCACCCCGGCTTCCGAAGATTTCGGCGCGCAGATCGTCAACGACTGCTACATTCCGCAGATCGTTTACACCACGACCTTCGGCTACCGCACCGACATGGTGCCCGATGGCGTCGCACCGCCGTCCGAAATCTGCTCGGTCTTCGACCTGGAAACCTATCCGGGCAAGCGGTCGCTGGAAAAGCGCCCGATCAACAACATGGAATGGGCGCTGCTGTGTGATGGCGTGGCCAAGGACGACATCTATGACGTCCTGGCGACTTCCGAAGGCCAGGACCGTGCATTGGCCAAGCTCGACACCATCAAGGACAGCGTGATCTGGTGGTCGGCCGGTGCCGATACGCCGCAACTGCTGGCCGATGGCGAAATCTTCATGGGCTCGACCTATAACGGCCGCCTGTTCAGCGTGATCGTCGAACAGAACCAGCCGGTTGCCATGATGTGGGACGCGCAGGTCTACAGCTTTGACGGCTGGGTTATCCCGACCGGTCTGAGCGAAGAGCGCCTGGCTGCGGTGAAGGACTTCCTGTACTTCGCCACGGACACGCAGCGTCTTGCCGATCAGGCCAAGTACATCTCCTACGGCCCGGCCCGTGCATCTTCCGCGCCGTTAGTTGGCAAGCACGCTGAACTGGGCATCGAAATGGCACCGCATATGCCGACCGATCCGGCCAACTCGCAGAACATCTTCTACTACAACTTCGAGTTCTGGGCTGACTATCGCGACGATATCGACGCGAAATTCCAGGCCTGGCTGGCTCAATAAGCTTCGGCTGACATGAACCGAAAGGGGGCCGCAAACCGGCCCCCTTCACCAACAGGGAAAAGACCAGAGGCACCCATGCCCAAAGGCTACATCATCGGTCATATCAAGGTGACCAACCCCGATACATATCCCGAATATGTGCGCCGCGACACGCCCATCCTGGAAAGTTTCGGCGCGAAATTCGTCGTCCGGGGCGGGCAGGGCCAGGTGATGGAAGGCACGGCAGGCGACCGCCATGTGGTCATTGAATTCCCGTCCTATCAGGCGGCACTGGACGCCTATCATGACCCGGACTATCAAGAGGTCGCCGACATACGCCGCGCCTCGGCCGATAGTCTGATCATCGTGGTGGAAGGAACCTGATGTCGGACGCCACCCAAACCGGGCCGGTTCTGGCCGCTGACGGCACGCCGCTGAAGCAATCGCTGGCGCGGTCGCTACGAAACCAGAAATTGCGCGCGCTGGCGCTGGTCGCGCCGCTTTTGATCTTCGTTCTTGTCTCTTTCGTCTGGCCCATCGCATCGATGCTGTTCCGCTCCGTCGAAAACTCGATGGTCGAGGAAACCATTCCCCTGACCGTTCAGGCCTTGGCCAACTGGGACGACGCATCCGGCGAATTGCCGGGCGAAGACGTCTATGCCGCCTTCATCGCCGACATGGTGGTGGCGGTTGATGAAAAGACCCATACCCGTCTGGGATCGCGCCTGAATTACGAAGTCAGCGGCATGTCATCGCTGTTCCGCCAATCGGGCCGGGGTATCGCAAAGCTTGACCCGGTCGCAGACGCGCCTTTCAAGGACAAGCTGATCGACATGAACGACGCCTGGGGCGAGGTTGACACCTGGCGCACGATCAAGACCCACTCGGTCCGCTACACCAACGGCTACTTCCTGAACGCTATCGACATGCAGCGATCGCCCGAAGGCGCGATCATGCAGCCCGAGGACAAGCGCATCCTGCTGAAGCTGTTCGGGCGCACGTTCTTCATGTCGCTGATGATTACCGCGTCCTGCATCCTGCTGGCCTATCCGATTGCCTATCTGCTGGCGACGCTTCCCGCGCGCAAGTCGAACATGCTGATGATCCTTGTGCTTCTGCCATTCTGGACCTCGCTGCTGGTGCGGACATCGGCCTGGAAGGTCATGTTGCAGCAACAGGGCGTGATCAATGACACATTGGTCTGGCTGGGGCTGGTGGCCGATGACGCCCGATTGGTCATCATCAACAACCAGATCGGCACGATCGTGGCGATGACCCACATCCTGCTGCCCTTCATGGTGCTGCCGATGTATTCGGTCATGCAGACCATTCCGCCCAGCTACCAGCGCGCTGCGAAATCCATGGGCGCGACGAACTGGACGACCTTCTGGCGGATCTATTTTCCCCAATCGGTGCCCGGCATCGGGGCGGGGTCGATCCTGGTCTTCATCCTGGCCATCGGCTATTACATCACGCCGGAAATCGTGGGCGGCACCAAGGGTGTCTTCATTTCCAACCGGATCGCCTATCACATCTCGTCATCGCTGAACTGGGGGCTGGCGGCAGCACTTGGCACGATACTTCTGGCCGCCGTGCTGATCCTCTACTGGGCCTATGACAAGATCGTCGGCATTGACAACGTGAAGCTGGGGTAGGGGACATGGCCGCACTGACACCAATATCTCGCAAACCGATGTCGGTGGTCCTGCCCGCCGTCGCCATTGCCGGCGCCATCATGGGGCTGTTCGTGGGCACCGCCAACGGGTCGGGTTTCTGGGGCGTCGTCCTCGGCGCCGCCGCCTTGGCCCTGATCACTCTGGCCCTCACCGGCACTGGCATCAACGAACGCACGGCCCGCTGGGGGCTGATCGTGGTCTTTGCGGTGCTTGGGTTCTATTTCGGCGGCCCGATGGGCGGCATTCTGGCCGGGCTGGCGGGCTGGTTTTCCGGCTGGTTCATCTATTGGCTCTACGAAGGCCGCTACCGCGCGAGACTACTGCCCTATCTGACGCCGGGCCAGGTCTTGTGGCACTACGGCTTCCGGGTGCTTTGCGGGGCGATCTTCCTGTTCCTCATCACACCGATCCTCGTCGTGCTGCCTTTGTCCTTCAACGCACAGGACTTCTTTACCTTCACGCCGGAAATGCTGCGGCTCGATCCCGAAGGCTACAGCCTGAAACACTACCGCGACTTCTTCACCAACAATGAATGGCAGCGGTCGTTCAAGAACTCACTGATCATCGCCCCAATCGCCACGCTGATTTCGGTCAGCCTGGGCACCCTTGCGGCGATCGGCCTGTCGCAATCCCACGTGCCCGGCAAACGCGCCATAATGGCGGTGCTGATCTCGCCGATGATCGTGCCGCTGATCATCTCGGCCACCGGCATGTTCTTCTTCTACAGCCAGATCGGCAATTTCCTGGAAGGCACACTGGGCTTCAACAAGAACTTTGTGGGCTACGTCAAGGTGATCCTGGCCCATGCCGTGCTGGGCATCCCTTTCGTCATCATCACCGTGACCGCGACGCTGGTGGGCTTTGACCGCTCGCTGACGCGGGCCGCGGCCAATATGGGCGCTGACCCGGTCACCACCTTCTTCCGCGTGCAGATGCCCCTGATCCTGCCCGGTGTCATCTCCGGCGCGCTCTTCGCCTTCATTACCTCGTTTGACGAGGTCGTGGTCGTGCTGTTCGTCGGCTCCGCCAGCCAGAAAACCCTGCCCTGGCAAATGTTCACCGGCCTGCGCGAACAGATTTCGCCGACCATCCTGGCGGTTGCCACGATCCTCGTCGTCATCTCCATCGCGCTTCTGACCACCGTCGAACTGCTGCGCCGCCGGTCCGAACGGCTCAGGGGCATGAGCCCGGGCTGATCCGGGAAAATCTAACACGAAAACAAACGCTGGGGCCGAATCAAGCCCCGACGCCCCGACTTGTGGTCCACCGCTATTGCGCGCGACGCTGGCCAATCCAGGCTGCCTATTCCCCACAAATAAAGGGTGGCCTCAACCGATCGTATGACAATCCGCCCCGCTCTTCGGCTGTACCAATGTGCAAGGAACAGCAAACTGAAAGGGCCAAATCATGGACAGCACTGCAATCATCGCAATCAACCTTGTCGTCAGCCGCCCCGGCAACACGCGGGAAGTGAACAACGAATATGCGTTTTATCAAACGCACGGGTTGGAATTGTTTGGCTCCTTCAGGCGCGCCGCTTGTCGGTTGAAAGGTTTTTCAGCATCGGCAGCAGCGCGGTTGTTGGGCAAACGCGCGCCTTCAACGCCAGTGAACTTGACCTGAAGTGGAGCGGGCCTGATGCTGGTCACCAACCAATTTGGGGGCGGCAAAAAGGTGGATCACGTGGACGCTGAACGGCAGAAAATCGCGGATTTGATTGAACGCGAATGCACCACCTATTTGTGTCGCGACTTTGATGGCTGGGCAGAATGTGTCCTGCAAGACCCCCGGCTGCGGCGGATCGGGGCAATGATGGGCGGCTCGATGGACTATGTCGAAGGTTGGAAGGCCCACGTGAAGATCATGACTGAAATGTTCGAACGCCATCCTGACCCGGCACCTGATGTCGCCGCCAAATATGAAAGGTTGAACTGGTCGATGCGCATCAGCCAAGACATGGCCTGGGCCAGCTTTGACCAATATGCGCCGAAGTCGCCTGATCCCTTTGTTGCTGTCGGCCTAAGCCACCAGATCCGGATATTGGAAAAGCATGACGGGGACTGGAAAATCTCGATGTTCGCCTTTGGCGATACGTCATTGGAATATTTCGACTTCCCGGCGATCAAAGTCGACAGAAACCTGAACACCCTGTGGATGAATGATCGGGCGAAATCTGAGTTGCCCGGGCATCCCGCGTTGCGGTCGAAGGGCGGGCGATTGCACTGCTTTATCCGCACGGACAATGAACAACTGCGGGAGGCGATCGACCAGCTTTCGCAGCTGAATATCATGGACTACCGGCCAACGATCGAAAACCCGAATGGCCACGCCACGCGGCCGATCTTATTGGAAGGTGATGATGGCCGGCGAGGTCACCTTGTCTGGGTGACATATCGCGACCGCGTTTTCCTTGTACATTTCAATGATGCGGCGTCACTCGGGCATCGTTTGGATGTCGCCAAGACGATTTTCGGTCTTTCAACCGCCCAGTCACAGCTTGCTCGTCTGGTGGTCGATGGGCTGGACATGCCTACCGCTGCGGAACGTCTTGGGATCAGCCTGAACACCGCAAAAACGCATTTACAGCGCTTGTTCGACAAGACCGAGGTTCGCAGCCAACCCGCCTTGGTGGCCACGCTTTTGGGTGTGTCGTCAAATCCATAGGTGCAAGGCACGGTTCCTGAACAGGTTGGTTCGTTGATCATCCCTTTGCGCCGTGGGGCTTGATGCGCGCCTTCGATTGTCCTATCGCTGGCCCCATACCCCCGGCCCGCGATGGCGTCGCGGATTTGCCTGGGGTGTGGCCATCCACGTGATGCGGCCTGCTCGCCCTGTACGCCGGGGTCGTGTAGCCGGGCACCTTGCTTGCCCGGCATCGGACGAGGAAGTGAACCGATGACCGATATCTCCAAACGCCCCGAATTTTTCACCCGCCACAATGGCGAAAAGGCGCTGCTGCCGTTCAGCGATGCCGAATATGCGCGCCGGCTGAAAAAGCTGCGCGCGATCATGACGGCCCGCGACATCCCCGTGGCCCTGATGACCTCGATGCAAAACATCGCCTATTATTCGGGCTTTCTTTATTGCTCCTTCGGGCGGCCCTATGGCTGCGTTGTGACGCAGGACGCCATCACCACCGTCAGCGCCAATATCGACGCGGGCCAACCCTGGCGTCGGTCCGTGGGTGAAAACGTCATCTATACCGACTGGAAGCGCGATAATTTCTGGCGCGCGGTGGCGTCGCTGATTGGCCGCACGAAACGGTTGGGGATCGAGGCCGATCATGTCACGATGGCCGCCCAGGCCAAGATATTCGACTTGCTGGGCGCGCCGGAACTGATCGACATTGCGCCCGACACCATGGCCGCGCGCATGGTCAAATCCGAAGAAGAAATCACGCTGATCAAGGATGGCGCGCGCATCGCCGATATCGGTGGTGCTGCCATCCACGCCGCGATCCGCGTTGGCGAAAGCGAAATCGACATCGCCATGGCAGGCCGCGACGCGATGGAACGCGCCATTGCCCATTCACATCCCGATGCCGAATACCGTGACACCTGGGTCTGGTTCCAATCCGGGCTGAACACCGATGGCGCCCACAACCCTGTGACCGGACGGCTGGTCGAACGCGGCGATATCCTGTCGCTCAACACCTTCCCGATGATCTCGGGCTATTACACGGCGCTCGAACGCACGCTGTTCATGGGCGAACCCGACAGCGCGTCGATGCGGATCTGGAAGGCCAACGTGGCCGCCCATGAACTGGGCATCAGCCTGATCAAACCCGGTGCCACCTGTTCTGGCATCACCGCCGAGATCAACCGCTTCTTCGCCGACGAAGGCCTGCTCGACTACCGGTCCTTCGGCTATGGCCACAGCTTCGGCATTCTCAGCCATTACTACGGGCGCGAGGCCGGGCTGGAGCTGCGCGAGGATATCGACACGGTGCTGGAACCGGGCATGGTCGTATCGATGGAGCCGATGCTCTGGATCCCCGAAGGTCAGGCAGGCGCCGGTGGCTACCGTGAACATGACATCTTGGTGGTGGGCGAACACGAAGCCCGGAACATCACCAAGTTCCCCTACGGGCCCGAACACAACACGATTTCATGAATGGTCAGGGGCGGGTCAGACCTGGCCCGCCCGGATCGCTTCCAATTCCTCGATGACCGTGGGCAAGGGGCCCGCGATCATCGGCAGGAAACTGTCGATGCTGCGCAGGGGCGCCTGAATACGTTCGGCAAAGGCCGACGCGCCGTTGGGCTCGACCAGCGCGGAATTCAGCGACTGGATCAAACGGGTTGCGGGGCGGTGATTGGCGCTTTCGGGCAGGGCGGCCCAGTCGATCACGCCGTAACTTGCCTCACGCCAGTAACTGTCCGGCCCGATCGCCCAGGCGTCGAAGAAATTGCGGCGCAACGCTTCCAGCCCGCTGGCATCTTCATGCGCGCCTAAGTCGAAACCCGGGGCCGACACCATGTTCGCCGGGTCCGGCCCGTCACGGCGCGACACGAAGCGCCCTGCGAAACCGGCCACCAGCTTGGCGGTGGTCGGCGCGATCAACGCGGCCAGCGCACCGGTCTTGAACACGCCCTTCAGGTTGCGTGCATCCTCGCGTTTCAGGATCGGCGGCGGGATATCCAGCCCAACCAGGCCGATCACCCTGTCGCGTTCGAGCAAGCCCATCTGATAGGCGCTTGGAAAGCCCAGCCCCTGCGCGAAGACCACGCAGCGCGTGACGCCTTCGGCATCCAGCACCCGTGCCGCATCGCGCGCATGGGCCATCAGCAAAGCGCGGCCAGAAATCTTGTTGGGCG
>JBNKYL010000148.1:0-3397 GCA_050300875.1 Paracoccaceae bacterium
GATACCCTGGCGGCGTTGCGCTACGCGACCGGCAAGGCCGACAAGATCATCAGCGTCGTCAATGTTGAAACCTCGACCATTGCGCGCGAAAGCGACGTGGTCTTGCCGATCCTCGCGGGCGCCGAGATTGGCGTGGCTTCGACCAAGGCCTTCACCTGCCAGTTGGCCGTGCTGTTCGCGTTGGCGGTCAAGGCCGCATCCGACCGTGGACGGGTGGGTGCCGATGGCATGGCCGACCTGCTGGCAAATCTGCGCGCGCTGCCCGGCATCTTCAACCAGGCACTGGAACGCAGCGAGGATATTCACAAGGTCGCCCTGAAACTGGCCGAAGCCGAGGACGTGCTGTTCCTGGGCCGTGGGCGGATGTACCCGCTCGCGCTGGAAGGCGCTTTGAAGCTTAAGGAAATCAGCTACATCCACGCCGAAGGCTATGCCAGCGGCGAGCTGAAACACGGGCCTATCGCGTTGGTGGACGAAAAGACCCCGATCGTGGTGGTGGCCCCGCGTGACGAGCTCTTCGACAAGACGATCAGCAACATGCAAGAGGTCATGGCCCGCAACGGCAAGGTCCTTTTGATCACCGACAAGAAGGGCGCCGAAATTGCCGGCGACGATGTCTGGCAGGTGGTGCGCATGCCCGAGGTGCCGGATATCCTGGCCCCGCTCGTCTACGCCGTTCCGGTGCAGCTACTCGCCTATCACACGGCGGTCGCCAAAGGCACCGACGTGGACCAACCGCGCAATCTGGCGAAATCGGTCACCGTGGAATAGGCTCGGCCCCGAAAGGGGATCAACATGGCCAAATTCTTTGACGGGATTGACGACGCGCACCGCAAATTCATCGAGGCGCAGCACATCTTCTTTGTGGGCACCGCCGCGCGCGATGGCCGCGTGAACGTGTCACCCAAGGGCACAGAAGATGTGCATATCGACGGGCCAAACCGGATCATCTGGGCTAACCTGACCGGGTCCGGCAATGAAACCGCGGGCCACTTGCAGGACGTGAACCGCATGACGCTGATGTGGTGTTCCTTTGAAACCCGCCCACTGATCCTGCGCTGTTACGGCACCGCCCGGACCATCCATGCCCGCGACCCCGAATGGGACGGATTGCGCGGCCATTTCAGCGACAATCCGGGCCTGCGGCAGATCTATGACATGCACGTCGAACAGGTGCAGACATCCTGCGGCTACGCCGTGCCATTCATGGATTACCGCGAAGATCGGCAGGTCTTGCGCAAATGGGCCGAAGACAAGGGCGAAGATGGGGTGCGCGCCTATTGGGCCGAAAGGAACAGCCGCACCATTGACGGATTGCCGACCGGTGTCGTCGATGACGCCTGATCAGGCGCTCGACGCCATGCGGGCCCATATCGAACCGGGCCGTGCCGAACAGGTTGCGGCCTATATGAAGGTCGACCGCCCTTATCTGGGCGTCGCCATGCCGGCATTGAACGACCTGACCAAAACCTGGCGGCAGACCCTGACGCTCGACCAACGCATCGCGCTTGCCGATGGGCTGTGGCAGACCAACATCCACGAAGCCCGCATCGCTGCCGCAAAATTGCTGACCCAGGCCCGCATCAAGCCTGACGACGCTGGCGTTTGGGCTTTGATCACATCCTGGCTGCCAGATTTCGATGCCTGGGCGATCGCCGACCACGCCATGATGGCGGGGCAAAAAAGGGTCTGGGCGAAACCGGACAGGCTGGATGAGGTGGAAACATGGACAAGATCGGACCACATGTGGACCCGCCGCGCGGCCTTGGTCGTGACCTTGCCTTTCTGCAAATCTAACAACCCAAAACCGGGGGAAGAAGCAGCGCGCGACCGAATCCTGGGCTGGGCGGCAGGCTATGCGGATGACCCCGAATGGTTCATCCAAAAGGCGGTCGCCTGGTGGGTGCGCGACCTGTCCAAACATGACGCGCCCCGCGCGCGCGCGTTCCTGAACGCGCATGGGACACGGCTGAAACCCTTCGCCCGCAAGGAAGCCGGGAAATACCTGACCTGAAGGGCGCGGATACTTTGAAAATTCCGCCCCCGCGCGGCGGTGGCAGGTGGCTTGCGGCCACCTGTCTGGCAGCACACATCAATCCGCGTCGCGCAATTTGCGCCGCATGATCTTGCCCGTCGCCGTCATCGGCAGCGACATACGCTGTTCGATCTGCCGAGGCGCGACATGCGGGCTGATGCGCCGACGCACAAGGTTGGTCAGGTCTTCCCGGATCGTGTCCACGAAGACACCGTCGCGCAAAACGACATATGCCTTCACGACCTCGCCACGTTCCGTGTCCGGCACACCCACAGCGGCGGCCATGACCACGTCGGGATGCCCCGACAGGCAGTTTTCGATCTCGGTCGGCCCAATCCGGTAGCCCGCCGAGTTGATCAGGTCATCAGACCGCCCGACAAAGGTGAAATAGCCATCGCCGTCCTGTCGCGCCATGTCGCCCGTGCGCAGCCAGTCGCCCGCGAATTTCTCTGCCGTCTGTTCAGGTTTCTTCCAATATTCCAGGAACATGACCGGCGTGCCCCGTTTCACCGCAATCTCGCCGGTTTCGCCTGTCGCCACAGGATTTCCATCCGCGTCGATCAGCGCCACGTCCATTCCCGGCACCGCCTGCCCCATTGATCCCGGCCGGACCTCCATCGCGCCATCCACCGATGCCAGCGTAAGGTTGCATTCGGTCTGGCCATAAATCTCGTTGATCGGCGCGCCCAATGCCGTCTTGCCCCAATCCAGCAAATCGGCCCCCAGGCTTTCACCGCCCGATGTGATCGATCGGACATCAACTCCGACGGGCACGGTCGCAGCGCGCATCAGTTTCAGCGCAGTCGGAGGAAGGAACAAGTTGCGCACCTGATTTCTTGCAATCAGGTCAAAGGCTTCGTCAGGGTCAAACCGCTTCATTCGGCGGCTGATCAAGGGCACGCCGAAATACAGGCACGGGATCGCCATATCCATCAGCCCCCCGATCCAGGCCCAATCTGCGGGCGTCCAGCCCACATCACCTGCCAGCGGAAACCCCGGATGCGTCGTTTCTATGCTGGGCAGATGTCCGATCAGGAACCGATGGGCATGCAGCACACCTTTGGGCTGACCAGTCGTGCCGGATGTATAGATCATGGTCGCGGGGTCATCGGCGCCGGTATCGACCTGCACCATCGAGCGGTGATACCGGACCAGCTCGTCCCAGAATTGCAGGACAGGGGCGGCCGCGATGTCGGTGGACATCACGGTCGCTAGATCGGGCAGATCATCGCGGATTTCCATGATCTTCGACAGGTTATCCCCATCCGTGACCACCGCGACGGCACCACTGTCACCCAGCCGATAGGCCAGCGCATCGGGGCCAAAAGCCGAAAACAGCGGCAGGATGACCGCGCCCAGCTT
>JBNKYL010000149.1:0-3975 GCA_050300875.1 Paracoccaceae bacterium
GCCCGCTCCGAAAACGGCCGTGATCAGGATTGCGATGACCAGCGACGGGAATGCGAAGACCAGGTCATTGCCGCGCATGATGATCTCGTCCAGCCACGATCCCTTGCGCGCCGCCGCCGCCAGCCCAAGCGGCACGCCCAAGCCCATGCCGATGCCCACCGCGACCAGCGCCACCGCGATGGATGTGCGCGCACCGACCATGATCAGGGTCAGGATATCGCGGCCGAAATGGTCCGTGCCCAGCCAATGCGCCCCGCTGGGCGTCTTCAGCTTGTTCGCGATGTCCAAAGCTTCGTGGTCGTAAGGCGTCCAGACAAATGACAGCACGGCTGCCAGCAGAAAGATCGCCGAAAGCACCGCGCCCAGGATGAACGACCCGCCCTTCACGTGCGCAGCCTCAGCCGCGGGTCGACGGCGGCATAAGCCAGGTCGACCAGGAAATTCACGACGATCACGGCAAAGACCAGCAGCATGACCACGCTTTCCACGACGATCAGGTCGCGGCTGGAAATGGCCTGAAAGACAAGGCGACCAAGGCCGGGTAGGTAAAACACCTGCTCGATGATGACCGCCCCGGCGATCAGGAAGGAAAACTGCAACCCGATGATGGTCAGAACCGGGATCATCGCGTTGCGCAGCGCATGCCGCCACAGCGCCTGCCCGCGCGACAGCCCCTTGGCGCGCGCGGTGCGGATGTAATCTTCGCCAAGCGTGTCCAGCAAGGCCGATCGCATCACGCGGGTCAGGATCGCGGCTTGCGGCAGGGCCAGCGCGATGGCCGGCAGGGTCAGTGATTTCAGCGCGGCAAACACGCCTTTTTCCCAACCCGCGAACCCGCCCGCGCCGAACCAGCGCAGGTTGATCGCGAAGATCAGGACCAGCATCATCGCAAACCAGAAGTTCGGCACCGCCACGCCCAGCTGGGTGGCGCCCATGACCGCCAGGTCACCGGGGCGTCCACGCCTGGACGCCGCGTATATACCTGCAGGAAAAGCGATAAGCGTCGACACGGTCAGCGCATACAGCGCCAGCGGCAGCGACACCTGCATCCGGTCCAGAACCATGTCGGTCACCGGGGTGCGATAGGTATAGGACGTACCGAAATCCCCGGTCAGCATACCGGTGATCCAACTGACGTAGCGGGCAGGCTTGGACTGATCCAACCCCAGTTCGGCGCGCAGGGCGGCAAGCGTGTCGGGCTGCGCATTGATGCCCAGCATGAAGCTCGCCGGATCGCCCGGTGCGACCTCGGTGACCATGAAGATCACCAGCGACGCGACGGCCAATGCGATGGCAAGCGACAATATCCGTTTGAGGGCATAGCGCAACATGAGGCGACGTTAGTGCATCTGCGCGGCGGACGGAAAGGCCGAAATCGGCAGTTGATCGGATCGTTGCAGGCTTTGGAACCGCGCCGATCACATACACGCTGTGTCGTGTGATCTGCGGCGGTCATTAATCCAACACGGGCGCAAAACAAAAGGCCCCGCGTCTTCCCGCGGGGCCTTTGAGATTAGCTTTGGGCGTGGCTTATTCCCAGTAGACCGACGTCATGTCGTTGGCCGCCGTGGGTGCGTTCTGCCACAGCCCGACAATCCCGGCCTTGGCCACGGTGATCGCTGCCAGCTGGAAAAGGTAGCCGTTCACGTAGTCGTCCGCGATGATATGCTGCGCTTTTTGCATCAGTGCCGTGCGGGCATCCGGGTCGGTGGTCTTGTTCAGCTCGTCCATCAGCGCCTGGAAATCCGGGTTGTCATACTGGAAGTAGTAATCCGGGTTGGCGTAGATGCCGATATCCATCGGTTCGGTATGGCTGACGATGGTCAGGCCAAAATCCTTGCCGCGGAAGGTGCTTTCCAGCCACTGCGCCCATTCGACGTTTTCGATCTGCGGGTCCAGACCCACGGCGCGCAATTGGGCCGCGATGATCTCGCCGCCCCGCCGCGCATAGGACGGCGGCGGCAGGGTCATCTTGAACTGCGTGCCCGGTGCAACGCCGGCTTCGGCCAGCAGCGCCTTGGCTTTTTCGGGATCGTAGTTCGACTGACCGGTCAGATCGACATAGGCCGGGTTGTGCGGAGCGAAATGGGTGCCGATGGGCGTGCCATAGCCGAACATGGCCCCGTCGATGATCGCTTGCCGGTCGATGGCATGGGCCACCGCTTCGCGCACACGCACATCGTCAAAGGGTGGCATCTTGTTGTTGGTCGAAAGGATGGTTTCACCTTCCGTCGACCCCACCAGAACCTGGAACCGAGGGTCAGCTTCGAATTGTGGCACGTTTTCCGGCGCCGGGAAGCCTGCGAACACGTCCACGTCTTCGGCCATCATCGCGGCAAATGCGGCGGTCGGGTCGGAGATGAACTTGAATTCGACGGAAGCCAGACAGGCGGCATTGCCCCAATACGCATCGTTCCGGGTCAGCGTGATTGAATCGCCCTGACGCCATTCGGTGAAGGTGAACGCCCCGGTGCCGACTGGATTGTTGGCGATCCCTTCGATGCTTTCAGGCGCGACGATGACCGCATCGCCCCAGGCCATGTTGAACAGAAAATTCCCGTTCGGCCCGTCCAGTGTGACCTGCACCGTCAGCGGATCGACCACCGTCACGTCGGTGATTCCCGCAAACAGCCCCTTTTGCGCATTGGTCGAATCCTCGGCCCGGGCGCGGTCGAGGCTGAATTTCACGTCTTCGGCATCCATCGTCGTGCCGTCATGGAACGTCACGCCGTCATGCAGATGGAAGGTATAGACCGTGCCATCATCCGAAATGTCCCAGCTTTCTGCCAGCCCCGGCACGATGGAGCCATCGCCCATGAACCGCGTCAAACCTTCGAAAACATTGGAATAAACCACGCTGTCGATGGCCTGGGCCGCAGCACTGGTGGGGTCCAGCGTCGGCGGTTCCAACTGCATGGCAACGGTGATCCCGCCACCGCTTCCTTCGCCACCGGGGCAATTGCTATGTGCTGCCGCGCTGGCCATGTTTGCCATGACAAGGCACGCCGCAGTGGTCGTTAGTAGAAGTCTCATCGGAGCTCTCCCTGTTTTTTTAGGTATTTGGTTTCAACAGTGCCTCAAGCGCCCGCCCCATGACAAGCGCGCTGTCGATCATGTCTTGAATGCCCACCCATTCGTCAGGCTGATGGGCGAGTTCCAAGATGCCCGGCCCGTAGGCGATGCAGTTCTTCAGCTTGCCGATGCGGTCGATATGTTTCTGGTCATAAGTGCCCGGGCTGGCGATATAGGCAGGCGGCTGACCGAGCACATCCTCGATCGCATGGGCGACGGCGGCCACCACGGGTGCTGATTTGTCGGTCATCGACGGGATGACTTCGTGCATGTCACGGATGTCGTAGCTGAAATTCGGGCGATCCGCCTTCACCTTGTCCAGCAGCCCGCGAATTTCGGCCTTCACGTCGGCGATGTCCTCTTCGATCAGGAAACGGCGGTCGATGATGATCCGGCAGCGGTCGGCCACGCAGGGTGCGGGAAAGCCGGTAAATCCCGGTTCGGGTTCGGCTTCGCCGCCGTGGATCGAATTGATGTTCAGCGTCGAGGACCGCGCGCCTTCGGGCACCACGGGCATTTCGGTGGTCCGCCCTTCCAGGATCGGCAGCAGGTGGGTTTCCATTTCCGCCAGCACCGCGCCCATGTGGCGGATGGCGCTGTCGCCCAGAAACGGCATCGACCCATGCGCGATGCGGCCATGGGTTTCAATCTCGGCCCACCAGACGCCGCGATGGCCCAGGCAGATGCGATCCTTGTTCAGCGGCTCGGGGATGATGACATGCTGCACGCGGGACGGGTCAAAATATCCCTTTTCCGCCAGATAGGCGACACCGCCATAGCCGCCGGATTCTTCATCCGCCGTGCAGGATATTTCGATGGCACCTGCGAAATCGGGGTATTCTTCGATGAAGGCCTCGGCCGCGATGATGGATGCGGCCAGCCCACCCTTCATGTCGCAGGTGC
>JBNKYL010000150.1:0-3811 GCA_050300875.1 Paracoccaceae bacterium
ACTGCAGCGCGCTGTGGACGCGGTGGGCGCAAAGTTGGAAGACGAGCACGGCGCCAACCCGGTCGATTACGTTGTCGCACAAGTCGGTGGCACCTCAGGCTTCCGGGGATTGGCGTCGTCCGACACCAAAGAAAGCTGGCAATTGGGCGGCATTTCGATCGAGCTGATCGCAGCCGATGAACGCCCCTATTCAAGTTTCGAATTCGTGTCGATGCTGCAGGAAGAGGTCCGCAATCATCCGATG
Organism: Paracoccaceae bacterium; assembly: GCA_050300875.1. Lineage (GTDB taxonomy): Bacteria > Pseudomonadota > Alphaproteobacteria > Rhodobacterales > Rhodobacteraceae > CBDCFL01. Next base: position 245 of record JBNKYL010000150.1, read on the forward strand.
GCCGAAACCGTCAGCTTCCGCGGGTTCCGCAGCGGGCCGGGCGGCGATGCGTTGGACGTCGAACTTTCGGGCGCGTCATCGGAATCGCTGAAGGCAGCGGCTGAGCAGTTGAAGACCGAACTGGCCCGATACCCGGAAGTGTCAGCACTGGAAGATGATCTGGCCTATGACAAGGATGAATGGATTCTGGAACTGACGCCGCAAGGGCAGGCCCTGGGGTTGACCATCGACACGCTGGGCCGCGAATTGCGCGACCGGCTGAACGGGATCGAGGCGACGAGCTATCCCGATGGTACACGGTCGGCGACGATCCGAGTGGAATTGCCTGACAGCGAATTGGCCGCCGATTTTCTGGATCGCACGCTGATCCGCACCGGCGTGGGCAATTACGTTTACCTGACGGATGTGGTCAGCGTGACGCAACGCACCGGGTTTTCAACCATCCGCCGCCAGAACGGGATCAGGCTGGTCAATGTCACGGGCGACCTGAACGAAGATGACCCGGCCCGCGCCGAAGAGGTGATGACCGAACTGGCCGACGTGATCCTGCCCCAGATCGAGGAGGTTTACGGCGTCGCGTCGCATCTCGCCGGACTTTCCGAGCAGGAAGACGAATTTCTGACCGACGCGCTGACCGGGTTCATGTTGTGCCTGCTGGGCATTTTCCTGACCCTGGCCTGGATTTTTTCCAGCTGGACGCGGCCTTTCGTGGTGATGATGATCATTCCCTTCGGGTTGATCGGGGCGATCTATGGCCACAATGCCTGGGGCGTGCCGCTGTCGATGTTTTCCATCGTGGGGCTGATCGGCATGACCGGGATCATCATCAACGATTCCATCGTGCTGATTTCCACGGTCGACGAATATGCCGAAACGCGCGGTCTGGTGCCTGCGATCATCGACGCCGTTTGCGACCGACTGCGGCCCGTCTTTCTGACCACGGCGACGACGGTCATCGGGCTGGCGCCCTTGCTTTTCGAACGGAGCCAGGATGCGCAATTCCTGAAACCGACGATCATCACGCTGGTCTACGGGCTGGGCTTCGGCATGTTCCTGGTGCTGATCCTGGTCCCCGCGATCCTGGCGATGCAGCTGGACCTGCAACGGTTTTTCACCGCCTATCGCCGCGCCATCAGCGGGCGGGCGGCATGGGGCGTCCGTCTGCCGGTGCTGCTGACCAGTCTGGCGATTGCGGCGGGGTTCGCGATGACCATCGGGGCCTATGCAGTGCAAGGCGCCTTGCCAAGTATGTTCGATCCATTGCTGGCAAATTTGCCCGGCGAGCCGGGCACCGCCACCACGCTGGGCCTGTTTGCCCTGCTTGTCGTGGCATTCGTCGTGTTGGCCTATGTGGTTTCCGCGGCAATCGGGATGCTGGTTCGGTATCGGGCGAACGGCTGATCGCGTCGCCTAGCGTGGGGCGCAGCCCAGAAACTCCAAGGCTCCGCCGGCGTTCAGCAAAGTCAGCCGGATTTCCGACCGGTCCAACAGGAATGGCTGCGCATTTTCGGGGACCAGATCGGCACTGACGCGAAATTGCCCGGCTTCGACGCTGGTTTCCGACGACGACACCCAGATGGTCGGGTCGCCAGTTTCTATGACGGCTATGTGCACGCCTTGCGCGGCAGCGGCCTCGACCCCCACGGTCACACGCAACCCGTCACGGATCGGGTCGGCATCGCAGGTGGCATCCGCAAAGCCCACGACGGAGGCACTGTCAGGGACAGCGCGCAGGGCCGCCTGAATTACCGTATCGGGCTGTCCCGCGCCGTCGAGCGTTACGGAAAACGTGAATTCGGCCGGTATGCATATTTCGTTGCAGACGCCGATGCTGAACCGTCCATCCAGTTGCATCGCGCTGTCTTCGCCGGGCGTCAGCTCCAGTGGCAGAACGACTTGTTCCGCATAGCCCAGTGTCAGCAAGCCATTCTGATCGAAAGCAACGGGCACCGGCCAATGGATTTTGACAGCGTCGAGGTTCTGTGACCCTGACAGATCCAGCATCGGCGGGATGCCTGCGTCCCCGGGTTGGCGCCAATAGGTGTGCCAGCCGGGGGCAAGGGTGATTTCGATCCCCGCAAACCTTGTGCCATCCGGTTCCACCCATCCGGGGCGCAGTGATACGCGCACGTATTCTTCCGCCGACATGGCGGCAGAAGCCGTGGGCAGGGCCACAAGGCCCGACAGGGCCAGTATCGCGGTTCGCATCATCATCACGGCCTTCTATCTATGGATTGCGGCGCGAATTTGAAATCACTTCCGGTGGGATGCTGCTCATCAAATCGTGATTGCGCGCTTGCAACGGCTTGTGCGTCGGCGGCATGGTGCCCACATGGCTAACATGTCCGACCCCACCGATCTGACCGGCAAACTGCTGATTGCCGCCCCCGCGATGAGTGATCCGCGCTTTGTCGGAACGGTCATATTCCTTTGCGCTTACTCGTCGGACGGGGCGATGGGACTGATCATAAACAGACCGACACCTGAAATACCGCTGGATAACCTGCTCGATCAGCTGGACATCAAAACCGGCCCGGACAAACGCGACATTCGCGTCCATTTCGGCGGCCCGGTGGAAACGGGGCGCGGATTTGTGCTGCATTCCAATGACTATCAGGCTGCAGACGCGACGCTGAAGGTCAATGACGCTCTGTCCATGACCGCGTCGCTCGATATCCTGCAATCGATGGCACAGGGCGGCGGGCCGGCGCATGCACGGCTGATGCTGGGCTATTCGGGCTGGGGGCCCGGGCAGCTGGAAAACGAGATCGTGGACAACGGCTGGCTGATTGCCGACGCCCCGCCCGATCTGGTGTTTCAGAGCGATACGGGCGGCATCTGGGAAGCCGCGCTGGCGCATTTGGGGATCAACCCGATTTCCCTGTCATCGCGCGGCGGCACCGCCTGACAGGTCAATAGCTGAAATCACCGTAGATCCGCGTCAGGTCACCGTTCCAGTCCCCATGGTAATGTTCAAGCAGCTCGTCTGCGGGAACCTTGCCGGTTTCGACTGAATCGTGCAGCGCATTCAGGAAGTGGCGTTCGTCAACGACCATGCCGCCGGCACCGGGCATGGCGCGGGCCTTCAGACCGTTTTCCGATATGGCCAGCACGACGCGCGCCAGATCGCGCATGGATTGGCCGTTCACTTCGGCATCCAGCGCATCGACGGACGCCGCGACGCGCCAGGCTTCCCGCGTCTCAAGGTCCCAGTCCTTGACCAGGTCCCAGGCCGCATCAAGCGCGGTCTGGTCATAGGTCAGGCCGACCCAAAGCGCGGGCAATGCGCAAAGCCTGCGCCACGGGCCGCCATCGGCGCCGCGCATTTCGATGAATTTCTTCAGCCGTGCCTCGGGGAAGATCGTGGTCAGGTGATCCGCCCAATCTGACAGTGTGGGCGTTTCGCCGGGCAACGCGGGAAGCTTACCATCCAGGAAATCACGGAAGGATTGGCCCAGCGCGTTGATATAGTTCCCGTCGCGATAGACGAAATACATCGGCACATCGAGCGCATAGTCGACATAGGCCTCGAACCCGAAGCCGTCCTCGAAGACAAACGGCAGCGTG
>JBNKYL010000151.1:0-2403 GCA_050300875.1 Paracoccaceae bacterium
CATCCAGTTCATGCCGCCCGGCCGGCGCGGCGCGGTGTTTGACCTGATGGTGCGGGCGCTGAAACCGGGGGGAACGCTGTTTTTGCACGGTTATGCCCCGCGACAGGTGGGTTACGGCACCGGCGGGCCGCCACAGGCGGAAAACATGTACACGCTGGACCAGCTGCGCGCCAATTTTGACGGGCTGGTTGAACTGGAAGCCAAGGATTACGACGCCGAGATTGATGAAGGCCCCGGCCATTCGGGCCTGTCAGGACTGGTCGATTTCATTTCGCGGCGCCCCTAGCCACCAGCCGGTCAACGCATCCAGTGGCGCCGCAAGGCCCAGCCTGCCACGAGGCTTGCCGCAATGGCAGCGACCCAAATCGCCAGATGCGCATGCAGGCGCAGTTCGCCTGATGCGATTTCCACGACATGGGTGATCGTGCCGCCGAACAGCACCAGCACAGTCGCCCAGGTCAGGTTGGCGAACGCGGTCAGGGCGGCGTAGTGGGCGAAACGCAGGTCGTTCGAGCTGGCCAGCGCCACTGGCCCGATAGTGCGCGCGCCAGGTATGAAGCGGAAAGCCAGCGCAAGGATCACCGGGCGGGACCGGAACAGGCCCAGCAGGCGCGATCTGCGCATGGCCGCCAACGCCTTTGCCACCCAGGCGCGGTCGGCATGGCGGCGGGTAAGGGCAAACACCGTCAGGTCGGATGACCAGCCGCCCAGCGCCGCCACCAGAATCACGGGCCAAAGCGGCAGGTGGCCCTTCACGAACAGCATGCCGCCCGCCATCACGGATGCGTCGCCTTCCAGAGCGGCACCGATATAGACGGCGATCAGGCCGAACTGGGCGATGAAGGCTTCCACGCTGAAATCCCTGCTTGCAGGTCATTCACATCGGGGCGCGGGCCGTGCGCGTCAAGGGACGCGTCCTATTTCTGGATCGATGCCAGAAAGTCGACAAGGTCACGGATCGGTCGGCTGATGCGCTTTGTTTCCCCATTCTCATCGGTGATCGCCACCCGCCAGCGTCCGAAAAGCGGGCCATAGACCGGCATGGGTGACCCATGTGCGACCAATGGGTCGGTGCCGTCGATGCGCGCCACCACGCGAGCGATGGGGAAGACGCCGTCATTGCGCCCCGCCAGCGTTGTCAGATCGGGCGGCTGCAACGTCAGGATCGGCGCCATGGGCCCGTTGCCGGTGGCTTCGGCCCCGTGACAGGCAGCGCAGTGCAGCCGGTAGAGTTCGGCGCCTTCATCCGCCTCGGCAAGGGCACCCTGCCCGGCCATAAGCCCCAGCGTCAGGGTCAGCGATGTCAGTGTTGTGCGCGTCATGGTCACCTCCGTTTGCGTCGAGTTTCCGACAAAAGGCCGAATACATCCTTGACCGGGATCAAAATATGGCGCGGCCATTGTGGACGCGCGCCCGCTGTCACATAGTATGCGAAATCGAAATCGGAGGCACAAATGCGCGTATTGTTCACAGGCGGCACCGGCAAGGCCGGGCGCACGGTCATTCCCGTTCTTCAGGCCGCTGGCCACCGTGTGGTCAACGTCGACCTCAACCCGCTGAACCTGCCCGGCGTCGATAACCTGATCGCCGACATCACCGATAGCGGGCAGATGTTCAACGTGATGACGAGCTACGCCAATTTCGATGAACTGGAACCGGGCCAAGGGGTGCCGAAATTCGACGCTGTGGTGCATTTCGCCGCCGTGCCGCGCATCCTGATCAACGCCGATAACGAAACCTTCCGCATCAACACGATGGGAACCTATTACGTGATCGAGGCCGCGGTGAAGCTGGGCATTCCCAAGGTGATCTTCGCCTCGTCCGAAACCACCTATGGCGTCTGTTTTGCCGATGGCGAACGCAAGCCCGACTATATCCCGGTGGACGAAGAACACCCCGTCGTGCCCGAAGACAGCTATGCTATGTCCAAGGTCGTGAACGAAGCCACCGGTCGGTCGTTTCAGCGCCGGTCGGGCATCGATGTCTATGGCATCCGCATCAACAACGTCATCAGCCCGGAACAATATGACAGTGATTTCCCGGTCTGGCTGGACAATCCCGACATGCGGCGGCGCAACATCTTCGCCTATATCGACGCGCGCGATCTGGGCCATATGGTCAATGCGATGCTGGCCACCGATGGGCTGGGTTTCCAGATTTTTAACGCGTCCAATGACGACCATTCGGTGCAGCTTTCGACACCGGAAATCATCGAACGCTACTATCAGGGCGTCGAACAGAAACGCCCGATGGGCGAGCATGAAACCTTCTATTCCAACGACAAGGCCAAGCGGCTGCTGGGTTGGGCCCCGCGTCACAATTGGCGCGATCGGGATTAATCGTGCATAGTGCCCCCATTTCAGGGGGCGCATATGAAACGTATTTCACACTATCTGGTTCCGT
>JBNKYL010000152.1:0-2575 GCA_050300875.1 Paracoccaceae bacterium
CAGGTCATAATACAGCAGGTCGATATCCAGATAGGGCAGGATCAGCTTGTCCTTGATGAATTCCCACATGATGCGGGTCATTTCATCGCCATCCATTTCGACGATGGGATTGGCGACTTTGATTTTGGACATGCCCGTACCTTTCAGTTTGGATGACCGACCGGTTAGCCGGTTTTGGTTTATGAACCCTTAGGTGAACCCTATCGCAAATGCGTGGGGAATTTTAGCCGCGATGTCACAGCCGCCAATGCGGGGCGGTGGCGCGGGCGGACCGCGCCAATCTGGCTTGCCATGTGACTGCCGCCCGTTTCGCCCGCAAGGTTGCAGCCCTCTGGGCTTTGCCGCTTCGCGGCTTGTCCGATTTCATCCAACGCGCATCCATGATCAGGGCAGGGAGAATGACGAACAGCGAAACGATATGAAACGCCCAGACAAGGGCCGCGACCGGATAACGAATAATTGCCGGCAGGTCGAGGACACGGTCCAGCCGTGCGGGGCTGCCCTGACCAATCCGCGACCATTGGCTTAGATGGTCGTGGTAAAGCCTGCCAGAACGCATATGCGCGGGGCTTTGGCGATGGTTTGCAAGCGCGTTGCGCTCTTCCACATGCGCCCATTCGGCGGCGTCGGCATCGGTCATGTTTTGGTCAGGCAAACGGAACAGCGTCGCATCGACATTGAGCTGCGGTGCCCGCGCAATCCCGGCCCAAACCGTGACCTGTGCGATAACATCCGGCGCGGGGCGGCAGAACAAGTGCCATTGATAGGCCTGTTCGTTCCACCCATCCCAATGCGCCCGTGCCGGGTCGCGTGGAAACCCAAGGTCGGTGAGCTGCGGTAATAGGTCGGCCTCGATCCGTTCTGACCAAAGCCTGAGCGGGCCCTTTCCCTTTTTGCGTTCGGGTCGGGCGGCCACGCTGTGTCAGTGATCGTCGCGCAGGCTGGGGTGGTCGAGGATATCGACCTCTTCCCCGCGTTTCAGGGCGTTCAACGTATCACGCCCGCGATTGGCTGCGGTCTGGATGCGGATCACGGTCATGAACGCTTCCTGCAGCGTTTGCGAACTGTCGCCAAGCGATTTTGACACCTTTTCAATCACGGTCGGGTCGTTTTGCTTTTCGGCGAGTTCAAGCGCGTCGGCGGCGAGTTTTTCGGCAAGTTCGTCAATCAGGGCCATGTCGGTTCAGCGTGTCGTTTCGGTGAGGCGACGGCGCACATAGCCGTCGACGGTTGTGATCATGGTTTCCATATGCGGATCTTCAAAGAAATGGCCCGCCCCCTCGACCTCTTCATGGGTGATGGTGATGCCCTTCTGTTCGTGCAGCTTGTCGACCAGCGAATGCGTGTCGCGTGGCGGGGCGACGCGGTCGGCGGTGCCGTTGATGATCAGGCCCGAAGACGGGCAGGGCGCGAGGAAGCTGAAATCATACATGTTCGCCGGGGGCGACACGCTGATGAAACCGGTGATCTCCGGGCGTCGCATCAGCAATTGCATCCCGATCCAGGCGCCAAAGCTGAAACCTGCAACCCAGCAGTGTTTCGAGTTCTGGTTCATGGATTGCAGGTAATCCAGCGCCGACGCCGCATCGGACAATTCACCGATGCCCTGATCATATTCGCCTTGGGACCGCCCGACGCCGCGGAAATTGAACCGCAACACGGTGAAGCCCATGTTGTAGAAGGCATAATGCAGGTTATAGACGACGCGGTTGTTCATCGTGCCCCCGAATTGCGGATGCGGGTGCAGGATGATGGCAATCGGAGCGTCTTTTTCCTTTTGCGGGTGATAACGGCCTTCGAGGCGACCCTCGGGACCAGGGAAGATAACTTCGGGCATTCACATCCTTCGTTCGTTTCGCGCCGGCTATTCTTGACGAATTTTGTCGGACACTTTAGAACCATTCTAAATCGGCACCCCACTCCGGGGCGCTCAAGCTTCCCGTCAGGTAATGTCACCGGGCGGGAAGGTCAATGAATTTGCAGGTTTTCGGCCATGAAACTCAGCACCAAGGGACGTTACGCGATGGTCGCGCTGGTTGACCTTGCGTCGCAGCCGGAAGGCGCAATTGCCTCGCTGACCGAGATTTCCGAGCGGCAGGACATTTCGCTGGCCTACCTGGAACAGCTGTTCGTGCGGCTGCGCCGGGCGGGGCTGGTCGAATCGGTGCGCGGGCCGGGCGGTGGCTATCGGCTTGCGCGTCCCTGTGCCGAAATCAGGGTTGCCGAGATCCTTGAAGCGGTAGATGAAACCATTTCGGCAATGAAAACCGGCGCCGGGGCTTCGGGCGGTCTGTCCGGGTCAAAAGCGCAATCGCTGGCCAATCGGCTTTGGGAAAGCTTGTCGGCCAACGTCTATGTCTATCTGCACCAGATCCGGCTGTCGGACGTGGTCAGAAACCAGATGGCGCCCTGTCCGGCTGTCCCGTCGCTTTTCACGGTGGTGGATGAATGACGGATCGCGTCTACCTTGACTGGAACGCGACGACGCCGCTGCGCCCTGAGGCGCGCGCGGCCATGGTCGAGGCCATGGATGTGCTGGGCAACCCGTCCTCGGTCCATGCCGAGGGCCGGGCGG
>JBNKYL010000153.1:0-9240 GCA_050300875.1 Paracoccaceae bacterium
ATCGAGCAACGTCCGCTTTCACGGGCTGCACTGCAGTGTTGAGACCGTAAGATGAACGGTAGTTGTGGGCCGAATTCGTCGACCTGCGCCCGGCTGCTCATGATCGCAGCCGTTCGGCGCTGACGGGTGTCCACTGGACACCCGTCCGGGCGCGCCCCACCCACCGTACGCACGCAGCACCCGGCGCAACACCGCGACAAAGGTGACATTGGCGTAACCATACCGCGCGTAATACCAATTCGGGGCAAATGGGCGGTTTTCGAAGTTTGATAAGTTTAACAAACGCCGTTTCGGCACTTGCAAGAGTTTAACAAACTCATGCAACATTGGCCCGATTGCCAACCGAACGGACCTGTCATGCCTCCTGCAAAAACCGTCAAGGATTACATCCGAACCATCGTCGATTTCCCCCATGAAGGCATCATGTTCCGCGACGTGACCACGCTTTTTGCCGACGCGCGGGGGTTCCGGATGGCCATTGACCAGATGCTGCACCTCTATGCCGGAATGCAGATTGACAAGGTCGTGGGACTGGAAGCGCGCGGCTTCATCCTGGGCGGCGCGATTGCCCATCAGCTGTCCAAAGGCTTTGTTCCCATTAGGAAAAAAGGCAAACTGCCCGGTGCGGTGATCTCCGAAGAATACAAGCTGGAATATGGCGAGGCGATCGTGGAAATCCATGACGACGCCATCCTGCCCGGCGAAAAAGTCCTGCTGGTCGACGACCTGCTGGCCACCGGCGGCACCGCCGAGGCCGGCATCAAACTGGTCGAACGCCTCGGCGCCCAAATCATCGGCTGCGCCTTCATCATCGACCTCCCCCAACTAGGCGGCCGCCAACTTCTGGAGTCCCTAGGCCAAGACGTCCACTCGCTTTGCGATTTCGATGGGATATGAACGATTTAGTAACCATTCTGCATGTAGTTGGGACATGTCCGGCGATGCTGGACGCTGCTTGCAAACCACATGTGATCCTCACATAGCGAACGCCCCGCCCCTTTCCCCCTCGGGCGGGGCGTTTTCTGTTCAGGATCGGCGGTCACACATCCCCGCTGGGCATCAGATCATCATGCGCCCCGCCATCATTGACGGGCGCCACGTTGTCATCCCACAAGAGCTGCGGCGCAAATCGCGGCCGGGTCACCACGAGGCTGACCACATCGCGCGACGGAAAGCTGCGCAAAGCTTTGGCAAACAAGGGTTCGTAATGCATCGCGGTTTCCACCACGATCAGCCGGTCACCTTGTGCCAACAGAGGGATCTGCTGTGCCAAGCGCGGCATATCCGCCGCCGTCAGGTCGCGCGCGCCGTTTGATCCGTGGGACCAGTCCCATTGCAGGATGCGGTCATCTTCGACCGTGCAATCCGAAGTGCAGCGCACCACGCTGATCCGCACCCAGGACCCGGACCGATCCGCGCCGGTCATGAAGCGAAACACCTTGTCCAACCCGTTCAGGTAGTTGACGTCGATCGCATCGGTCTGGCGCGACAGCATATCGCTAATGGTGTAATTGGCGCGGAAGGATTCATACTGTGCCCGATAGGCGTCAAAGAACACGTAGATCGCGGTGATGGCCCAGAACAGCATGGGCACGGCCAGGACCATTTCGACCGACAGGCTGCCGCGCTGGCTTCTGCCCACCCGACACAACACGCGGTGGAATTTTGTGAACATTCCCAGGCTCCTCATGGTTCGTTGACATAGGAAGACGACGACACGAGCGCATAACCCCCTGACGGATCCAGCCTGATCTTGGCGGCCAAGGCGGTTGTCGGAAAGAACGGGTCGAAGACCGAACAGGCCACGACCAGCATCATTTCATTCGTGGCCCCGGGGTCGAATTCCAACACCGGCTGCACATCTTCGGTTCGGTCAACGCACGTCACGGTGTGATTCAATTCGGCCCAGGTCACCGTGGAGATCGGGCGCAATTCCAACAACATGACGCTATCGCAATTGGGGATGATCACCGAATTGGCGCAAATCTCATCCTTCAGCCCATCATGGGTCATGGGGGTCAGCATCCCCAGCCGCAAATCACGCACGGCAATGTCGACGGCCCGGTCCAGCATGACACCGCGCGTCAGCATCACGCCCAGTTCCACGGCCATCAGGAAAATGGTCATCAGCGCCGGGAACAGGATAACGAATTCGATCGTTGCATTGCCATCTTCGCGCCCCCAGAACCGCCCCCACATGCGCATACCGCGGGTCATAGCGTGAGCCTCAGTTCGTGGATTTCCCGGGCAATGGATCGGAACGCGTCGTCCAGATCGATCCCGTCGACGTCGAAGTGATGTGCGTCCGAGCTGGCACAGGCTTGCATGATCTGGTTGGACGCAGAGGAGGTTTCGAAGCCGATGGTAAAGACCTCGATCCCCACTGCCTTCGCCTGCGTACATATCTGGTCCAGCCGCGCGTTCTTGGGCGTGTAACCATAGACATCGGTCGGATCAGGCAGGAACCACAGCGCCTCTTCATAGAAGTCGACGTTGTAGTCGGCCCAGAATTCCGGCCAGGTCAGTTGCACAGCATTGTCATTGCTTCCGCCGTCAGGCGCATTGTCCCAATCATCATCATCGACGCTCCAATACTTGCCTGTCGAGGCACGATAGGCCGAGATATCGCCATCGTCAGGGTCGCGCCAGATCGGCGAAAGTCCTGAACGCGCCCAGTCCTTCAGGACATATTGCGTCGTGTTTTCGCCATCGGTCATCAGGACAATGACCTTCTGGTTGCTGCGCTGGTCAAAGTCAAAAGGCCTGCCAGCAAAGGCGGCGTCGACAGCCGGCAGCCCGCCCGTCGTCATCGACGTGACAGCGGGTCGAAAATCGGGATGCAGCAGGGCCGCCCCCCACTTCATGCCCATGTCGATCGAGGTGTAGCCGTCGGCCTGCAACTGATTGATCTGCGCCTGAAGCTGCGTGTAGTCGTCTTCGAACGGCAGGATCTGGCGATAGCTTTCGGTGCGGCACGTCCGGCGGCTGTCATAGGCCGCGCGACTATAGCTTCGCGATGACCGGTAATTGGTACGATTGTCGATCTCGGCAGCCCGGTAAAGCGTATCGGTCAGGGAAATAGACACGTTCGAAAAAGCCGAGGCATCGAAATCGACGCAGCTGGATCCGGTATGTTCATTGGTCACGTTGAAATGCTGGATCAGGTTTTCGCCGACCAGCACCTGTTCGGCATAAGGTACCAGCGAAATGGACACCGTTCCGGGATCGACCGTACAGGTCGCGCTGTCGTCGGGGTCGCATTGCATGAGCCGCACGAAGTCATTTGCCGCGGTGCGGAGCAATTCGATCTTTGATGCCCCTCCCGACAAGGAATAGCCGCTCATCGACCCGGACACATCGAGGACAAGCGAAATCTCGATGTTCGAAAAGCTTTCCTTGGCTTGCCCGGCGGCCGGAACCGATAACTGGTTGACCCCGAGCATCCGCATGAATGCCGGTGTATAGCTCATGTGCGCTGACGCATTGACCGTCTTGCTATTGGCGCCCGGGATGATCTGAACATCGGTCAGATAATCACCCAACCCGGCCTTATCGAAATAGTCCCGCACGACGTCTTCGGAATCCAGCGTCTGTTCCAGGCTTGCACCGGCCAGCACCGCGCGGTCCAGCGTGCTTTGCAATCGCGCCCTTTGCATTTCGGACGCCATCAGGTCCACGGACATGCCCGCGACCATCAGGATCATCACCAACAAAAACAGGGTGAATATGATGACAGAACCAGATTCACTTCGTACCAGCGCACGAGCCAAGACCCGGGCTGGAAATCTTCCAACTCCATACATTGGCAGCCTCCCCTCGCAAGGGGCCTCTCTATATGCGAGAGATGATCCGGGTCCCCCCAGGACCCGGTTCCTCGTCTCAATCCCGCTGGCAAGGCTTGTGACGAATTGTGGCGATCATTTGACGGTTGCCGGGATTGTCGGGGCCATCGTTACCCGAATGGACGCAATACCAACCTCTGCGCATGACTGTGTCCGGTTGAGCAATCTCCAGCCCCGGATCGCGCCCCAAATATTAACGGAGATGGCCGGAACGGGCGCCTGGCACCACCGTTTCCAACTGATTCGCAATTGCAGTCAGCAAACCAAATCAAGGGTGAATTGGGGATGAATGGTGCCCGGGGGCGGATTTGAACCACCGACACGAGGATTTTCAATCCACTGCTCTACCCCTGAGCTACCCGGGCACGGGTGAAGGGTAACGGCCCTTCGGGTTTGGCGGGTTTTAGTAGCGCCAAACGGCGCTGTCCAGAGCCAATTGCACGGAAATATCAGTGCGTTTGCGGGTCTTCGGCTTCTAGTGCATCCAATGCTTCGTCATGGTCTTCTTCACGCTGGGAGGCAAAGGTATATTTGCCGGTCATCCAACGGCCCAGGTCGATGTCGGCACAACGTTTGGAACAGAAGGGCCGGAATTGGGGCGTGGCGTCTTTCTTGCAGATTGGGCAGGCCATCAGGTCAGCGGTAGTCTTTCACGTTTGCGTTGCAGTTCAAAATGCCCAAGCGGCGTCCAGCCCGCAAGTACGGTGTCGACCGGGTCGGATTTGAAGGCCGCGCGCAGCACGGTTTCGAACTGGCGGCGGTCCTTTTTGGGCATCGGCGCCACGTCCAGCACGATCTGCCCACCCAAACCGCGACAGCGCAACTGGCGTGGCAGGTCGCGAGCAAGCGCGATATTCGCCTTCAGCCCCGCCGCAGGTGACGTGTCAGCACCAGTGTTCACATCAACCGCAACCATGGCACGGGTGGGTTCGATGAAGGCCGTCGCGTGACCCAGCGATACGCGTGCGTCCCGCATGGCCGCAATCATTTCATCCACACCGTAGTCGGCGAAATCACCGGGCGGCAGGTCCGGTTCCGGCCAGTCGTTCCAACCGCGCGTCAGCGCGTCAGGGGCATCCAGCAGACAATCGGGGTCTGTGCCGTCATCGCCCATGACCTTCGACGCAGCATCGGCCATGGCGGCGATATCTTCGGCGATCATCGCATCATCAGCGCCCGCGCATTGTGACCGAAGGATCAGGCCGAACCCTTCAGCCAGATCAGCGTCATGAGCGATTTCCTTCAGGCGCACGCGTTCCTCTTCGTCCTTGATCCGGCGGGAAATATTCAACCCCGGCGCACCGGGCGTGATGATCGCGTAGCGGCTCTTGAAAATGACGCGCGGGGTGACCGGCATGGCCTTTCCCGGTTCGGCATACCCCGTCACCTGCACAAGGACGGCCTGCCCCGGCTTCAGCCCCTTGGCTTCACGCATATAGCCGCGCTGGCCTTCCGGCAGGCGAATGAACATGCCGCCGGCGCCCTTGACCGGGCGATCGCAAACGCCGCGGAAGATAGTGCCAGGCGCCGGGGCATCATTGTCGATGAACAGATCATCAAGCCGACCATCCCGGATCAGCGCTGCAGCGTGCCGGTCATCAATTTTTCCAAAGGCAACAACGGTCCCTTTCATGGCATGTAACCCGCCGTGCGCAGCATCGTCGCGGCCTCCGAAACGGGCAGGCCCATGACGGCCGTGTACGACCCTTCGATCCACGGAATGAACGCGCCGGCCGGACCCTGAATGGCGTAACCACCCGCCTTGCCCTGCCAGTCATTCGTGGCGAGGTAGCCGTTCAGCTCTTCGTTCGACAGCCGTTTCATCTTGACGGAGGTCACCACGTCGCGCTGCCAGGTCCGATCGGTCGTCTTGACGCCCAATGCCGTTATGACCTTGTGGCGTCTGCCGCCCAGTTTGGTCAGAAATTCAGCGGCCTCTCCGGCGTTTTCCGGTTTTCCCAGGATGCGGCGGCCCAGCGCAACGGTAGTATCGGCGCATAGGGCAACCTCGTCCGGGCCGACCTGCATGGCCGCCAATTTCAAGGCCGTGATGCGGTTGCAGTAATCGCGCGGCACTTCGCCTTTCAGTGGGGTTTCATCCACATCCGGCGCGCGCACCTCGTCAGGCACAATCCCCAACTGCCCCAGCAGTTCCAACCGCCGGGGGCTTCCTGATCCCAGGATCAGCCGCACTTTACCGGAAGCGGTAATTGATCCGACCCTTGGTCAGATCATAGGGCGTCATTTCCACCTGAACCTTGTCGCCTGCCAGAACGCGGATGCGGTTCTTGCGCAGTTTTCCTGCCGTGTGTGCGATGATCTCATGGCCGTTTTCCAGCTCGACCCGAAACGTCGCGTTTGGCAGGAGTTCCTTCACGACACCGGGAAATTCGAGCATTTCTTCCTTGGCCATGGTCACTCCTATATTGCACCTGCCCATGATTGGGCGCGGCCTAAATGCGCTCAAACGCGCAGGTTTTCAAGGGTTCATTGATCCGCGTCGGGCGTTTTCAGGCGGCTGGCCTGTTCTTGCCAATGCTGAAAGGTCAGCACCTGTCCGTCGGCGCGGGCCGCATCGACCGATGCGAAATTGACATCGGCCAGGGCCCAGGCCGGTTGGTTCGGTGCGGTTTCGGCAATGATCCCCGTGGGCGGAAACCCTTTGTCGGGCGGGCCATAGATGCCGGCGCGACCATAACTGTCCTCGACCCCGTGGCACCAATCCGCCTGCCCCACGATTTGTGACAGGACGGTCACGCACTGATTTTCCAGCGCCCGCGCCCGCGCGCCGATGCGCACGCGGCTATGGCCCCATTCGGTTTCGGTGCAGGACGGCGCCAGGATCAGTTTGGCGCCCCGTTCTGCAAGGTTGCGCGACAAAAGTGGGAATTCGCTGTCGTAACAGATGGTTATCCCTGCCGGTACTGATCCAAGGTCAAACAACTGCAACGCGTTGCCGGGCTGGATTTCCCAAGGGTCGCGTTCCCAACGTGTCATGATTTGCTTGTCCTGATGGCCCACTGAACCCTCAGGCCCGAACACAGCTGCGCGGTTCACTGGCATGTTGCCTTCAAAAACCGGGCCCGACCCGGCGACGATCCAGACCCCGAAGCGCTGCGCCAGATCAGCCTGCAAGACGGCGGCACGCGGGGCAAGGTCCGAAACCTGCCGCAATGCCCGATCCTGATCGGCTGCAACTTCTCGGCCACCAAGCGATGCCAGCTCCATCGCGGCATATTCCGGGAAGACCAGCAGTTCGGCCCCCTGCCCGGCCGCCTCGGCCACCCAGGCCGTCAATTTGGCCTCATAGCCTGACCAGTCATCGAAGAAATCCAGCGGATAGGCGGCAGCGGCAATTTTCATAGGCGTTTCATCCAGAATTGAAGGTCCTTGGCGCTTGGCGCGTCTTGGTCCACGTCCTTCCACGTGAAATGCGCCACCGCACCGGGCAGTCTTTCATAGCCGATGGCCTGCCAGAACGCATCCAGCGGTCGGTAATCGCGTGGCCGCAAAGGGTGGTTCGTAGGCCGTATCACCCCGGCGAAGGCACTAAACTTGCGACCCAGCGTCCGCGCATGTTTTTCACGTTCGCGGAAAAACACCCGCCCCGCGCCCTGCCCGCGATATTGCGGCAGCAGCACTGATTCCGCGCAATAGAAGATGTCGTGCTCGTCCAGACCGGCCCCGGACAGCCCAGCCTGAAAATCATCCGCGTGGTCTTCCATCGGCGTGCCGGTCGATGCCCCCACGATGCGCGCGCCGTCAAATGCCGCCACCAGGATCGCGCCCGGCTTGTCCGCATAGGACGCCATGTAGCCGCGTTCGTAGTCCATGCTGCCGTCGTAAAGGTAAGGCCAGTCGCGAAACACCGCGATACGCAGTCGCGCCAGATCGTCCAACACGTCGGTGACCACCGCCCCGGTCAAGACCCGATAGGTCAGCGTCATGACACTTGCGCGAGCCAATCGGCCAAATTGTAATAGGTGGTCACGCGGGCGATCTTGCCGTCCCGGAGCGTGAAAAACGATCCGGCAGGCAGGCAATAGGTCTGAGCATAGGCATCGGGCAGACCTTCGTCGGTTTCCAGATAGGTTCCGTTTACCGTGTACTCGGCGGCAGCGCGGGCGCCGTCGGCGCTGACGAAAATCACCATGTCGGTCAGAGTTTCAGCGTAGCAGCGCGACATATGCGCACAAAATTCGGCGAACAAAGCCTTGCCCTGCCTTATCTTTCCTTCGTTGACGTGATGTTCAACGTCGTCGGACAATTCGGCCAGCATCGCTTGGGTGTCGCCGGCGTTGAAAGCAGCAAAGTAGCGTTCGATCACATCGCGGCTCATGTCGCGTCCTCCTCGGTTGGTGGCCCGAACCGGGCGATCATCTTGTCGCGGATCTGATCGCGTGCCTGGCGGTAGGCGTTCAGCTTGTCTTCGCGCCGTTCGCCCAACCCGCTGGGGTCCAGGATCGGCCAGTATTCGACATCCAGGTGAAAGAATCGCGTCAGTTCCAACGCCTGACGTTGCGAAGCCGGCGACAGGGCCACGACCAGGTCGAACCCGGACAGGTCATCACCCCATTCCTGCATTTCCTCGAAGGTGCGCGACCGGTGCGTGGACAGTTCCACACCAATTTCGTCACAAACCGTCACCGCGAAGCCATCTATTTCGCGGTCATTTCTCACGCCAGCAGACTGCACGTAGATATCAGTGCCATAGAGCTGTTTCATAATGCCTTCCGCCATTGGCGAACGGACCGAGTTGTGGTCACAGCAAAACAGCACGGACTGGGGCAAATCCGCCATGCGTCACGCGCCCCAGTGCAAGACGCAGATCAGGGTGAAAAGGCGACGGGCGGTGTCGTCGTCCACGTCGGCTTTGCCGTCCAGACGTTCCTGAACCACGCGCGCGCCTTCGTTGTGAATGCCGCGCCGGGCCATGTCGATGGTTTCGATCTGGCTGGGCGGCAGCGACTTCACTGCATCGAAATAGCTTTCGCAAATCTGGAAATAGTCCTTCACCACCTGCCGGAAGGGCCCCAGCGAAAGATGAAATTCGGCCACCTTGTCGCCACCGGGCGTTTCGACGTCAAAGACAAGCCGGCGTTCGCGGATGGACAATGTCAGTTTCAGTTCCCCCGGCGTTTCACGCCCCGGCAGGTTGAAGCTATTGTCTTCCAGCAGGTCGAACACGGCGACCCGGCGTTCCTGTTCGATTTCAGGCGTGGGCGGCGGAAGGGCGCTGTCGTCAATGACGATATCGGTGATTTTTCCCATCAGCGTGCCTTCTTGTTCAACGTCTTCAACCGCGCCGTGACCGATGCGCCATGCGCCTGCAACCCTTCGGACGCGGCCAGTTTTTCAGCGGCCCAGCCAATCCGGCCCAGCGCATCCGGTGTCATCC
>JBNKYL010000154.1:0-9532 GCA_050300875.1 Paracoccaceae bacterium
AGCACCTGGTCCGCCTCGCCGGGCGTGATCTGGTTGAACATGCCGGCCGAGCGTTCCAGCCAGTCCTTGACCTCCGCGCCGGAGACCAGCACCGCGCGCACGGTGTTCGGGTAGAGGTAGAGGTCGGCCACGTTCTTGATCGCCACGTCGCCTGCCGGAACGTCGGTGTAATACTCCGGCCCACCTCGGCCCCCGGCCTTGAAGGGTGCGGCGGCCGACAGAATCGGCAGGCCCTCGTATTCGGTGCCCTGCATCATCTGGGTGACGTACCAGTCCTGCGCGATCGACACGATCTGCACGGACGGATCGTCGGCCACCAGCGCGAAATAGCTGTGCAGCGGGGCGGAGGTCTTGCCCACCGCGCGGCGGATGTAATCGAGCGTGGCCTGATGGTCGGCGGCGACTGCGGCCAGGACGGTCGGATCGCTTTCGACCAGTGCGGTGATGGACCGGTCTTCGTTGCGCTTGTAGATGGGGCGCGTTTCCGACGCGGTGGACACGACGCGCCAGCGGTTGCCGTCGCGTTCCAACATCAGGTCGATGACGCCAAGATTGTCGCCCCAGAACCCGCCCATGACGGCAGGTTTGCCATGGATGGTGCCGGTCCCGACATCGACCCCGGCATAGCCGTCATATGTCGAAGACGGGAAGACCAGGTGCGAATGGCCGGTCATGATCGCATCAATGCCGTCGATTTCTGCAAGAGGGACCGAGGCGTTTTCCATGCCTTCCGTGTAATCGGCAGAACCGATGCCTGAATGGCTGAGCGCGATAATGATATCGGCACCCTCTTCGACCATCTGGGGCACGTAGGCTTTCGCGGTGGCGACGATATCGCGGGCAGTCACGTTGCCTTCCAGGTGGCGGCGGTCCCAGGTCATGATCTGCGGCGGCACGAAACCGATCAGGCCGACGCGAATGTTGTGTTCTTCGCCGGCGCCATCCTTCACCGTGCGGTCAAGGATCACATAGGGCGGCAGCAGCGTCGTGTCGCCGGTAGGATTGGCGGCCTGTTCCTTCACCACGTTGGCCGATACGATGGGGAAGTTGGCACCGGCCACGGATTTCATCAGGAAATCAAGGCCGTAGTTGAATTCATGGTTACCGAGCGTCGAAGCGTCAAAGCCCACGGCGTTCATTGCGGCAATGACCGGATGCAGGTCACCTTCCTTCATGCCCTTTTCGTAGGCCATGTAATCGCCCATCGGGTTGCCTTGCAGGAAGTCGCCGTTATCGACCAGCATGGAGTTGGTCGCCTCGGCGCGGATATTGGCAATGTGGGCGGCGGTTCGGGCCAGCCCAACGGTGTCGACCTCACGGTCGCCGTAATAATCATAGGGGTAGATGTGCACGTGCAGGTCCGTCGTTTCCATGATGCGCAAATGCGCCTGACCAGCTTGTGCGCGGGCCGAAAACGGGTGCAACGCGATCAGCGAGGCACTGGCAGCGCCAGTCATCAGGAAGCCGCGGCGGGACAGCACGGTGGTTGAATTCAGAGACATTACATTTCCTCCATGTCGAATTTTGCCTTGGTTTTTTTTTGTATATGAGTGAGGCAACAATCATGTGACGGCGGCCTTCGCGCGAGCGGCGACGTCAGATTGAGCCTAGCACGAAGCAGCGGAAGGTCCAGCGTGGTGTTGTTGAGGGTTGCGCGGAAAATCGGAACCGTGGGGCATGACCGGCGTTGGCAACGCGGAAGAGAACATTCTAGTCTTGCCCACGACGCATGACTGAAAGGGTGGAGGTGATGTATGACCGTGCGCTGATCCATGGGCACAAGCGGATCGACCCGCCTGACGGTGTGCCGGTGCTGGATATCGATCCCTATGATTTGCCGGGCTTGACCGAGCGGTCCTATTTCGAAGCGTTGCGGGCTTGCGGGCCATTTGCCTTTGTTCCGCGATACGGCGTGCTGGCTTGTGGCGGCTACGAGGTCACACGCGAAGTATTCGGGGATCACACGCGGTTCGTGTCGTCGCGCGGTGTCGGGATGGCCGATTTTCATCTGGAAGAGCCTTGGAGGCCGCCATCCATCGTCCTGGAGGTCGACCCGCCCTATCACACCAAGACGCGCCGGGCGATCATGCGGGCACTTTCGCCGCGAGTCGTGGCCGATTTGCGCGCGGCGCTGAAGGCGGATGCGGAACGGTTAATCGATCGGCTCGTCGGGAAGGGCGAGATCGAGGGCGTTGGCGATTTGGCCGAAGCGTTCCCGACCGAGGTTTTTCCCAAGGCCGTGGGCATCAAGGAACCTGATCCGAGGATGCTGATCGACTATGGCGCGATGGCGTTCAATGCGATCGGGCCGGACAACGCACACCGTCAACGCAGCATGGCCAATGCGCCCAAGATTGTGGCCTGGATCATGGAACAATGCGCGCGCGACCGGCTGACCGATGACGGCATCGGCGCCGAAATCTATGCGGCAGCCGACCGTGACGAGATCTCCGACGACGAGGCCGGAATGCTGGTGAGGTCGCTTTTGACAGCCGGAGTGGACACGACGGTCACCGGAATTGGCAATGCATTATGGTGCCTGGCGACCTATCCGGGCGAGTATGACAAGCTGAAAGCGGACCCCGAAGGACTGGCCCTGCCGACATTCGAGGAAACACTGCGCTTCACATCGCCGGTACAGGCCTTTTTTCGCACGGCGGGCGTTGCGACGGAGGTCGCGGGAGTTTCGATCGAAGAAGGCACCAAGATCCTGTGCGTGCTGGGGGCGGCCAATCTGGACCCGGCGCATTGGACAGACCCGGATCTTTTCGACATATCACGCAAGACGGTCGGGCACCTGGCGCTGGGCGTCGGTATTCATACTTGCGTGGGGCAGAATATCGCTCGCGCTGAAGGACAGGCCGTGTTGCAAGCACTGGCCGAGCGCGTGGACCGGATTGAGCTGGTCGGCGCACCTGTCTGGCGCCCGAACAACGCAATTCATGCTTTGGACCGGTTGCCTTTGCGGATCGTGCCGAAATAGCGCAGTCAGAACGTCGGCCGTCGGGCCATTTCCGGCCTTGTATCGTGGGGGTTGGGGCGGCAGGGTGTGATATCTCAGGATACGACGAAGGGGACACAGATGTCTTTGCGACAGGCCGCGTTGGATGTTCAGAAACAGGCCTATGCGCCGTATTCCAACTTCAACGTGGGGGCAGCGATCCGCACAGCGTCGGGCAAGGTCTTTGCGGGCTGCAATGTCGAAAACATCGCATATCCCGAAGGCACCTGCGCGGAGGCCGGCGCAATCGCGGCCATGGCAGCGGCAGGTGAGCGCGAGATTTCTGAAGTTTACGTGGTCGCAGGCGGTGACCGGCCGGTGGCACCCTGTGGCGGATGCCGGCAGAAACTGGCGGAATTCGGGGGGGCGGATGTGCCCGTGACGATGGCGACGGTGGACGGTGCGGAAACGCGGTCCACGATCGGCGGCCTGCTGCCGGGGGCGTTCAACAAGGACCAGATGTAGGCCATGGATGCACCGACAATCATAGCGCGGTTGCGCGACCGGCAGGCGCTGAGCCGCGACGAGCTGGGCTGGTTCGCGGACGGGCTGGCCAGTGGCGCGGTAACGGATGCGCAGGCGGGCGCCTTCGCGATGGCTGTGTTACTGAACGGGCTTGGCGACGAGGGCCGGGTTGGCCTGACCGAAGCGATGCGGGATTCGGGCGATGTGCTTGGCTGGGATCTGCCGGGGCCGGTGATCGACAAGCATTCGACCGGCGGGATCGGCGATTGCGTGTCGTTGGTTCTGGCGCCGGTTCTGGCGGCCTGTGGTGGCTATGTACCGATGATTTCGGGGCGCGGGCTAGGCCATACCGGGGGCACTCTCGACAAGCTGGAGGCGATTCCGGGGTATCGGACGGGTCTATCGGAAGGCGAGCTGCGCCGCGTGGTCGGCGATGTGGGCTGCGCGATCGTGGCGGCCAGTGGCGAGATCGCCCCGGCGGACAAGCGGCTATATGCGATCCGGGATGTGACCGGGACGGTCGAAAGCATTGACCTGATTACCGCGTCAATCCTGTCCAAGAAGCTGGCCGCAGGGCTGGATACGCTGGTGCTGGACGTCAAGGTCGGGTCGGGCGCGTTCATGCAGACGGCAGAGGATGCGCGGGCGCTGGCGCAGTCGCTGGTCGCCACAGCGAACGGTGCGGGCTGCAAGACGGCGGCGCTGATGACGGCCATGGACCAGCCTTGCGTGCCGAGCCTTGGCAATGCGCTGGAAGTGGCGGAGGTGATGCGCGAGCTCACCGGCGAAAAGCGCGGTGTTCTGGGCGCGCTCACGGCGCGTTTGTGCGGCGAGGTTCTGGCGTTGAGTGGGTTGGCCGACGATGTCGACGCCGGGACGGCCAAGGCGCAAGCGGTGATCGACGACGGGCGTGCGGCGGAAGGGTTCGCACGGATGATCGCGGCGCAGGGCGTGGCAGGTGATTTCCTGCGCGACTGGCGGGCGGTCTTGCCAGAGGCGCCGGTGATGCGAGAGGTGCCCGCGCCAAAGGCGGGCGTGGTCACGGCGATGGATGGCAAGGCTTTGGGTATGTGTGTGGTCCGACTGGGCGGCGGACGGCTGAAAGGCACCGACACGGTGGACCCTGCGGTGGGTCTGTCCGACGTATTGCCGATTGGTGCCAAGGTCGCCAAGGGCCAGCCGCTGGCGATGGTACATGCGGCGCGCGAGGATGCGGCGGATGCAGCCGTGGCGGCAGTGCAGGTGGCGGTCAGCATCGGGGCTGCGAAGGCCGCTGACCCCCTGCCGATGATCGTGGAAAGGGTGGGCTGATGGCGCGGGCGTTTCTGATCGTGATGGATTCCGCCGGCATTGGCGGCGCGCCCGATGCGGACAAGTTTTTCAACGGCGATGTGCCCGATACCGGGGCAAATACCATCGGCCATATCGCGCAGGCCTGTGCGGCGGGGCGCGCGGAAGACGGGCGCACGGGGCCGCTACGGATGCCGAACCTTGACCGGCTGGGGATGGGCGCAGCAATCCGGCTGGCCAGCGGGCTGGAGGCGCCAGGACTGCATGCCGAACCCGCCGGATTGTGGGGAGCTGCGACAGAGGTAAGCCCGGGCAAGGATACGCCGTCTGGCCATTGGGAAATGGCGGGCGTGCCGGTGCCATGGGAATGGCATTACTTCCCCGACACCGTTCCGGCCTTCCCTGATGATCTGGTCGCCAAAGTCTGCGAATTGGCGGGTACCGACGGGATCTTGGGCAATTGCCATGCCTCGGGTGTACCGATCATCGAAGAACATTGCGCCGAACACCTGCGGACGGGCTGGCCGATCTGTTATACCTCGGCTGACAGCGTGTTTCAGATCGCAGCGCATGAAGAAGCGTTCGGGTTGGAGCGGCTGCTGAAGCTGTGCAAGGACCTGGCGCCGACACTGCATGCGATGCGGGTTGGGCGCGTGATTGCCCGGCCTTTCGTCGGCGAGCCGGGGAATTTCAGGCGCACCAAGAACCGCAAGGATTTCGCCATGTCCCCCCCTGCCCCGACCCTGTTGGACTGGGCCGAGGCCGCAGGGCGGCCGACACATGCGGTGGGCAAGATCGGCGATATCTTTTCCATGCGCGGGATCGGGACGCTGGCCAAAGGGACGGATGCGGAATTGATGGACGCGCTGCACGGGCTGGTGGACAGTGCCGAAGACGGCAGTTTCACCTTCGCGAATTTCGTCGAGTTTGACAGTCTTTTCGGCCACCGGCGCGATGTGTCGGGCTATGCGAAAGCGCTGGAATGGTTCGACGCCGAGGCAGGAAGGCTTATCGCCGCGGCCCGGCCTGGCGATCTGATGATTTTCACCGCCGATCACGGTAATGACCCGACTTGGACCGGATCCGATCACACGCGCGAACGGGTGGCGGTGCTGGGCCATGGTGGCGGCACCACGGGCATCGGACAGGTGGCGTTCGCCGATATGTCGGCGGCCATCGCCGCGCATTTGGGGATCGACAATCAGGGGGTCGGGCAGAGTTTCCTTTGACCATGTCCCGCGCTAAGGAAGGACGAAATATTCGGAGGAAGTTGCCCCATGTCTGACCACGTCACGCTCGTCGATCACCCGCTGGTTTAGCACAAGCTGACTATCATGCGCAACAAGGAAACATCCACCAATTCGTTCCGGCGGCTTCTGCGGGAAATCAGCCAGTTGCTGGCCTATGAGATCACGCGCGAGATGGAAATGACGACGACGCGGATCGAAACGCCATTGTGCGAAATGGATGCGCCTACGATCGACGGCAAGAAGCTGGCGTTGATTTCGATCCTGCGGGCAGGCAACGGGTTGCTGGACGGCGTGTTGGACCTAATCCCGGCGGCGCGGGTGGGGTTCGTGGGGCTCTATCGCGACGAGGAGACTTTGCAGCCGGTCAAGTATTACTACAAGGTGCCTTCATCGCTGGAGGACCGGCTTGTGATCGCGCTGGACCCGATGCTGGCCACGGGCAATTCATCTGCGGCGGCCATCGATATGCTGAAGGCGTCGGGGGCAAGGAACATCCGTTTCATGTGCCTGCTGGCCGCACCCGAAGGCATCGCGCGGATGGCCGAGGCCCACCCCGACGTGCCAATCGTCACGGCAGCCATCGACGAGAAGCTGAACGAACACGGCTATATCGTGCCGGGGCTGGGCGACGCCGGTGATCGGATGTTCGGCACCAAGTAGAATCGTTTTCCCCCCAACCTGCGTTGTGCTACGCTTTGCGTGCTGTCACAAAATCTGTCGGGGGATAGATGCGATTTTCAATTGTCCGCACGGTTGCGGCCATGGGGCTGTGCGCCATGTCGCTTCCTGTATCTGCGCAATCCGGTACAATCGGAAGCGGTCCGGCGGAACTGCCCCCGGCAGGCTATTCAGCGCGGTTCTACGTCGACAGCCGGGGCTGCATGTTCATAAGCACAAATAGCGGATGGGTCGCTCAGGTGACGCGCGACAAGAGCCCTGTCTGTGGCTACGCGCCGACTTTCGACAAAGGCTCCGTCGTTTCATCAGGGACAACGGCGGCCACCCCCGCGCCGACAGCACGCACGACGCAGCCGAATACGCTGTCGGCCGTGCGCTTGCCGGAAGGTTACAAACCTGCCTGGTCGGACGGGCGGCTGAACCCGATGCGCGGGCCGAGGTTGCAAAGCGGCGACGAACAGATGGCGCGGGTCTGGACGGCCGACAAAGTGCCGATGAAACGCCGCGAGGATGCCCCCGCGACCGCGGGCAGCGTGACAATATCCACGAAATCGCCGGATCAGGCGGCGGTCGGAACGATCTGGGTTCAGGTCGGGACCTTCGGCCATGCCTCAAACGCACAGACGGCATTGGCGCGTTTGGATGCGGTCGCCCTGCCCGCCGTGACGCGCAGGAGCGGCACGCTAACGGTGGTCATGGCCGGGCCCTTTTCCAGCACACGAGCAGCCAAAGCCGGCCGAAGCGCTGCGATAGCTGCAGGCTTTGCCGACGCTTTCATCCGATGAGGCCAGCGCCGGTCAGGCGCGTTTCTGCAATTCTACCTGGTGCGGATACGGGATGGTGATGCCCGCGGCGTCGAAGGCTTCCTTGACCGCGCGCGTCATGTCGAACTTCAGCGCCCAGTAGTCTTCGGCCTTGCACCAAAGCCGCGTGGTAATGTCGACGGAACTTGAACCGAGGTTGGTCACCGCCGCCCAAGGTTCGGGGTCTTCTATCACGCGGGCATCGGCGCGGGCGGCGGAAAGGATGATGTCTATCGCCTTGCTTGCATCATCTCCGTAGTCGATGTTGAAGGTCAGGTCGCAACGCCGCGTTGGATGATGCGAGAAATTGGTGATGATCGACCCCCACGCCTTACCATTGGGCACGACGATCTGGACGTTGTCAGGCGTGGCAAGCTCGGTGAAGAACAGGTTGATATCCTTCACGGTTCCGGCGGTGCCCGCGATATCGACGTAATCGTCCAGCTTGTAGGGTCGAAAGAGGATCAGCATGAAGCCCGCCGCCAGGTCCGCCAGGGTTCCCTGCAGGGCGAGGCCGACGGCAAGTGTGGCCGCACCGAAAACGGCCACCAGCGATGTCGCCTGAATGCCAAAGACGTTCAAGATGGCGACAAAAACCATCAGCAGAATGGCCCAGCGCACGATCGACGCGGTGAAGTTGCCGATGGTCCGGTCGATCTGCGGCATCGCGTTCACCCGGCGTCGGATGAAGCGGCTGAATATGCCGGCAGCGGCCCAACCCAGGACGAGGACGACCAGCGCCTTGAGCACGTTCAGGGCAAGCGGCCCAAGCGAATCTATGTAGGCGAATGTAGCTTCCATGCCAGCCCGATCCCTTTCCTGGCGGCGTTTCGGTCAGGATGGTATAGAAAAGGGCTCGCCGAAAGACGAGCCCTTCAATGATCCCTTTGAGTGATCTTACTTCTTCAGCGCATCGCGGATTTCGGTCAGAAGATCCAGCTCGCTCGGGCCTGCCGGTTCGGCGGGCGCTTCTTCTTCCTTGGCCGTGGCGGCGTCTTTGACGCGGTTGACCATCTTGACCAGCAAGAAAACCACCCAGGCGATGATCAGGAAGTTGATAAGCGCCATGATGAAATTGCCGTAGGCGAAGACTGCGCCTTCTTCGCCTTCGGACAGGCGGATGCCGAGGCCCGAAAAGTCGATGCCGCCGGTGAACAGGCTGATAATCGGGGTGATCAGGTCATTGACCAATGACGTGACGATGGCGGTGAAAGCCGCACCTATGATGATACCAACGGCCATGTCCATGACGTTGCCTTTGGCGATGAAGTCCTTGAATTCCTGTAACATTGTTGTGTCCCCACATTTTCTGCGGCACTTTTTTCGCGCGTGCCCATGTTTCGATAGCACGCGCTTACGCAAGCAGGGAATGGATTTCGCGGGGAATACGTGCGGATTTTTCCCGTATTGTCCTGACTGCAACGCCAGTTCAGCCCGGCAATGAACCGGTCAGGACGTAGCGGATAATCTGCGCCACCTGCCCGGCATTGTCGGCAGCGGCCAACGCGGCGGCGTGGATTTCCTTCAGTGCGTGTTGATGTTCGGGAAGGCTGATGACAACCACGGGTTTGCCAAGAGCGGCAGCATAGCCCGCGTCAAAAGCCGCGTTCCACTGGCGGTACTTTTCGCCGAAGCGCACGACCACTAGGTCGGCATCCTCGATCCCTTTGCGGGTGCGGATGGCGTTGAGCTTGGCGCCTTTGTGATCGTGCCAGAACTTGTCGGGTTCGGCCCCAAGGATCGCAACGCCGCAATCGTCCGATGCGTCATGGTCGGTGACGGGAGAGGAGAAGGCGACGTCAAGGCCATCGCAACCTGCCATCACTTCGTCTCGCCAATCGGTGTGAATCTCGCCCGACAGATAGACGTTCAGTGTCATGGGCCTGCCCCCTTTTGCTGTTCAAAGATATGGCCGAAAGCCCCGCGGATAACCGTCGCGCCGGTACTGCGCGCCAATCGGGGAACCACTAGCCACGCAGGATGCCGCCGGTGGCCTTGGTGACCTTGTCGATAACCTTTTCGGCGACCGCTTCGATATCCTTTTC
>JBNKYL010000155.1:0-25843 GCA_050300875.1 Paracoccaceae bacterium
TGATGATCGGCGCCGGCCTGGTGGCCCGCAAAGCCGCAGCTTTGGGGCTGAACCGCAAGCCCTGGGTGAAGACCTCGCTCGCCCCCGGTTCGCAGGTGGTATCCGCCTATCTTGAAGCTGCCGACCTGCAAAAAGACCTCGACGCCATCGGCTTCAACCTCGTGGGCTACGGCTGCACCACCTGTATCGGCAATTCCGGCCCGCTGCAGCCGGAAATCTCCAAGGCCATCGCCGAGGGCGATCTGGTGGCAACCTCGGTCCTGTCAGGCAACCGCAACTTCGAAGGCCGGATCAGCCCGGACGTCCGCGCCAACTATCTGGCCTCACCGCCGCTGGTTGTCGCCTATGCTCTGGCGGGCACCATGGACATCAACCTGGCCACCGATCCGATCGCGCAAACGCCGGATGGTAAGGATGTCTACCTCAAGGATATCTGGCCCACCACCAAGGAGGTGGCCGACCTCGTCGCCGCAACCGTGACCCGTGAGGCCTTCCAGACCAAATATGCCGAAGTCTTCACCGGCGACGAAAAATGGCAAGGTGTCGAAACCACTGACAGCCTGACATATGACTGGCCGTCGACATCGACCTATGTGCAAAACCCGCCCTATTTCCAAGGAATGTCCAAGGAGCCGGGCGTTATTCACAACGTTGAAGGAGCGCGCGTGTTGGCGCTGCTGGGCGACATGATCACCACCGACCACATCAGCCCGGCTGGTGCATTCAAAGAAACCACCCCGGCAGGCAAATACCTGACCGACCGACAGGTCGCACCCCGCGAGTTCAACTCCTATGGCTCGCGCCGGGGCAATCACCAGATCATGATGCGCGGCACCTTCGCCAATATCCGCATCAAGAATGAGATGCTCGATGGTGTCGAAGGCGGCTACTCCAAGGGCCCTGACGGGCAGCAGACCTCGATCTACGACGCCGCCATGGCCTATCAGGAGGCCGGCATCCCGTTGGTCATCTTCGCCGGCGAACAATACGGGGCTGGCTCCTCGCGCGACTGGGCGGCCAAGGGCACGGCGCTCCTGGGCGTCAAGGCGGTCATCGCCGAAAGCTTCGAACGCATCCACCGCTCGAACCTCGTCGGCATGGGCGTCATCCCGTTCGAATTCACTGGCGGCGATACTCGCAAGTCACTGGGCCTGACGGGCGATGAAACCGTGTCGATCCACGGGCTGGAAGGCGACCTGAAACCGCTGTCGAACGTGCCCTGCACGATCACCTTTGCTGACGGTTCGACCAAGGAAATCCAGCTGAAATGCCGGATCGATACCGAGGTCGAAATCGAATACGTCGAAAACGGCGGCGTGCTGCATTACGTGCTGCGCAACCTGGCAGCAGCCTGATCTGGCTTTTGCGGGCGCCTTCCCTTTGGCGCCCGCACCTTCGCCCCTTGAGTCGCCGACAAAGCCCGCCCAATCCCAAAAAATCCTGCAATTCCTTGGCTGACCCCTGT
Organism: Paracoccaceae bacterium; assembly: GCA_050300875.1. GTDB lineage: Bacteria > Pseudomonadota > Alphaproteobacteria > Rhodobacterales > Rhodobacteraceae > CBDCFL01. The sequence continues at coordinate 1,466 of JBNKYL010000155.1, forward strand.
GAAATCAGGGGGGCCGTTCATCGCGCTGCCCCAATTTCACCGCAATCTCTTGTTAATTTTCGTTCACGAAGCGCCGCGATTTCTGCCATCGCGGGGCCTTTCAATGGAGCGAAACGGCAAGACATAGTGATGAAACGCTATAGTGTCAGACCAGTATCGACGCTGTCCGCAGCGTTGCTGGCGTTCAGCTTGCTGGGCGCCCCGGTCCATGCCGCGCCCAATCAGGCGGTTTCGCTCGTGACCGATTTCTACAAGACCTGGCTCGATGAAGAAGGCTACACCGTCACCGGACGCGTGCGCATCCTTCTGAAACCGGACCGGATCTTTGTTCAGATCGCCCATGATTCCGGCACCACGCGATTGGTGTTCAGCCAGGACGGCACCGAGTTCTTGGGCGAATACACCCTGATGGCCGTCGAACGTGACGCCGACCGATGCATCCTGCGCATCCTGTGCGGCGACAACAAGGATGACGACAGGATCGGTACCATGACCACGGTCGCCTTCAAACCGCCCACGACAACCACCGGTGGCGGTGGCACCACGACATCGGGCGGCGGAACTACGACATCGGGCGGCGGGACGACAACCTCCGGCGGCGGGACAACGACCTCAGGCGGCGGAACGACAACGTCCGGCGGTGGAACGACCACGCCTCCGCCCAGCACCGGCCCCGGCAACAGTGGCGGCGGCGGCGGCAATAACGGCAATGGCAAGGGCGGCGGCAAGGGCCGCAACAAGACCGGCCCGTAGCCGCAATTCATCGCCCACAGCGACATTTGCTCTGGCAACCGAAACGGTTTGTTAACCATATCCATGCGATATGCTTGGCATGGTTCAAACGACACCACCCCAAAACAGACCCTGGCGCAGGCGGCGAATGCCGATCCCTCTCGCGGAAACCGCGGCGTTCGTGGGTCTTGTCCTGATCTTGGGACTAGTCACCTGAAAAACTCAGGTTGAAACAGGCAAAGCCTGGAATACATGCTCGGGCAGACATGGGACCCCGGCCAAAATGGCCGGGGTTCTCTTACGCGCCCCCGGACAGCGCCTTTTCCAGCTCTGGCAGAAAGCGCTGCTGATAATCGCTGCCCACCAGTGGGCCGATGAACTTGAACAACACCGTGCCATCCGGCGCCAGGATGAACGTCTCCGGCGGTGCGGCTACACCCCAGTCGAAACTCGTGCGTCCTGAAGGATCGAACGGCACCGCGACAAACGGATTGCCCTCTTCCTGCAGATAGGCAATCGCATCTTCGGCCCGGTCCTTGAAATTGATCCCGACGATCCGCACGCCATCCCTGGCCAGCTCCACCAGGATCGGATGTTCGGCCCGGCAGGGCGGGCACCAACTGGCCCAGAAATTGACCAGCGTGACTTCGCCGCCGGTCAGTCCACCCGCATCCAGCCCCGCGTACCCGTCCAAAACCGCATCAGTCACCGCCGGAGCGGATTGGCCGATCAGCGTCGACGGCAACTGCTCGGGGTTGGACCGGCCGAGCCCGAAATAGAAACCCGCCACCAGCAGCGCGAACACCACGGGTGGAATGAAGACGAAGGGCGATACGCGGCTAGCCATTACCGGCCCTTTCTTCGGCCACGTCCAACGCACGCTTGACGCGCCGCGACCGCCGCCATGTCATCCCGACCAGCGCCAGAAGCGCCAGGATCACCACCACATAGGCCGAAAATACCTCGACCGCATATTTACCAAGCTCCGGCATCACGCCCCTGCCCTTTCGCGCGCTTCCAGGGCCGCAAGCCTGCGCGCCCGGATCTCGGTGCGCGTGCGCACCAGAACCAGAACGACGAAGAATAACCCGAACCCCACGATGCACAGGACCAGCGGCTGCCAGAACACGTCTGAAACGTTTTCTTCCTTGTCCAGCGACAGCGACGCGCCCTGATGCAATCCCTGGTTCCAGAACAGCACCGCGTAGCGAGACAAAAACGCAAAGACCGACCCCACGATCGCCAGCACGCTGGTCAGATCGGCGGCCGTATCCGGGTCCTCGATCGCCTCCCACAAGGCCAGATAGCCAAGATAGAACAGAAACAGGATCAGAAAGGATGTCAGCCGCGGGTCCCAGGCCCACCATGTCCCCCACATCGGCTGCCCCCAGATCGCCCCGGTGATCAACCCCAGCAAGGTCATAACCGCGCCGATGGGTGCGGCCGCCCGCGCCGCGAGCGCCGAAACGTGATGGCGCCGCACCAACCAGATCAGCGAGGTGACGACCATCATGAACCACGCGCCGATGGCCCAGAACGCCGTGGGCACGTGGATATAGATTATTTTCACCGATGACCCCATGCGGAAATCATCGGGTGTAAAGAAAAAGCCCCAGACCAGTCCAATCGCGATGGACAGGGCCGCCAGCACACCGAAGACCGGCACGAAGGGCCGCGTCCAGCTCATGAACCTGCGAGGGTTTGCATATTCCCAGATCGACATGATGAAACTTCTAAGGCTGATAGCGCAAACCAACAAGGCCGCTCGTGGTGACCAATTGGCGCGGTCGCGTCTTTGTCATCGCAGGTTCACCCTGATCGCCGCCGCCGCCGCGAAAGGTAGCAAAGCCGCTGCGGCAAATGTGATCCCGGCCATCAGCATCAGCGGTGTCGCGGCCACCTGCCCCTCGCCCGCGCGGCGCACTGCTTCGGCCCCGAAAATCAGCGTCGGCACGTAAAGCGGCAGCACGATCACCGACAGGATCAGTCCGCCCCGTTTCAACCCCACCGTCAGCGCCGCGCCAAACGCCCCGATCACCGACAAAGCGGGCGTGCCCAACAGAAGCGACAAGACCAACATCCCATAGGCCGGCCCCGGCAAGTTCATCAAAAGCCCCAGCACCGGCGCGGCCAAGGTCAGCGGCAACCCCGTCAGCACCCAATGTGCCGCCGCCTTCATCGCCACCACGCCTTCCATCGGCACCGGTGCGGTGGCCAACAGGTCCAGCGACCCGTCTTCGAAATCCAACTGAAAGATCCGGTCCAGTGACAACAGGCAGGCCAGCAGAGCCCCCAGCCACAGGATGCCGCCCGCCACGCGCGTCAGCAATTCGGATTGCGGGCCGATGGCGAAAGGCACCAGCACCGTGACGATCAGGAAAAATGCCAGACCCAACCCGAAACCGCCCCCGGCGCGCACGCCCAACCGGATATCGCGCCAGAACACCCGGATCACAGGAAGGCCTCGTCAAATCCAGCCGCCGCTGCCCCGGACTTGGCGCGAAAGGGCGTCAGGTCCAGCACATCGGCCGCAAAGCCAAGGTCGATATGCGTGGCGATCAGGGCCGCGCCACCTGATGCGAAATGGCCTGCCAAAGCGCGGCCAAAGGCATCCACCGATGCCTGATCCAGCGACACGGTCGGTTCATCCAGCAACCAAAGCGGTCGCCCTGTCACCATCAGCCGCGCCAGCCCCAGCCGACGCTTCTGCCCGGCCGACAGGTTGCGCGCGGACCGGTCGGCCAGATCCACCAGATCGAAGGCCTCCAGCGCCCGGTCAATGCCACGCGTGCCATAGACACCGGCCCAGAACTCCAGGTTTTCAGCCACCGACAACATGGCCTTCAACCCATCCGCATGGCCACCATAGGCAATCGCATCTGCCGGGATACCGACCTGCCCGCCCGTCGGCGGCTGCAACCCGGCAATGGTGCGCAACAACGTCGTCTTGCCGATCCCGTTCGGACCGCGCAGGATCAGCGCCCGCCCCGGCGTAAGCGTGAAACTCACACCTTCCAGCACCGGCACTCCACCGCGCGCGCATCCCAGATCGGTCACTTTCAGATCCATCCGTCCCGCTTATCTCATTGCCCTGCCAATTCAACCCCTGCCGCACAAGCTGCCGTCGTCAACTCCTCATAAACGCGCCCGAGCAAATCGGCTGCGGCTCGGAAATCAGGGCACGTTTGCCGCGACATACAAACCTGGACCCCTCACGCCAACATCAACCGCAAATGGCCCATTTCGGCGATTTCACTGGCGGCATGCCCGCATGTCGGGGTCTTTTGCGGCACCGACACAGTGGCGGCGTCGCTGCCGAAGGGGATCTCGAAAACTTTCACCAAACTGGCAGTGGCGACGCGAAGGTAATCGGCCAGAGCGCAACCTGCGCGTCAGCGGTGTCGTTTTCGACAGCACATAGCTTGTCCGGTTCGGTCCCGAATTCGGATTCCACGAACACCGACGACTACACCTACAACGCCACCGATAATGGCACATCGGGCGCGGCCTTCACCTTTGGGTCGAACTACTTCTTTTCCGTATCCCCTGGCGTCCTGTCCGGCACCCCGGATGGCGGAACCGATATTGTCTACGGCCACCAATCCGCCGTTGCACAGGGTCTTGGGTCGGGCACCTATCGCATCGCCTATGACGCCGCCACGGCCGGCGGGCTCCGTGCAAATTTGCAAACGGTTTCCTCCGTATTGACGGCCACCTTCACGGTTGCGGACGGGAGTTCTGAACCGGAAGTTCCGGCGCCATGGGGTGCCGGTCCGTGTTCAGTCGAAAATGGGCAAGCCTTGCAACGCGGAAATGGCAATGATGCCATAGGCCACCCACCGATAGGCACGTTCGGCTTCTGGCCGGAAAATCGCCGCCCCGATCAGGTTGCCCGCCAAGTAAGGCAGTGCCAGGATCAACCCCAACACCACCGCGCCAAAGGCGAACTTGCCAAAGACCATGAACAGCACCAACAGCGCCAGGTCGGCCAAAAGGAGATAGACCATGTTCGTGGCGCGAACGACTTTGGCAGGCAAGGTCGATGCCATGTAGAGCAGGATCACCGGCGGCCCGGGCATACCTGCCGCTCCACCCAGAATACCGCCAGCCGCCCCCGTTGCATAAACCAGCGGCGGCGTTAGACGCCCGCGATACCGCACCCCGGCGATCAACAGGACCAGCAATGTCAGCGAAATAACCGACACCGCGTATCGAAAGAATTGCGGTGGCGCGACGGTCAGCACCCAGACGCCGACCGGCACCGCCAACAGCAACCCGAAGGCCAGCCGCAGCATATCCGGGGGATGCCCATCACGCAGGGCGCGCGGTACCGCAGGCAAGGGCCCGATCAGGTCCTTGACGATCAACGCCGTGATCGCCTCGAACGGGGTCAGGAAATGTCCGGCAACGGGAAGAAACACCATCGCGGTGCCAAAACCCGCGAACCCGCGCACCAGCCCGGCCACCAAGGCCGCGCCGCACAACCAGATCAGCGCCTGCGGCTCAACGCCGGGCGCCAGCCAGTCAGGCACCGGCGCCGCCGAATTGGTTGCCCTGATTGGCGTCAGGCTTGGACCAATCACGTTTCACGCCCAGGAACAGAACGATATTCTTGGCCACGAAGACCGACGAATAGGTGCCCACGATCACGCCGAAGGTCATGGCAAACACGAAGCCCCGGATCACGTCGCCGCCCAGCACCAGCAGCGCAATCAGCGCAATCAGCGTGGTGCCCGACGTCATCACCGTCCGGCTCAGCGTTTCGTTGACCGACAGGTTCATCACCTCGCGCAGATCGCGCTTGGAATATTTACGCAGATTTTCCCGCAGCCGGTCGAAAATCACCACCGTGTCGTTCAGCGAATAGCCCACGATGGTCAGAAGTGCCGCGATGATCGACAGATCGAACGGGATCTGGAATAGCGCGAAGATCCCGATGGTGATCGTCACGTCGTGGATCAGGGCCGCCACCGCGCCCACCGCAAACTGCCATTCGAACCGCAGCCAGATATAGAACAGCACCGCCGCGATCGCCGCGACAACGGCCAGAACCGCCGTCTTGATCAGCTCGCCCGACACTTTCGGGCCGACAGATTCAACGGACGGAAAGGTGATATCCGGCACCACCGCACGCAACGCCTCTTCGATGGCCATCACCGTGGCACCGCCAACCGCTTCCTCGCCCTCCTGCGCCTCGATGCGCACCATCGCGACGTTCTGATCCGGGCCAAATGTTGGGTCGAACACCTCGGTGATCTTCACATCCCCCAGATCCAGCGGCGCAATCGCATCGCGGTATAACCCGACATCGACTGCCTGCGCGCTTTCGGTCCGGATCGTCGTGCCACCCCGGAAATCGATCCCGAAATTCAGTCCCATCACGGCGAAGATGATGATCGCGACAATCACCATGACCACCGACGCGCCAAAGGTCAGACGCGCGTGTTTGAAGAAATCCCAATTGGTTTCGGCGGGAACAAGCTTCAGACGCATCTCAGACCTCGATCGTTTTCGGCCGGCGCCGTTCGAACCACATGACGATCATCAGTCGCGTCACGAAGAACGCGGTGAAAACCGACGTCACGATCCCGATCCCCAGCGTCGTGGCAAAACCCCGCACCGGACCGGACCCCACGATCCAAAGGATCGCGGCCGTGATGAAGGTGGTAATGTTGGCGTCCAGAATGGCGCTCAGCGCCCGTTCGTAACCCAGCTCGATCGCGCGCGCCGGTCCCTTTGCCGTTTTCAGTTCTTCGCGGATGCGTTCGAAGATCAGCACATTGGCATCCACTGCCATGCCGATGGTCAGAACGATGCCGGCAATCCCCGGCAAAGTCAGTGTCGCGTTCAGCGCGCTGAGCACACCAAAGATCATGCCTACGTTCAGGATCAGCGCGATATTGGCGAAGATGCCGAACAAGCCGTAACTCAGCGCCATGACCACCAGCACCGCGGCAAAGGCCACGAGGCTCGCCATGCGCCCCGCATCAATGCTGTCCTAGCCAAGTTCCGGCCCGATGGTGCGTTCTTCCAGGAATACCAGTTCCGCTGGCAGGGCCCCGGCCCGCAACAGGATCGCCAGTTGCGTGCTGTCCTCGACCGTGAAGCTCCCGCTGATGATCCCGGTACCCCCCGGAATGTGGTCGCGGATGGTCGGTGCGGAAATCACCTCGTTATCCAGAACGATGGCGAACGGACTGCCAATGTTCTGTGCCGTATAGTCGCCGAATTTGCGGGCGCCCGTCGGGTTGAATTGGAACAGGACCGCAGGCATGCCGTTCTGGTCAAAATCAGGCTGGGCGTTTTTTAGTTCCTCACCCGTGACAACCGGCGTCTGTTCCAGGATGTAATAAACGCCTTCTTCATCCATCGACGGATAGATGACGTTGCGCGCACCCGGCGATGCATCGGCATTGGTCGTGCGGCTGACAACCGGGTTGAAGGTCAGGCGCGCCGTTGTGCCAATCAATTCTTTCAGTTCCGACGCAGACCCGATCCCCGGCACCTGGATCAGGATGCGGTTTTCACCCTGCCGCTGGATGGTCGGTTCGCGCGTGCCCGCAGCATCGACCCGCCTGCGCACAATCTCCAGCGATTGCTGCAATGTGCGGTCATCGGTGGCGATCTGTTCGGCTTCAGACAGGCGGATCTTGATCACGTCATTTTCAGCGGTCACGTCGATATCGTTCGACCCGACGCCGGACAGGCTGACCACCGGGCTCGCCAACCCGCGCACAACCTCCAGCGCGCGGGCCATGCCACCCGGCTCGGCGATCCGTACCCACAATTCATCCGCCGGGCTGTCGATGCGCCGGATCGCGCCCACCGTATCACGTTCATCGCGCAAGGCGTCGCGGACTTCGGGCCAATAGCCATCCATGCGGTCGGCATAAACGTCATCAACCTGGACCTCAGCCAACAGATGCGCGCCTCCGCGCAAATCCAGCCCCAGATTGACCAGCGTCGCAGGCAACCAGCCGGGCCATTGGTCCCGCTGGGCAGCCAGTTCCGGCGTTTCGCCATTCAACTCGATCGCGGCAACCGCGTCGTTATGGCTTTCGACCTTGGTATAAAAACCATTCGGAAAGGAGAACAAAAGCCCAAGCGCCACCAGCGCCCAGATCAGCACCCGTTTCCACGTTTCGATCTGAAGCATCGACCAACCTTGTCTCTTGGGTTATTCCGATGCCGGTTCGGTCTTGGACAGAACCTGGCTCAGCGTCGATTTGACGGCCCGAACCTTGACGCCCTGTGCCAGTTCCAGCTCGACCTCGTTGTCATCCTTGACCTTGCTGACCTTGCCGATCAGCCCGCCCGCGGTCACCACTTGGTCACCCCGGCGCACGGCGTTGATCATGGCCTGATGGTCCTTCATCTTTTTCTGCTGCGGACGGATCAGCAGGAAATACATGATGGCGAAGATCAGGATAAGTGGAACGAATGATCCGAACGCGGCGGCACCCCCACCGGCGGCCTGTGCGTATGCAGGCGTTGCAAACATGCGATTGTCCTTTTTGCCCGGGCGAAGCCCGCCCCTCAACTTTGGCGCGCACCCTATATGTGGGTGGGTGGGATGACAAGCAAGGCGCGGACCTAATTTCGCGTGGCCCGTCGCGGTCAAAATCGGCGGTTCCGGGAATGTGCAAATTGTTAAACTTTGTCCGAAATGGAGTTTAATAAGTTTAACAAACACCCCCATTTCCCTCGAAACCCAAATCGGTCATATAGCGCGCAGATTTGACCAAAGGGACCAGACCCATGCACGACATCCGCGCAATCCGCGAAAACCCGCAAGCCTTCGAAGCCGCCATGCAGCGCCGGGGTCTGTCGGGCGTGTCGTCTGACGTTCTGGCGCTGGACGAAGCCCGCCGCAAACTGATCGCCGCAGCCGAAGCCGCGCAGGCCGCGCGCAACGCCGCCAGCAAGGAAGTGGGCGCGGCCAAGGCCCGTGGCGACGAAGCAGAATTTGAACGTCTGCGCGCTGAAGTGGCGGAAAAGAAAGACGAAATCGCGCGCCTCGAAGACGAAGCAAAGGCAAAGGACAAGGAACTGTTCGACCTTCTGGCAGGGCTGCCGAACATCGTCTATGACGATGTTCCGGACGGCGCGGACGAAGACGACAACCGTGAAGTCAAGCGATGGAGCAGCCCGCGCAATTTCTCTTTCACGCCGCTGGAACACTACGACATCCCCGCCGCCAAGGCCGGGCTCGACTTTGAAACCGCCGCCAAGCTTTCTGGGTCCCGTTTCGTCCTGCTCAAAGGCGCCATGGCCCGCCTGCACCGCGCTCTGGCGCAGTTTATGCTGGACCTGCACACGACCGAACACGGGCTGGAAGAAACCATCACCCCGGTGCTGGTGCGCGACGAAATCATGTTTGGGACCAACCAGTTACCGAAATTCGCGGAAGACAGCTACCAGACCACGAACGGCTGGTGGCTGATCCCAACATCCGAGGTGACATTGACCAACACCGTCGCGGGCGAAATCCTCGACGCGGCCGCCCTTCCCCGCCGCATGACCAGCCACACGCAGTGTTTCCGGTCCGAAGCCGGCAGCGCCGGCAAAGACACGGCAGGCATGTTGCGCCAGCACCAGTTCGAAAAGGTCGAAATGGTGTCAATCACCGCGCCCGACCAGTCCGAAGACGAACACGCGCGCATGACCCGTTGCGCCGAAACGGTCCTGGAACGGCTAGGGCTGCCATATCGCACCGTGGTCCTATGCACCGGCGATATCGGCTTTGGCGCCAAGCGCACCCATGACATCGAGGTGTGGTTGCCGGGACAGGATAAATACCGTGAAATCAGCTCGGTATCGACCTGTGGCGACTTTCAGGCGCGGCGCATGAATGCCCGATACCGGCCGACCGCAGATGCCAAACCCGAATATGTGCACACGCTGAACGGATCAGGTCTGGCCGTGGGGCGCGCGCTGATCGCGGTTCTGGAAAACGGCCAGCAGGAAGACGGATCGGTCGATCTGCCCGAGGCATTGCATCCCTATCTGGGCGGCAAGACCCGCATCGACAATTCCGGCACCTTGGTCTGACGCACCCCATATGACCGGGATCTGAACAGGCGCGTATTCGCAAGAATACGCACCTCAGCTACCGACAGGGCATCCCCATCATACATAGGTGCGCGCCGCTTCCCGACCCTTGGCATCAAGGTGCGGCGTGGCATTGAAGGTCATCAACCGCCGCTGACCGAATTCCACCTCGTAGCGGTGCAGCGAAGAATTATGCGTCTGCAACAGGATGTGGGAAAACGCATCCAGATCGAGCCCCAACACGTGACGCATTGCCATGCCGATGATCCCGCCGGAAGTCACCAACATCGTGCCTGGATGCGCTTCGGCCTCGCTCAGCATGTCGTGAACGCGCGCCTCATAATCGGCAAAACTTTCTTCCGGGCTTGTGATCCGCCCCTCTGACCAGGCCAGCATGACCTGAGGAAGGTGATCAAGAAACCCTTCTCGGCTGTTGGGCAGGCTGATGGCATGACGGTCTTTCAGGGATTCCGACAAGGCGAAATAATTGATCTCGTTCAGCCGCACATCCTCGGCGACAGTCAGGTCCAGTGCCGCAGCGATACCCGCCGCCGTTTCCCGTTGGCGCCGCATTGTCCCGCAAATGATGCGCGTCACGCCGTTCGAACTGCCCGCCAGGTAGTCCCCCAGCCAGGCCGCCTGCCGATGGCCCAGATCGCTCAGCTTGTCATAGCTGTGTTCATCGGCGGCGCCGGTATTGGCCTGCCCATGCCGAACGAGGCTGACGATGCTCATGCGTCACCTACCCAATCCGGGCGCAACACCTCTGGATTGCGCAACCAGATGTCGCGCTGAGCAAAGGGAATCTCGATGCCTGCTTCGCCAAAACGCCGTGCAATCTCGTGGTTCAAATCCGACTTCACGTTCAAGATCTCGTTAATGTCCCGCAGGAAGGCCCTAATTTCAAAATCCAGCCCGTCGGCGCCGAAACTCCGGAACAGGACCGAAGGCGGCGGACGGCGCAGAACCACGGGATGCGCTTCGGCGATCTCCCGCAGCAGGCTTTCGACCATCCTGGTGTCTGTCCCATAGGCCACCGAAACCGCAACCGTGATCCGCCCAACCAGGTTCGAGCGCGTGTAATTGGTCACCGTGCCGGACACGAGGTCGGAATTGGGCAGGATCACATCGGACCGGTCAAAGGTTTCGATCCGCGTCGAACGCACGGAAATTTCGCGCACAGTTCCGTGGATGCCGCCAACTTCGATCCAGTCGCCATTGCCGATGGGGCGTTCAATCAACAAGATGATCCCGGACACGAAATTCGAAACGATGTTCTGCAGGCCAAACCCGATGCCGACGGACAAGGCACCAGCCACGATCGCCAGCGACGACAGGTCGATACCTGCCGCCGAAATGGCGATGATTGCGGCCAGGAATATGCCGACATACCCAATGCCCGACACGATCGCCGCCTGACCGCCGCTGTCGATCCGCGTCTTGGGCAAGACCGAATTGCGCATCGTTGTCTGGATCGCGCGCGTCACCACGAATCCGGCTACGAAGACCGCTGCGAAAACGATGAAATCGCTGGGCGAGATGCGGGTTTCGCCAAATTGAAAGCCAGCCAGGAACCGCGTCCAAAGCTCTTCGATCTGCGCAGTTCGCACACCCCAGATCACTGCCAGAACCGGAAGCGCAAGGATTGCTATGAACAGGTTGGCCAAAACCGGCGGCAGCGAATGCGACACACCTTCCGCGTCCTTGCCCGTGGCCAAGGCGTAGAAGGCACGCACGATGACCGAAAGCAGGACCAGCGCCGCCAAAAGGACTAGCGACATCAAGGTCGGAAAGTAAACCGCGATGGCAGCGTCCAGGTAACCGATCGCGGCGGCCAACGGCGCGATGATCGAGACGGCGTACAGGAATGTGCGCCCCCAGCGAATGGCGATCAGCCGCATCGGCTGGGTCGCCGGGGGCGGTTCATCTTCGACCGTCGCGGGTCGGTCGAACCTCAACAGCCCGGCCAGACGGAACAGCAGGACACTTCCGATGATCAGGACCGGAAATGTCAAAACCGCGATGGTTTCGTCGCTGTAGAAATCGAAGGCCGAAGACCGCGTGATCAGCAGGTGCAGGGACCAGACAAGCGATAGCAGCCCCGCCAATCGGACCGCCCTGGCTCTGACACCCGGACCATCGTCGGTCGGAACCAGGTAGCGGACCAATGCCCGCGCGCTGAGATAGGCAATGCCGGCCAACAGCGCGACGTCCACCACGATCTGGCCGCGGAACCCGGCCATGCCCGTCAGTCGCACAATCTGCACAAGCGCCAGGAAGCCGAACACGCGCACCAAATAATCGACCAGCGCCATGCCGATTGCCGACAGTTCGGCAATACCCGGCCGTCCTGCCAAATGCGCCAGTCGCCGTCCGACGCGTTCAGCCCATCCTGGCGCGCGCAACAGAAGGATCGCAGCCGCCGCCAGCAGCGCCAGCATTGCCGGCGCATTGTTCTTCATCACTTGGCGCTGGCTGTCTCTTCGCTCAATCGCCGCAGGCTGGTGATCGCAGTTTCCGTGGCGCCCGCCCAAATCGATGGGTTCAACGGCGATGGCCCCAGCCGCAGCAATTGTTCCGTCTGCCGTGTACCGATCAGGTCGTCAATTTCGCCAATCAGCCCGTCGGCCCGGTTATAGGCTTCTTCAGCTTGCAGGCGCGGCGCCTGCAGCGCGGCCAGCTGTTCGTTCAGCGCCTCACGCCGGGCCGCGATCTCCACGGATTCTGCGCCATCCTCCGGGGCCTGGCCCAGGGCTTCGATCTGCGACTGCAGGCTGCGGATGCGCAACGCGTTCTGGTCACGCGCATCGGTGAACACCGTCCGCCAGCTCGCCAGGGCTGCCCGAAGATCTTCAAACGCCGCCGTCGACGCGCGGCCATCGGCCAAAGCGGCCTCGGCCCGTGTCGCCACCTGATCCCAGGCCGCGTAATCGACCGTTTCGCTGGCAATCGCACCGTCAACCGGGTCCGATACCGCTGATTGCGCAAGAACACCTGTCACGCCAAAGGCGGCAAGAAGGGCCGCGAACGCGGCAATCAGGCCGATTTGGCGGATCATGCGTTATCCTGAAACACAGCGGGCAACATGCGCGCAGGCCCATTCAGCCACGCCGGCACCGGCAACCCCTTTTGCCGCAGGAAATCGGGATTGAACAGTTTGGACTGATAGCGATTCCCGTAATCGCACAAAACCGTCACAATCGTATGTCCCGGACCCATGTCGCGTGCCATACGGATGGCGCCGGCCACATTGATACCTGTCGACCCTCCAAGGCACAGACCCTCGTCCGTCAACAGGTCGAACACGATGGGCAGCGCCTCGTCATCACCGATCTGATAGGCCATGTCCGGTTTGAACCCTTTCAGGTTCGCGGTTTCGCGCCCCTGTCCGATGCCTTCCGTGATCGAGTTGCCTTCGGACTTGAATTCGCCGGCTGTGTAGAAGCTGTAAACGCCCGATCCCATCGGATCGGCCAACCCGATCTTCACGCCCTTGGGCTGCAGGGCCATGCCGACGCCCGCCAACGTGCCGCCCGATCCAACCGAACAGATGAACCCGTCCACCTTGCCGCCGGTCTGATCCCAGATCTCCGGCCCAGTGGTTTCGATATGAGCCTGCCGGTTGGCCACATTGTCGAATTGGTTCGCCCAGATCGCGCCATTGGGTTCAGTTTCGGCCAGTCGCGCAGCGAGCCGTTCGGAGTATCGGACATAGTTATTCGGGTTCTTGTAAGGCGCGGCCGGAACCTGCACCAGATCGGCGCCCACCAGCCGCAGCATGTCCTTCTTTTCCTGGCTTTGCGTTTCGGGGATGACGATCACCGTCCGAAACCCCATGGATGCGCCCACCAGTGACAGCCCGATCCCGGTATTGCCCGCTGTCCCTTCGACAATCGTGCCACCCGGTTTCAACCGACCCGACGCAATTGCATCCCGGATGATGAAAAGCGCCGCGCGGTCCTTGACCGATTGGCCGGGGTTCAGGAATTCCGCCTTGCCCAGGATCTCGCAGCCGGTGGCTTCACTGGCCGCATTCAGCCGGATCAGCGGCGTATTTCCAACGGCCTCGGCCAGGTCTTTTCTGATTTGCATGGCTGCTCTTGTCCTGTCCTTCGGTCTTGCCCAGATTTAGGTCGCAGCCCGGCAGAACTCAAGCAACTCCGCGCAGCCGATCACGTTGCCCAGCCAACCACATCAACGAAATCAGAAGCGGCGCACAATCCGCCTCGCCAGTCGTGACCAACGCCATCGCCTCGTCGAATGACATCAGATGGTTCAAGATGTCTTCGTCCTCTGCATCAAGCCCGCCGGTGCGGCCGGACAGATCATCGGCCAGGTCGCAGATCGCCACGAAGGAATACAAGTATTCCGCCAGCATACCCGGCGATGGATAATAGCTGCCAACCGGCAAGAGCTTGGATGTTGTAATGCCGGCTTCCTCGATCAGCTCGCGCCGCGCGGTGTCTTCGGGCATTTCCCCGGGATCGATGCGCCCCGCGACGGGTTCCAGAACCCAAGGCGCCCTGTCACCGCGCACATGCGGCCCAAAGCGGAATTGTTCGATGACCAGCACCCGGTCGCGCACCGGGTCATATGGCAGCACGGTCACCGCGTCGCCGCTGATCAGCGCAGCACGATGGACAGGCGCACTGGGCTGGCCGTCAAACCGTGCAAACCGCAGCGTTTCCTCGCGCACCGCAAAGAACCGCGAATACGGATAGGCGTCGCCCAGTATTTCGGCACCACCCCGCCCGCGCCGGACGCCCAGCGGCGCATGGTCGGTTTCGGCCCGAACGCGCGAATGCCCGCGCCCGATCATCAGGTTGAAGTTGCCCCGCGCACCAACCACGCCCGGGTCAACACCTTGCATGTATTCACGCGCCGCAATCACCGTCGCCCGACCGTGCATGCCGATCCAGCGCTCCAGCGCCCAGGGATCACCGGGCACGGCTGCACCTTTTGGCTTGTAGGCCAGAGCGGTCACGTCACCCGAAGCGGTTTGCACTTCCACTTCGAACGGCGAAAACTGGTATATCGGCTCGGCCTCGTAACTATCGAGGATCGCCTGTTCCTCCGCGCTCAGCCCCAGCAGCAAGTCGCCTTGCGTGACCGTATCGCCCTGACGGAAAATCCCGGGAAAGAATTCGCCATCGAGGAAATGCGCGGCATATCCCGGCAAATGGGCCGGCACGCGTTCAGGCACGCGACCCAGCAGCGACTGCAACAAGTCCGCGTAACGCAATGTTCCATAGACAAAAAGCGGACGCACAGCTTGGTTCAGTTCCAGCGTTTCGACGCCCATTCGGCCAGCCAGCCGCCGAACATGCCACCGATGATGGCGGCAATGATGATTTCCTTGATTGCGATCATCTTGAACATGCCCCAGGCAATGCCGAACATCGACTTCACCGCAGCCATCGGCCCACGATAACGGTGGTCGATAGACCGTTGCAGCATTTCTGCCCCGGCAAAGGCTACGACCGACCAGAACGCCATCAACGCTGCGGCTGTCAAACCGTAACCCAAGGCTGCGCGGTACCCGTCCCCGGCCCGACTGCCCGCCATGGTCCAACCGAACAACATGCCAAAGGCCGCGACCGTTTCATTCAGCCATTGCGCCTTGGTGCCCTCCGGCAACAAGGGTTTGACCAGGTCTGCGGTAAAGTACCCCAGAATGGCGAAAAAGATCGCTCCAACAAGTTTTGCTGCTGTAGGCATCTGCTCAGGCCGGATTTGTTATTGTGATCTGCGTTAGGTCCGAGTTTCTACATTCAAAGGACGCCGCGCAAGAGGCCAGATAGAAATTCCACATCCGGCGGAACCTTTCGTCGAAGCCCAGCGCCGCGACCTGATCCCATTTGTCGTTGAAGGTCTCGTGCCACAGCCGCAGCGTGCGCGCGTATCCGTCGGCAAATTCCTTTGACCCTTTGACAACCAACCCCGCCTGCCGGGCCTGCTGGCGCAGCACCGATGCGGATGGCAACATGCCGCCCGGAAAGATGTATTTCTGAATGAAATCAACTGTTTTCCGGTAGTTTTCAAACCGATCTTCGTGGATCGTGATGATCTGCAACGTCGCGTTCTTGCCCGGCTTCAGGCACTTGCGGACGGTTTCAAAATAGACCGGCCAGTATTTCTCGCCCACGGCCTCGAACATCTCGATCGAAGCGACGCCATCATATGTGCCTGTTTCGTCACGGTAATCTTGCATCTTGAAGGTGACCTTGTCCGACAGGCCCGCCTTGGCGATGCGATCGACCGCATAATCATACTGTTCCTTGCTGATGGTCAGCCCCGTCACCTTCAGCCCGCGTTCCTTGGCTGCGTATTCGGCAAATCCGCCCCAGCCGCATCCGATTTCCAGCACGTGATCGCCGGGCTGGGCACCCATTTCATCGACCAGGCTTTCATATTTGCGCCTTTGCGCGGCCTCCAGGCTTTGCTGATTGCCGTCAAACAAAGCCGCCGAATAGGTCATCGTGTCATCCAGCCAGAGGGCGTAGAAGTCGTTCCCCAGATCGTAGTGGTGGGAAATGTTCTTGCGCGCCTGTCTGCGGTTGTTGTTGTGCAGCCAATGCCGCAGCCGTTCATAGGCGCGCACCAGCCCGGCCCCGGGCATGGACTTATAGAAATTGCCGATCTGCGAATGCAGGATTTCCATCAGGCCCATCAGGTCATCGGTCGACCAGTCGCCATCCATATAGGCTTCGGACACCCCCAAAACGCCGTGGCGGACGATTCGCGCAAAGAAATCAGGGTTGTGGATTGTCATACCGACCACAGGACCGGGTCTTTCGCCCCTGATGGTTACGGTCTGCCCATCATGCAGCGTGATGTTCAACGTGCCTAGATCGACATTGGCAACCAGCGCCAGAATCTGATCGTAGTACCTTGGCTTCGATGCCCGATCCTTGGGCCCCCCGATGATTTGCCCCATGTTCCCCCCGTGCCTTGCCCCGCCAATGTCGGGCCAGTCCCTGGGGTGACTTTATGGGTTTTGGCCATTCGGGCAACCCTACGCGCCGATTTCGTCAAAGTACGGCGTCCAGCGCCTCCATCAGGCGGGTCACTTCTGCCTCGGTTGTGTAATGCACGAAAGATACGCGCAGCACGCCCTGCTCGGGGTCGATACCCATCGCCTGCAGGGGGCGAACGGCATAGAAATTGTCACCGCCAGCACCTATGCCATGTTTTGCCAGTGCCTCGGCCACAGGCGCCGCAGGCCGGCCAAGGTCCATGGCAACCGTTGGCGCACGGGTTGCGGCCCGCTCTGGTCCCAGCAACCGAACCGAATTGCGCGCGGCCAGCATATCCAGCAAGGGCTGCAGCAGCCGGGTTTCCTGTCCGCGCATCAGGTCGTGGACGAACGCCCCAACCCCAGCGGCGTCTGTTGCTGTTCCACCATGATGGTCATGCAGCGTCTGCCAGTAATCGGCCATGCCCGCGCTGGCCGCGATCTGTGCATGGTCCGGACCTGCCGGCGTCAGCCGCTTGGTCGGGTAATCGCCGTTGAAATAGTGCCCCTGATTGGGCAGCGCCATCGCCACGTCACGCCGGATCACCATGATGCCCTGATGCGGGCCATAGGTCTTGTAGGCCGAAAACAGGTAGATATCCGCCCCGAGGTCACGGATATTCGGAAAGCCGTGCGGGGCGAAAGACACGCCATCCACGCAAGTCAGCGCCCCTGCTGCCCGCGCCATGGCGCATATGGTGGCGACATCGTTGATCTCGCCGACCACGTTGGAGCAATGCGGAAACGCCACCAGGCCGACCTTGTCATCCAGCAGCTCGGCCAGCCGGTCGACATCCAAGTGCCCGGTTTCCGAGTCGATCTGCCATTCGCGCACCTCGAACCCTTCATCGGACAGACGCCGCCAGGCACCGGTATTGGCCTCGTGATCCTGATTGGTCACGATGATCGCCTGCCCCGGTTGCAGATGCTTCCTGAATGCCTGCGCCAACACGTAAACGTTCTGGCTGGTCGATGGCCCGAAGCTGACCTCATCCGCGCCCACGCCCAGCAAACCCGCCAAGCGCGTCCGCGCTTCGTCCATTTCCTCGCCGCCCAGCCGCGCCGGGCCGTAGGGGCCATAGGGCTGCACCTTGCGTTCCCGGTAGAACCGGGTCAGCCGGTCGACGACCTGCCGACAGGGATAGGACCCGCCCGCGTTTTCAAAGAAGGCCAAGCCTTGCAGCGATGGCTGGTCAAAGGCCGGAAACTGGCGGCGGACGAAATCGATATCCAGTTCAGGCGTTGACATCGACGACCACACGGCCCCGCACCTGGCCTTTCAGAATCTCGCGTCCAAGCGTGGACAGATCGTCCAACGTTGCTGGCTGGATCATCGCAGCCAGCTTGTCCATCGGCAGATCGGATGCAATCCGGTCCCAGGCGCGCACGCGGTTTTCAAAAGGTTGCATCACCGAATCGATCCCCAGCAGGTTGACCCCGCGCAGAATGAACGGCGTAATCAGCGCGCCCTCAATCGCCGCGCCACCGGCCAGCCCGATGGCGGCAACCGATCCACCGTATTTCATTTGCTTCAACACCCGGCCCAACATCGCGCCGCCAACGGCATCGACACATCCCGCCCATTCTTCGCTTTCCAGCGGCTTGCGCGTGACCTCGGTCAGGTCATCGCGCGCGACAATGCGCGTGGCGCCCAGCCCGGTCAGATAGTCGGCCTGATCGGGACGCCCGGTCACGGCCGCGACCTCGTGTCCAAGCTTGGACAGGATCGCGACAGCGACCGATCCGACCCCGCCCGCGGCGCCCGTGACCAGCACCGGGCCGTTGCCCGGCTTCAGCCCGTGGTCTTCCAGCGCGATGATCGCCAGCATCGCCGTCAGCCCCGCCGTACCGACGGCCATCGCGTCACGCGTTGTCAGCCCATCCGGCAAAGGCACCAGATAGTCGGCAGGCACACGGGCTTTCTGCGCATAGCCTCCCCAGCGGTTTTCACCAACCCGCCAACCTGTCAGCACGACCTTTTCGCCGGGCTTGTAGCGCGCATCGTCAGACGTCTCGACGATGCCCGCAAAATCGATCCCCGGCACGTGCGGGTAGGTCCGCACCAACCCCGCGCCCGGCCCGATGCACAGCCCATCCTTGTAGTTAACCGTCGAATAGTCGACCGCGACCGTCACGTCGCCTTCTGGCAACCGGTCTTCCCCGATCTCCTGCACGGACGCGCTGGTTTTACCTTCTTCGTCCTTTTCGACCACCAAAGCCTTGAACATGTGCCTCTCCTCAATTCCAGAATGTTTCGCGCACCGTCGCGGTGCGCATCCCGTCGGGGGTTTCAACTTCTACCGCAGTGCCTGCATCCCAATGCGTCATGCGGATCATACCCACAGCCACGTTGATTTCGAAATCCGGAGACCAGGCAGCGGAACTGACGCGCCCGACCTTTCGGCCATTGGCAAAGACCGGCCACCAACGATCGCAGGGCGGCACGGCATCTCCGTCTATGGCCACGGCCCGTATCTGCTGAACCGGGCCTTCCTTGGCCACGCGCAACAACGCATCCCGTCCAATACAGCCGATGGCACTTTGCGTGTTGCAGAACCGCCCCAGGCCACATTCGTGCGGGGTGTTGTCGTCGGTCATGTCATTGCCATAGGACAATAGCCCGCTTTCGATCCGTTCGATCAGGTTGGGGCATCCGGCGCGAACATTCAACGCTTCACCCGCCTCGAACAACGCATCCCACAGCGGCATACCCAGCTCCGTGCCCTCGACATAGATTTCGAACCCGCCCTGCTTGGAATAACCCGACCGCGCGATCACAAGGTCGCGCCCATGAAAATCGAAATGCCCGAAGCGGAAGAATTTCAGGTTTCGTACTGCGCCGCCAAACACCTTGGCCATCAGATCATCCGCCTTTGGCCCCTGAACGGCCAGCGGCGACACATCTGGTTCGTCGACGAGCACATCCAGCCGATACCCAAGCGCGATAGCCTTGACCCAATAGAGCAGATCGCTGTCGGCAATGGATATCCACCACCGATCCTCGGCAAGCTTCACCGCGACCGGATCATTCAGCATCCCGCCCGTTTCATCGACGATCGGCACGTAGTAACATTGCCCCGGCAGCATCCCCCGCAAGTCGCGCGGCGTCAGCATCTGCATCAGGCGGCCCGCATCCGGCCCGCGCAGCTCGACTTGCCGTTCGCAGGCCACGTCCCAGACCTGCACATGGTTTTTCAGGTGGTTATAATCCGCCTCGACGCTGTCAAACACCGTCGGCAAAAGCATGTGGTTGTAGACCGTGTATCCCTTGACCCCGGCGCGTTCGACGCCTTCGGAAAACGGGGTGCGCCGCAGGCGGCGTGACAAAGCAATTCGCGCCATTCAGGCGTCCTCCGGCATGAAACCCAGGTCAGTGGGGCCGGGTTTGGCCCCGGCGGCGGTGAGCATCGCGTGAACCTGCCCACGATGGTGCGTTTGATGGTTGAAAAAATGCGCCACAAGCTGGCCCATGGGTTTCGACACCTCGGCCTCAAGGATGCCGGAATACCAGGTCAGGTCGCCCGACAGCTCTTCATCCGTGACCCGGCCCGCCCAATCGGAAATGCGAAGATCGGCCTTGACCCGTTCGGATTTCAGCGTTTGCCAATCCGAAAACATCCCCGCGCTATCGGTCTGCGCGACGTCCGGTTTCGGCCAGTTGTCGAACCGCGCCATCCACATGGAATCGCCCCAGTAGATGTGGCTAAGCGTGCCCATGATCGAGCCGAAGAACGCCCCGCGGTCTGCGCGGCGTTCGGCTTCGGTCAGGCTGTCAGCCGCGTCGTAGAGATTCCGGTTCTGCCAGGCGTTATAACGCGCCATCATGTGGCAGTAGCCGGGCGCAATCACTTGCCGGACCCTTTCCAGTCGATCTGACAAATTTCCGCAGATTTGCCGTCGAAATCCCAGACCCGACCGTAATCGCGCACCTTCGAACGGATGCCGCGCGCAGCGATGATGTTGGGGCCCATCCAGTATCCGGTATTGGTCATCATCACCGGCTGATCGGGATCGGCGCCTGGGATCATCTCGATCTCGCCCTGGATCTTGCGTCCGACCTTAACGGCCCGGCGTTTGCCATCCCGGGTGATCTCGACCTTTTCGCGTTCCGCCCCGATGATTTCGCTGATCAGCATGGTGAACAACCCGGTCGTACCGCCGGCTTCGCCCGACATGATTTTCAGGATACCGTTATAGGCCTTTTGCGACGCCTTTTCATCGACATAGACGGCGGCTTTCCAGTTGCCTTCGGCCATGCGACCCGGAATTTCGACCATCAGCGCGATGTTGATGCCGCCGAGGTCTTCGCCCTCGAAATGGCCTTCGTCGATCGCGATGGCCATCCAGGTGTGGCAATAGCCCTTGGTAGGCGGGTGTTTGCCCAGCGACACCACGCAGGGGCAGAAAACAGTGCAATTGCAGTTCAGGAACAGCTCGCCCTTGATCGCCCAATCGGTGGGGCGTTTCTTGCGGCGCAGCGGGTTGCCCATCTGCTGCACGATCTTGTCGCGTGTGCGGATGCGGTCGGATGGTCCGTGATCCATGTCGCTCATCTTGTTCCTCCCTTTTGCGCCTCAGACCAGCGCGTTGATGGACATGCCAGCGGCCAGCGCGATCAGCGCAGCCCCAGCGGGTTTTCGCAGATACATCCCGAAATCGGGCAGTTTTTCCAAGATCATGAAGGCGGTGGCCAGCCCCATCCACAAAAGGCTCATCGTGCCGCCCACGAAGCCAAGTGCCATGATCGCCCAACAGCAGCCCACACAGGTGATGCCAAGGTCCACGCCCATGACCAGCCCGCCGCCAAGTCCGGGCCGGAACCGGCCCAGGAAATAGGACATTGGGGAAAGGCAGGCATCCAGGCAGATTTCCTTGCCGCGGGTGAACTGCCAGCCGCCCGCGATCAGCAGAAGCAACACCGACAACCACTGGCTGGCCGAAGCCCCGCCAAGGTCCAGAAGGCCCAGCCGCATCAGCGCCAGCTGCGCCAGCGCAAAGCCCATGGACCCCACGGCCCAAACGCCCGAATAGCCCAGAACGATCCCGGCCCAGCCTTTTGACCCGCCCAAAGGCAGCGCGTCATATGCGGACAAGACGGGCACCAGCGTCGGCAACATCATCGCCAGCATCATCAGCGCCCACATGGCGAAAAGCTGCGGCAGGCCAAGATAAGGCAAGAGCAACACGCCGTCCGGCCCGCAAAGCCACCCCACCTGCCCAGCGACCATCGCGTAGACCGCCCACCACAGCCCCGCGATGGCGCCAAAAAACGCCAGCCAGGCCAGGCTGCGGGGGTGCGACAGAAAATCTAGACGCGCGAACATTAAGTGGAGCCCTGATTCACATTCTCTTGCTTGTCTGATTTGGCGCATGTTAAATGTCAAACAATTAATGTCTGACAATTGGATCGTCCATGCGCACTGCCCTGAATCCCGATCGGGACCTATCCGTCCAGATCGCCGAAGCCATCCGCGAGGCGATCATAAGCGGGCAGTTGATCGTCGATGCGCGCCTGCCCTCCGAAACCGAACTGTCCGACCAGTTCGGTGTGTCGCGTCCAACGGTGCGCGAGGCGCTGAAACGTCTGGCCGCCCAGAACTTGATCCGCACGCAGCGCGGCGCAACCGGCGGTGCTTTCGTCAACCGGATGCGCTTCGAAGAAGCCTATGACCAGCAGATCACCACCTCGACCTTGCTCTTGTCGATGAACGAGGTCGATTTCGAAACCGCCTGCGAAGCGCGGTTCGCGCTGGAACGCGCCTGTGCGCCGCTGGCCGCAAAGCGGCACAGCGCCGATCACCTGGCCACGATGCGCGCCGAAGCCTTTCGCCAGCAACAGGCCGGGCTGACCGACGAGGCGTTCTGTGCATCAGACGTCGCCTTCCATCGTGCATTGGTCGATACGGCTGGCAACCCGGTGCTGTCTTATCAACTGGCAGGCGCGGTCGAAGCGATGCAGCCGTTGATGAACATGATCACGTTTACCCAACGCGACCGTGCCCGCATCGTTGAACTGCACACTTCCATCGCCGATGCCGTTGAAGCCGAAGACGCCGATGCCATCGAAGCTCGGCTAATGGAACTCAGCGACTATACGATCAGCCTCGGCGCGGCAGCGATGGAAGCAAGGGCGGCCAAGACGACGTAATTTGCAGACAACTGTGATCTGCGAGAGTCCTGCCTCGCGGGACGATGCCTCCGACCGAATTTCCGTCTATATCAGCCCGGACCAAATCGTGTGCACGGCCATGTAGATCACGATCACGGATCCAACGGTATAAAACGTCGCTCGGACTTCGTGGGATTGTTCGGTCGCGTATGCGAAAAAATGTGCGATCCGCGCAGCGACGAAACCGTAAAGCAGTGCCTGCGCCAATATCAAAGCCGGATCCACCAATACGAAAAGCAACCCTGCGACCCAAAACGCGGGAACGTTTTCAAGATCGTTGCGGTGCATCCGCCGGGACCGGTCCACGTAATCATTGGCGTCGAGTTGGGACGGGTTAGGGTTCTTGTTGATAAGACCCCTTTTGAGGTCTTCCGGGCTGGCCCATCCGGCGCCGACTTTCAACATCCGATGTACCGTCATCCAACCTTGCCCCATGACTTTCAACACCATCAGGGAGGCTGCAATCAGATAGGTCGCGAACACAGGGTTTTCCAAGCTCAGCAAATCCATGTTTCCAATCCCGTTTCCGATTGCCTACCACTGGTAGGTTTGTTAGCCTACCAGTGGTAGGCAATCAAGAAGCAATCTATGAGCATGCTCAAAACCGACGAAAAGATCATGGACGCAACGCAACGGCTGCTTGCGGCCGGTGGCCTCGGCGCCGTGTCATTTGACGCAATCGCACGCGAACTTGGCATCGCAAAACAGTCGGTGCTCTACTGGTTTCCAACCAAGGGCGAGTTGCTTGCGGCCATGTTTGTCGACTGGTTGGGCGCAGAGGCAAGAGTGGCTGAAGAAAATCTAGTTTCTGCCGAAACTCCGAATGAGGCCATCGACATTTTCGTTCGATCAATAACGCGGTTCCACACAAATAACCTTGATCGGTTCAGAATGATGTACCTCACGCCGCAGACGCTGAAGTCAGGTATGCAGGAGGCGCGCAATGGCGATGTTCTAGGCAAGATCCATGCAACCACGTCACGTTTGTACGGCGCTCTGGCGGCAAGTCTCGATGCTCCCCCTGAACAGGCGCGCCAGACCGCATTCGCGATCCACTCGGCAGCCTTGGGATTGGTTTTGATGCTTGGTCTCGCCGAGGGGATTGGCGACCCGCTCGCGCATTCCGAGGACGATCTCGTGACTGCACTGATTGCCAAGCTCTGTTCATAGGCGGCGGATCGTGCAAAACCAGGGTCGACCAGTCCCTGGCACGGAAACGTCAGGTGGCCGCTCCGCGCTCGAACCAGACATGGGTCAGCCCCCTTTTGCAAACACCCTCGCAACGCCTATATTCAACACGTTCCTTCGGGGACTATGGACATAAACGCGCTTGTAATAAGCGGATCGGACCCGGGGGCGGTACCCGGCGGCTCCACCAAAATCCTTCGTTTGGGGATCATGGGGCCGAAAC
>JBNKYL010000156.1:0-7029 GCA_050300875.1 Paracoccaceae bacterium
TGATCGTCAGGACGATGGAAATTGGGATAACCCAGACCACCGTTTTGGCCCAGACATTCACCGCATCCGGCCCCTCAAATGCGCCCGCCTCGTTCATGGCGAGCAGGCGCAGCACAATATACCCGTTCACGACGAGGTTGATGATGATGGACACCACGTTGTTACGGTCCTGATAGGGCATGGCGAATCTTTCATTAGTCATGTTTGGCATACTTCATGTATGAAAAATACGACTCGGTGTCAAACATACTATACACCACGTCCGATTATCTTTACGTGTCGAACGTTTTCAAGGCCTTGCGGTTTGCCCACACGATTTGACGCAGCCTGAAATCTCTGCACGGCCCTTGTGCAAGCCGCCCGATTCCCCGAAGACTCGCGCCAAACAAGGAAGGAAAGCCAATGCCCGGCCTGCGCCCCGATATCGACCCTGAAGGTCTGCTTGAATTTTCAGTGGTCTTCACCGACCGCTCGCTGAACCATATGAGCCAGGCGTTTCAGGGCGTCATGCGCGACATCCATGCGACGCTCTGCGAAGTCTACAATGCCAGCACAGCTGTAGTCGTGCCCGGCGGTGGCACCTACGCGATGGAAGCCGTGGCGCGGCAGTTCGCAACGGGCCGTAAGGTCATGGTGATCCGCAACGGGTTCTTTTCTTTCCGCTGGAGCCAGATTTTCGAAGCAGGCAGCATTCCATCCGAAGAAACCGTGATGAAGGCCCGCCGCCAGGGCAACGCCATCGACGCGCCGTTCGCGCCCGCCCCGATAGACGAGGTGACGACCCGTATCGCAGCGGAAAAACCTGACGTTGTCTTTGCCCCGCATGTCGAAACCGCATCCGGAATGATCCTGCCCGATGACTACATCCGCGCGCTGGCCGATGCCGTTCATGCGCATGGCGGGATGCTGGTGCTCGATTGCATCGCTTCGGGTTGCGCCTGGGTGGATATGGAAAAAACCGGCGTCGATGTGCTGATTTCCGCCCCGCAAAAGGGCTGGTCCGCCCCGCCATCGGCCGGGTTGGTGATGATGAACGCGGGCGCTGTCGAACGCTGCAAGGCCGCGCAATCGACCTCGTTCGCCATCGACCTGAACAAATGGCTGACGATTATGGAGGCTTACACCGGCGGCGGTCACGCCTATCACGCGACCATGCCCACCGATGCGCTACGCGTGTTCCGCGATGCGATGCTGGAAACCAAGGCCATTGGCTTTGACGTCCTGTGCGACGCGCAATGGGAACAGGGCAATGCCGTTCGTGCAATGCTGGCCGCGCGGGGGGTCAAATCGGTCGCCGCCGACGGGTTTGGGGCGCCGGGCGTGGTTGTCAGCTATACCGATGACCCGGACATCCAGACAGGCAAGAAGTTTTCCGCGCTGGGCCTGCAAATCGCAGCCGGTGTGCCGCTGATGGTCGACGAAGGCCCCGACTACCGGTCCTTCCGCCTGGGCCTGTTCGGGTTGGACAAGCTCAAGGATGTGCCCGCCAGCCTGGCCCGGCTCGAAACGGCACTCGATCAGGTCTTCTAGGTCGCAAGTGGCCCCATCCCGGCCCGCGTCAATCGCCGTCGCAAGGGGGCGATGTCATGGGCGGCTTTCAAACCGGCAAGCCGAAGCCCTTGAAGCGGCGGCAAGCCCGACCGCGTGACACGGTTGAACAGGTCAATCGCCCGCGCGCGCATGGCGATATCGCCCTTCCTTGCCTTTTCATAGGCAGAAAGGGCGACCATGTCGCCCGGGTCACGGCCCTGCACGGCCTGAAGAAGCGCAGCAATGTCGTTGACCGACGTATTTAGCCCCTGCGCCCCAATGGGCGGCAGAACATGGGCGGCTTCCGCAATCACCGCGACCCTTTCGCCCGCAAGCGCGGACGCCCGCTGGGTGATGATAGGGAAGATGCCGCGCGGGCTGGCCAGGCGAAGTTGCCCGAACAAGCCAGCTGAACGGATGTTCATTTCCGTTTCAAAGGCGGCCTGATCCATGCCATGCAGCGCCACCGAACGCGGGCCTTCGTTCATCCATACAATCGCCGATGCAGGCTGCCCGTCGATATCGGCCAGCGGCACCATCGTGAACGGCCCGCCACGGTGATATATCTCGGTTGACACATCGTCATGGGGCACCTCTTGGGTGGCGACGAATGCCAGTGATTTCTGCCCGTATCGGGTTGTCTGCACCCCGATGCCCGCCGCGTCGCGCAGCGCCGAATGACGGCCGTCAGCGGCCACCGCCAATTTGGTGGTCAGGCGCGTGCCATCGCTCAACGTCACACGCGCCTCCGCCGTGCGTGTCAGAAGACCGGTAACTGAGGCGCCGAACTGAAACCGGACATTCGGCAGGTCCGCCAGATGATCCATCAGCGCCGCGCGAATGCGCCAGTTCATGAAATTCCAGCCCAGCACGCCCGGCCCGTCTTCGGCCACGAAACTGCGTTCGTCCCGATATTCGGGCGGATCTCCGGTACAATCGACGATGCGCAGGCATCTGAGTGGCTTTGCATAAGGGGCAAGCGCCGCCCACAGCCCGATCTGTTCAAACAGGGACTGCGCAGGTTGCAGGAAGGCGGTGGATCGCAGGTCTGCCCCTGCGGCATCGCCGGCCGTGACGGGCGGGGCCGGATCGACAATGGTGATGTCGGCCGCCGTCGTGGCAAGGGCAGCAGCGGCGATCAGACCGGCAGGGCCGGCACCAGCAATCAGGATATCGGTGGTTTCGGCCATCACAACGCCTCGATGACCCGCCCAAGGAATTCGGGCAGGTCGTCCGTATGATGATGAATGTGATCCCCTTCATGGGGCGTTTCGGCCACCAGCACCGTGCGCATGCCCATGTCGTGTGGTGCAGCCAGGTTGCGTGGGTCATCTTCGAACATGGCGGAGGTTTCGGGATCGGTGCCATCGCGCGTCAGAACGGTTTCAAAGGCCTGTCGTTCCGGTTTTGGACGAAAACCAGCATGTTCAACGCCGTAGACCGCATCGAACAACCCCGAAAGCCCCCGCGCGTCGATCACCTGTTCGGCATAGGGCGCCGACCCATTGGTATAGACGATGCGGCGACCGGGCAGGGCGGTTATGGCGCGTTGCAGGTCAGGGTCCGGGGTCAGCGTGGAAAAGTCGATGTCGTGGACCTCATGCAGGTAAGGCCCGGGATCGGCCTTATGTTCGGCCATCAACCCGGCCAGCGTGGTGCCGTATCGTTGCCAGTAATGCAGCCGCAGACGATCGGCCTCGGCACGGTCGACACCCAGTGTAACCATAACCCAGTCGGTCATCCTGACTTCGATCTGGTCGAACAGCCGGGCAGAAGGTGGGTATAGCGTGTTGTCGAGGTCAAAGACCCAGGTGCGGATATGGCCGAAGTGCTGCGACAACATGAGCTTCACATAGCGCTGCTATTGCAGAAGGGGAAGGGACGAAACGCCGCCCGTCATTTGCTTGATCCCACGCCAAAAGCGGGCAAGACTGCGCGCCAGCCTTGGAGTGCCCGATGACCGAAACCCGTTCTGCCCCGACCGACGCCTATCAGATGATCCTCGATGCAATCGATTCGGGCGTCTACAAGCCGGGCGACCGATTGGTCGAGATCGAATTGGCCGACCGTTTCGGCGTCTCGCGCACACCGATCCGTGAGGCGCTGCAAAGATTGGAAACCCAGTCGCTTCTGACGCGCGACGGGCGCAGCCTGATCGTCGCCTCGCTCGATCACAACCAATTGGCCGAGCTCTACGTCGTGCGCGCCGAACTCGAGGGCCTTGCCGCAAGGCTTGCGGCCCGTCATGCCACGCCGGAAGAGGTGCGCGTGCTGCGCCAGATGGTCGACGCCGACCGCCGGATCAAGGATGATCCATCGGCCCTGTCACGGTCGAACAAGCGGTTTCACAAGCAGATACACCTGGCTTCGCACAATCGTTTCCTGGTGCAGCAACTGGACCTCGTGCATCGGTCCATGGCGCTTCTGGCCACGACATCATTGGCGGCCGAAGGTCGGGGGGATGCGGCGCTGGCCGAACATGAAAAGATCGTCGAAGCGATCGAAAAAGGCGATGGCGACGAGGCAAGCGAGGCCCTCAAACGCCATATCAGCCAGGCTTTCGAAACCCGCCTGAAACTGGACGCGGAAAAGGCGGGGTAGCTGCCCTTGCGCGGATGGGTGCTTTGTGCGCCCCGTCAGCCTGTCCACGCGTGGACACCCCATGTTCTGTCTTGTCCCAATAGAATGGCCGCGCGGCCAGTTCCCAAAGCCCCTTCAGGCAGGCGACCGTGGCCAGCGGAAAATACAGGTGCAATGTCGGCACCCATTTCCAAAGCCATCGGTGACGCGGCCCTGCGGTGGCATAGACCGACACGCCAAGCGTAACGAATTCTGCCACCAGAAATGCGCCGGTCATGGCATAGAGCTGGAACTGCGTCAGCGCAGAAGCAAAAGGATGATGCAGACCCAGCGGCAGGGCCCAGAAAGTCCATAGAACCGGCGCCAGCAGGAATTGCAGGATCGTGCCGACGAACAAGACCTGAAAGCCAAGGAATCGCCAAAGGCCAAGATCGCGCAGCAGGCGCAGCGGTCGGCGCATATGGACGGCCCAGGTGATCATGTAGCCTTTCAGCCAGCGCGACCGTTGCCGGACCCAGGGCCATGCGCGGCAGTTCGCTTCTTCCTCGGTCACGGTGCGGATCAGTTCGGTGCGGTAACCTCGCCGCGCCAGGCGCACGCCAAGATCGGCATCTTCGGTGACATTGTGGGCATCCCACCCGCCGATTTCTTCCAACGCTTCACGGCGCAGGAACACGGTTGTTCCGCCCAATGGCACGACCAGTCCCAGCCGTTCCAGACCCGGCAGGATGACGCGAAACCAGGATGCGTATTCGACGGAAAAACAACGCGACAGCCAGTTGGTTCGCGCGTTGTAGAAATCCAGTATCCCCTGCAGGCATGCCGTTTCCGGGCCAAGCTGGTGGAACCGCGCGGCGACTTTGTGCAACTGGTCGGGATCCGGCGCATCCTCGGCGTCATAGATGCCGATGATGGAACCACGGCAGAAGTCCAACGCGAAATTCAAGGCCCTAGGCTTCGTCTTCAGGCCGCCGCCCGGCACTGTAACGGTCCGCATGTATCCCGGCAGCTTGGTGATGCGCAGCAGCTTGCGAATGCGCAGGTCGTCGGCCTCGACCACCAGGCAGATGTCCAGCAATTCGCGAGGATAGTTCAGCCGCGACAGGCGGCGGATCAGGCTGGGTGCAATGGATGCTTCCCGAAACAGCGGCACCAACAGCGAAATGGTCGGCAATTCGGACCGGTCCGGCGCCGCACGCGTCGACCGGAACAGCAATTCACGCCTGCGAAAAACCGACAGGGTGGCAAGGGCGGCCGTCAGTTTCAGCCCGGTGTTCAGGCAAAGTGCCACGAAGGCAAGGGCGCAGAGCGCCTGAAACGTCGTGGCGGGGGCAAGGATCATGCACGTGACGAACAGGACGAAGGCCGACAGGATAATACGCGCGGCGGCGCGTGCGGACCAGCTTCGGCAACTGTCTTGCAGGGCAACGCGGGTCTCGGCCCGGTTCACCAACTGCGCACGCCTGGCGCGCACAAGAGCGGCATAGATACCGCTGGCGGGCGCCAGCGCCATCATCGGTTCGCCCAATTCGGCCGGCAATGCGCGGCGCGCCTCTTCGAAACTCTCGGGCCGCGAGGTTGCAATCACGCAGCGGGCACCGATCCGCCGCCATGGCGCAAAACCGTGGCGCAGGCAGGTTTCTACGCCCACCATGTCGATCAGCCTTGTGTCCGGCGGCTGGGCCGTCAGATCGGCCACGTCGCAATTGAACTGCATCGCTAACCCGCGATAAAGCCCCGCCTCGGTGATCATGTTGTTGGCCAGCAGGATGTCGCCCAGCCGCGCATCTTCGCGCCGACGCATTGCCACGGCGCGCAACATGTCGCCGACATCCAGTTCCCCGATATCGACAAGGATTTGTCCCAGCGGCGCATTGGATCGCGCGCGGCTCGGGTCGCGCAGCCGGGCTTTCGGTGGAAGAACAAGGGTTTCTAGCCGGACATTCATACCGTTGCACTCAGTTGGGACACGACCCCAACTGATCCGGCAATGTGGTTAACGGTTGCTTAAAGCGCGCTGGAAATTATCGGTCAGGCGGCCATCGCGGCCACGAAACGTTCGAACAGATAGTAACTGTCCTGCGGGCCGGGGCTTGCCTCGGGGTGGTACTGAACCGAAAAGACCGGGCGGTCTGCCATCGCGATCCCGCAATTGGACCCGTCGAACAGGCTGACATGGGTTTCCTTGACCCCGGCTGGCAGGGTCTGGCTGTCCACAGTGAAGCCATGGTTCATCGAGGTGATTTCCACCTTGCCGGTATCCAGATCCTTGACCGGGTGATTGGCGCCGTGATGGCCGTGGTTCATCTTTATGGTCTTGGCCCCCAGCGCCAGTGCCAGCATCTGATGGCCCAGGCAGATCCCGAAGATCGGCAGATCGGTCTTGTCCAGGACGGCCCGGATCATCGGCACGGCGTATTTTCCCGTCGCCGCCGGATCGCCCGGACCATTGGACAGGAAGACCCCATCGGGATTATGCGCCAGAACCTCTTCGGCCGTTGCGGTTGCCGGCAGGACCGTCACGTCGCATCCTGCGGAAGCCAGGCAGCGCAGGATATTCCGCTTGGCACCATAATCGACGGCCACGACCTTGAAGCCGGGTTCGGTCCGCTTGGAATAGCCATCCGGCCAGGCCCACCGCATTTCGTCCCAACGATAGGATTGGCGGCAGGTCACGTCCTTGGCCAGGTCCATGCCTTCCAGCCCGGCAAAACCGCGCGCTGCGGCAACCAATGCGCCGATGTCGAAATTGCCATCCGGATCATGGGCCAGCGCCACATGCGGCGCGCCCTGTTGGCGGATCGCCCGCGTCAGACGCCGGGTATCCACGCCGCCAATACCGATACGTCCACGCTTGGACAGCCAGTCGGTCAGTTCCTGTTCGGCCCGCCAGTTCGACGGTTCGGTCGGGTCCCACTT
>JBNKYL010000157.1:0-3493 GCA_050300875.1 Paracoccaceae bacterium
GATGGCTTCGATGGCGGCATTCTTGATGTGATCGGGGGTGTCGAAATCAGGTTCGCCAGCCCCAAGCCCGATTACATCGCGGCCCTGACGCTTCAATTCAGCCGCCAGCTGGGTCACGGCAATGGTCGGCGACGGTTTTACCCGCGAAAGTGTCTCGGACAGGAAAGTCATGGCTTGGCCCAACTGTTTGTGTTCTGGCGGGCAAACTCTTAGGTTGCCGACCCAACCCACACAAGCGGAAAGGAACGCTTTCCTATGACCGACGACGCCACGCCCGAAAACTACTATTCCGATGAACAGGCCACCTTTGGCGACCGCGTGGCCGCCGCCCGCGAAGCCTTGGCGCTCAGCCAGGAAGACCTGGCGCAGCGCATGGGTATCAAGCTGAAGACCGTCGCCGCATGGGAAGAAGACCGCGCCGAACCGCGCGCCAACAAGCTTCAGATGCTGTCGGGCGTGCTCAATGTGTCGATGCGCTGGCTCCTGACCGGCGAAGGCGGCGACCTGGAACAGCCCGGCGATCTCACCATCGACGCCGAAACCGGCGCTTTGCTGGCCGAAATGCGCGCTTTGCGCAGCGAGGCGGCATTGCTGGGCGAAAAGATCGGCCGTCTGGAAAAACGCCTGCGCGCCTCGCTGAAAAGCTGACCCGAATGGACGACCGCCTCAAACGCCTGCGCATGCGCTCCTGGCGGCGCGGCACCAAGGAAATGGACCTGATCCTGGGCCCCTTCGCCGATGCCCATCTGGGCGACCTGACCGCGGCCGAACTTGACCTGTACGAAGGTCTGCTTGATGAAAACGACCAGGACCTTTATCAATGGGTATCGGGCCAGTCGGATGGCCCCGATGGGTTGCGCCCGATGCTCGAAAAGATCGGGCATTTCGCCCGCGCGCGGTGGGCCCAGGACAGGTAGCACCAAATTTTTGCAGATTTAACTGAATGTTGGTGAAGTTGTCTCATGTTGTTCCCGCAAATGCCAGCGGCGGAGAGTTTGATGAGCATGTTGTCACCGATCGGACAGAACAACGACGCGGGCTTCATGGCCCAGTATCTGGAAACCCTTTCTCTGGTTGAACGGCTTCACCGGCTGCTGCTGGACGTAATCAAGGATGAATTCGAACGCGTCGGCATCCTGGAAATCAACGCGGTTCAGGCGCTGTTGCTGTTCAATATCGGTGAAAACGAGGTGACGGCAGGCGAATTGAAATCGCGTGGCTACTACCAGGGCTCGAATGTCAGCTACAATCTCAAGAAACTGGTGGAACAAGGGTTCATGCACCATCAGCGGTGCGAGATTGATCGCCGTTCGGTGCGCGTTCGCCTGACTGAGAAGGGGCGCGAAGTGCGCGATCAAGTGGCGGGGCTTTTCGAACGCCATGCCGAAGGTCTGCAAACCCGTCAGGTGCTCGACCAGGAAACGGTGGACAGCATCAACGGATCGCTGAAACGGGTCGAACGCTACTGGACCGACCAGATCCGATATATCTACTGACGTTGCAATGCTTTGCTGGCCGTTCTTGTCAGGATTGCCAGATCATTCAATGTGATGTCGATCTGAATTTTTCCATCAGATAGGGCCCGGATAGAACGGGCGGGTATGTGTCGGACCCGTCCAGCGGGGTGATTTCGGCCTGCCAGCCCGGTTGGTGAAAAAAGGCCAGGCTCAATCGTCGCGGTTGGTCGGGCCGGGCGATGACGCGATGAAGCGTCGATACCCAGCGATCCGAGGTCCAGCGCGCCATCAGGTCGCCGATATTGATCACGAAGGTCCCGTTTGGCGCGGGCACGTCAACCCATTGCCCGTCCCATTGGATCTGAAGCCCCGACGATCCGGCCTGCGGCAACAAGATGGTCAGCGACCCGTAATCCGAATGCGCACCGGCCCGCTGCTGCCCGTCAAGCGGCTGGCCGGTTGTCGCCGGATAGCACAGCGCCCTCAGGGCCGACACGGGCTGCTCGATGAAGGGCGCGAAGTGTTCGGGATGCAACCCCAAAGCTTCGGCGAATGCCGCCATGATGCGCGCGGCCAGCGCCTCCATCGTCGTGTAGTATCCTTCCCAAGCGACGCGGAAACCGGGCAAATCGGGCCATAATGTCGGTTGATAGCAAAAGTCATAGGCATCCTTGTCCGGTATGCCCGCCGGGATCATCAAGGGACCGCCATTGAAACTTTCCTTCAGGTCAGGTGGCGTGACTTCACCGCGCGAAGCCGCCAAGGCTTCGCGGTCCGGGCCAAGCCAGCCATAGGGATAGCCGGGATAGGGCGCCGCAACCTTTGCCTTGATTTCGGCGGGCTGGTCGAAAAACGCCTGAACTGCCGTCCATTGATCGGCAATCACCGCATCAGAAACGCCATGCCCCGACAGCACCAGGAACCCGGTTTCCCGGCAGATCCGGTCAAGTTCGGCGGCCCGCATGGCACGGGCTGTCCCCGTGGATCCCTCGAATTCCGCCAGATCAAATACCTGAATGTCCATGGTGCACCCCCTGACTTCCGGCCATCTCAACCGGCGCGCCTTTGCTTGGCAAGCCCCAAGGGGTCAGGCCGCGTGCCGGGCCAGTGCATAAAGCCCGATTGCGATTGCCACGATGCCTGCCGCCAATATCAGCACCAGGTCGTAGCCACCTGCCTGCCAAATCAGCGCCACCAGAAATGGCGCAATGGCCGACCCGGCCAGATAGGGCAGGGCCAATGCCCCCGATTTGGCGCCGAAATTCCGCCCGCCCAGCAACTCGCGTGCAATCAGCGGGCGCAGGATCGACACCGTGCCGTAGGCCGCTCCGAATAGCAGCACGAAACCTGCAATCATCGCACCTGACGTCCCGCCCAGTCGCAACAGGATCATGGCGGCCACGATCGAGGCGAAAGCGGCCAGCGCAACACCGTTCAGCGAAGCCCACCTTGCCGTGGTCGCCATCGCCAGCCGTCCGGCCACCTGCATGGGCCCGATCGACGCCGCAGCCAGAACCGCCAGATCAGGCGACACGCCGCGTTCATCCAGCAGCGGCAGGAAATGGTGGATGACACCGCCATGGGCCACGGCGATCAACGACATGGAAACCGCCAGCAACCAGAAAACGGGACGGCGCAGAAAACCCCGTTCGGCAGGGGCGCTGTGGTCGACCGGATCAGCCACCCCGGCGCCCAGCCCGCGCGCGCCGATCCACAACAGCGGCGCCGCCAGCGCGATCACCCCGACCCCGGCCCAGACCAGCGCGCTGCGCAACCCATAGGCCTCGACCAGCGCATGCAGGCTTGGAAAGCTTACCGTGCCTGCAAACCCCGCTACCAGAGTGATCACCGTGATCGCACCGCGCGCCTGCGCGCCCCGCGCCCGCGTCACCATGGCAAAGCACGGTTCGTACAGGCAGCCCGCCATGGCCAACCCGATCCCGGCCCAGATCCCGTAGAACGCCCCCAGGCTATGGACTTGCGACAGGCACGCCATCAACGCCCCGCCCAGGACTGCAGCCCCCGCCATCATCGCC
>JBNKYL010000158.1:0-11375 GCA_050300875.1 Paracoccaceae bacterium
GCAGCGTCTTCATCAGCCTGAGAAATCGTCGACGAAGATACCGACGAAGAACGCATTTGCGCGCGCCGGGTTGAAGGCGATTTTCGAGGTTGTCGTGATCGCACGGAGTGTTGTGCGCTCCAGCGCACAAGTGCGTATGCGCGCCGTACGCCTGGGATTGGCCGAGGCATCCGTACAGCTTGGCGCCGAAACCAACTTGCGCAACATCCTGACAACGCTGGAAACGGAAAAACCGGACCTCGCGATCATCGATTCGATCCAGACTATGTGGGCCGACAACGTCGACAGCGCGCCGGGGTCTGTCAGCCAGGTCCGCGCCGCAGCGCACGAACTGACGGCTTTCGCCAAACGCACGGGGATCGCCGTGGTCCTGGTGGGCCATGTCACGAAAGAGGGCCAGATTGCGGGGCCTCGCGTAATCGAACATATGGTCGATACGGTCCTGTATTTCGAAGGCGAACGCGGCCACCAGTTTCGCATTCTGCGCGCCGTCAAGAACCGGTTCGGACCGGCGGATGAAATCGGCGTGTTTGAAATGACCGGGCAGGGCTTGTCAGAAGTGACCAATCCCTCAGCCCTGTTCCTGGCGGACCGGGACAAACCGACGGCCGGATCAGTGGTTTTCGCCGGGATCGAAGGCACGCGGCCCGTCCTGGTCGAAATTCAGGCGCTTGTCGCCCCCACGCCGCAGGCTCAACCCCGCCGGTCGGTCGTTGGATGGGACGGATCGCGCCTGGCGATGATCCTGGCCGTGCTGGATGCACGCTGCGGGGTGCCGTTTTCGGGGCTTGATGTCTATCTGAACGTCGCGGGAGGGCTGAAAATCACAGAGCCGGCGGCTGATCTGGCTGTTGCGGCGGCGCTACTTTCAGCCAGAGAAGACCAGGCATTGCCGGCCGATACTGTGGTTTTTGGGGAAATTGGCCTATCAGGTTTGGTTAGAGCCGTAGGGCAGACAGAAAATCGCCTTAAAGAAGCCAGCAAACTGGGCTTTTCAGGCGTCATCGCGCCCGCCGGCAGCAATTTCGGCTCGGCAGATGGTCCCGGCATCCGGCTGGTATCGGATCTGACGAGTTTCGTGGGCGACTATTTCGGAGCGGGCTGAGACCCGCCTGTGGAGGCAAGAGCATGGAAGGTTTCACCCTTTTGGATGGCGGCGTCGCGCTGATCGTTCTGATATCAGGGATATTGGCATACTCGCGCGGTCTGGTCCGCGAAACCCTGGCGATCCTAGGCTGGGTCGTGGCCGCATTCGCTGCCTTTTATTTCACGCCGCGGGCCGAACCGCTGGTCAAGGAAATCCCGATCCTCAGCGATTTCCTGCAGGACAGCTGCGAATTGTCAGTCATCGCGGCCTTTTTCATCGTCTTCGTGGTGGCGCTGGTCATCGTGTCGATCTTCACGCCGCTGTTTTCGTCCGCCGTGCGCCGGTCGGCCGTGGGTGGCGTCGACCAGGGCTTGGGATTCCTATTCGGGGTTGCGCGGGGCATGATCTTGGTGGCCATCGCGCTGGTTGTCTATGATCGCATCTTCTTCAATGAAACGATCGAAATGGTGGATAACAGCCGCACCGCCGCAATCTTTGCCAATGTGCAAGACAAGCTGAACGAACGCCTGCCAGAAACGGCCCCGGAATGGATCACCGAACGCTATGAAAGCCTTGTTGGCCACTGCGGACAGGCCCAACCTGCTGGCGAAAATCAGGGCTGATCAGGGGCGGATTTAGCGCCCCAACCTGTCAATCCGATAACATCACCGAAACCGGCGCCAGTGCGATCGTGCTGGCCCGGTTGCCCACAACCCATTCAAGGATCGCGGCCACGGTTTCCGGGCGGTCATGGCCCAACATGATCACACCGTTCTGCTGTCCGGCCCGGAATGCGGCCTGATCCAGGAAACGCTTGATCGCCTCGCGATCCTTGCCGCCTTCGTCGAAGATGCGGAAAACCAGCCCGGCGGGCACGCCTTCGCGTTCGGCCACCTGCATGGCCGAATTCAGCCCGCGCGGATAGGTCACCAAGCCCAAACCCTCGGCTTTGGCGGCGGCAATGACCTGGTTTGCCGTCTGCCGGTCGGATTGGAACGCGATATTCTTGTCATCCATGACGCCGACAGCCTGATCCAGTTTGGCCAGATAGACGGCAAAGGATGTTTCAACTTCGGCCGGACCGGCGCCATCGGAAAGCGGTGCTATCGCCAGCACCTCCTGATCGGCTTCGCGGGCACGTTTCATCATGTCGGCAGCCTGATCGTCCGCCGCGTTGATGGCGTAGGTAACCGGCACAGGCAAGTTCGACATGCCTTGCATCAACTGACCATTCGCATCCGTGATCAGGATGATGGACATCAACGGCTGACCCGACGGTTCGAATTCGCGCGCATAGCGCTGTATCGCGGGCAAGCCTTCCAGCAGCGCAGGATCTTCAGTTGCAGCGTCTTCCGCCACCACTTCGGGTTCCGTTCCTGCGTCGCCACCACCCAACGTCGGCAGGCGGTTGACGACGACACTGCCACGATCGCCAGTTGGTTCGGGCGCGGGTTCTTCGGTCGGTTCGGGCGCGGCCGGTTCGGCTACCTGTTCGGCTACGGGTTCGGGCTCTTCCTGGGCTTGTTCATCAAGTTCGACAACCTGGGGGGCGGAAAAATCGACCAACGGCGTTTCTTCCTGTGCGGGTGCTGCGGCTACGGCAGCGGGGGCCTGCGCGGGTTCGACATCCGTTTCGGACGCGGGTTCGGCGACCGCCTGCCCCGTGCTGGTATCTCCGGCAGGTGCATCTGTCGTGGTTTCGACAACCACGGTTTCAGCTGGCGGCTGGCCCGCTTCTGGCACAGTTTCGCCTGCGGGTTGGTCCAGTGCCGCGACCTCGGATTCTTGCGGTGTCTGGTCATCCGCCGGTTCAATCGCAGCACTATCCTGTTCAGTCGGTGCATCCCCCAACGCGTCAGCGCCTGACGTATCGGGGCTGGCAATGCTGGCCGTGTCGGCAACAGGTGGGCTGTCCGGTTCCACGGCGCCGATGGTGGCCGCGAGCGCGTCCGGCGTGACGATCGCTTCATCCGTGGCTTCAGCAGGTGCGCCGGCCCCATCGCCACCGATATCACCCGAAACGGTATCAGGCGCCGTGACCGCAATTTCGGACGGCGCGCTGAACAGCCGGATCATGCCGCCAAGCTGCGACACGCTCCACAATGAACCGATGGAAAAAATCGCACCCCATACGACACCTGAGATGAAACCGCGTAACACGTTCTGCCTCCGTTGCGCGACTGCTCGCGGGGCGCTCTTGACCGCCGCCCCTGCCTCGGCGCAAGTATAGCCGGACATGAAACCGGGGCCACCCCCAAATCGGGACCTGCGCGAACAAATGCTGCTGCTGATCGATAATTACGACAGTTTCACCTATAACCTGGTGCATTATCTGGGCGAACTAGGCGCCGATGTTGTCGTTCGCCGCAACGATGCGCTGAATGTGCAGGAGGCGATGGCGATGAACCCGGCAGGTATTCTGCTGTCGCCGGGGCCCTGCGATCCCGACCAGGCGGGCATCTGCCTGTCCCTGACCTTGGCTGCCGCCGAAACCGGCACGCCGCTCATGGGCGTCTGCCTCGGCCATCAGACCATAGGCCAGGCCTTTGGCGGCAAGGTCGTGCGTTGCCATGAGATCGTGCATGGCAAGCTGGGCCAGATCAGCCACACTGGAAAGGGCCTTTTCGCGGGGGTGCCAAGCCCGTTCGAGGCGACACGCTATCATTCGCTGGTCGTCGATCGAGACACCTTGCCGGACAGTCTGGAAGTAACGGCGGAGCTGGATGACGGCACAATCATGGGATTGCAGCATAAAAGCCTGCCGATCCACGGCGTGCAGTTTCATCCCGAATCCATTGCGTCTGAACATGGGCACAAGATGTTGCAGAATTTCCTGGACGTGATGAAGGTGCCGGCATGAGTGACGCATTGAAACCGCTGATCGGCGCTGCCGCCGACCGGCCATTGACCCAAGACGAAGCCGAACGGGCCTTCACCATTCTGTTCGAAGGCGAAGCCACGCCCAGCCAGATCGGCGGTTTCCTCATGGCCCTGCGCACGCGGGGCGAAACGGTCGGAGAATACGCCGCGGCCGCCGGCGTGATGCGGTCCAAATGCGCCAAGGTCCGCGCCCCCGAAGGTGCGATGGATATCGTTGGCACGGGTGGCACGGGTCAGGCGACGCTGCAAATCTCGACCGCTACGGCCTTCACCGTCGCGGGTGCGGGCGTGCCTGTGGCCAAGCACGGCAATCGCAAGCTCAGTTCAAATTCTGGCGCTGCGGACGCGTTGGGCGCAAATGGGATCGAGGTCATGGTCGGCCCCGAAGTCGTTGAAAAGGCGCTGAGAGAGGTCGGCATCGGTTTCATGATGGCGCCAATGCACCACCCGGCGATGAAACACGTCATGCCCACCCGGATCGAACTGGGCACGCGCACGATTTTCAACATCCTTGGCCCCCTGACCAATCCGGCGGGCGTGAAACGACAACTGACCGGTGCCTTCAGCGCCGATCTGATCCGACCCATGGCTGAAACGTTGGGGCGGTTGGGGTCGGAAAGGGCCTGGATCGTGCATGGGTCCGACGGCACGGATGAATTGACGATCACCGGGACCAGCAAGGTTGCGGCGTTGGAAAATGGCGCAGTGACCGAATTTGAGGTTCACCCAAGCGATGCAGGCCTGCCCGTCCATTCCATCGACGCCATCACCGGCGGCACACCCGAAGAAAACGGCGCGGCGCTGGCCGCCGTTCTGGGCGGCGCGGAAGGGGCCTATCGCGATGCCGTTCTGTTGAACGCCGCTGCGGCGCTGATGATCGCGGGCAAGGCGCATGACCTGAAGTCGGGCGCGGCCATGGCCGCAGACAGCATTGCATCAGGCAAGCCACTGGAAAAACTGCGGCAGCTGGCTGCGCTGACCTCGGGCAACTGATCCATCCGAAATCGCTTGCCTGTGCGGGGCAATGACCGTCATGCTGTGCCGGATCATGCGGGTTGAACAGCGATGAAACTCTGGCTTCTTGTGACGTTGCAGATCACCGTTTCTGCGGCTTCGTTGACGGTGGAAATTGTCGCGGGGCGGATGCTGGCCCCGCATGTGGGCATGTCGCTTTATACTTGGACCTCGGTCATCGCGGTGGTGCTGGCAGGGTTTTCTGTGGGGCATTGGTGGGGCGGGCGGTTGGCTGACCGACCTAATGCCTTGTCCGCAACCGGCTGGATATTGCTGGCCGCCGCGTTGTCGACGGCGCTTGCCAGCACTTTGCTGACACAGACCGCCGGGCCAGTTCTGGCTGCGGTCGGGCACCCGGTCTGGGGGATCGTGGCCCTGACCACGTTGGCATTCTTTCTGCCTTCTTTGTTTGCCGGGGTCCCTGCCCCGGTCCTGGCGCATGTCGCCGTGGGCGCATCGGACCAACCCGGTCGCGCCCTTGGCGCGCTGTTTGCCGCCGGTGCCGTGGGCGCAATTGCCGGGACATTGCTGGCGGGCTTCCTGTTCATCAGTTGGCTGGGGTCGACCCTGACGCTGGCGCTGGTCACGGCGGTCTATACGCTTTCCGGCTTCATCCTGATCCGGGCGGCAGGTCGCGGTGTGATTGCTGCCATCGCAACCGGTGCGCTGGCGCTGATCCTCGCGGGTATCGCGACAGCCGCCCCTACCCCCTGCACAATCGAAAGCCGCTATTTCTGTATCCGCAGCGATGACATTTCGGCAAATCCGGACAGCCCCGTGCGCGTCATGGTGATCGACCACCTGGCCCACGGCATCAGCGCTCGCGATGCACCACTGGTGATGTTCACCGACCACGCCGCCATGCTGGACGCACTGGCGCGGCTGCGGGCGCCCCGTCCCGATTTCACGACCTTCTTCATCGGCGGCGGCAATTACGCGATCCCCCGCGCCTTTGCGCTGCGCGGCACCGGCCCGGTCACAGTCGCGGAAATCGACCCTGCCGTGACCGAACTGGCCGCGCGCGAATTCTGGTTCGATCCAAACACAGCGACGGTTCTGCACAAGGACGCACGTCGCGCTCTGGCTGAAGGCAACCGATCATTCGACGTGATCATCGGCGACGCATTCACCGATATCGCTGTGCCGCAACACCTTGTCACACAAGAGTTTTTCGAACTCGTCGCAAGCCGCCTGACCCCGGACGGCACTTTCCTGATGAACGTCATCGACTTCGAAAACCGGCTGGACGCCCTGGCAGCGATCACACGAACCCTGGCGGGAGTCTTCCCCGTGGTCGAGGTCTGGACCGAACAGACCCGCCCCAGCCCCGGCGCGCGGATGGTATTTGTCATTGCGGCGGGCCAGACCCGGACTGCACAGGCGTCGATCCGCGTGCCCTCGCCCGATCAGACGCAGTTCGGCGCGCTGGCCGATGGATTCGTGGACGCGCTGATTGCACGCGATGACCTGATCCTGACGGATGATTATTCGCCGATCGACCGGCTATTGGGTCGCCCCGACTGACGGTCAGGCGGTTTCCATCACGCCGGTCAGCGCATCGAACAGCGCCGCGCCATCGGTTCCGCCATGCAGCGGTTCAACCACGCGTTCAGGATGCGGCATCAGGCCAAGCACCCGCCTGTTGGCGCTCAGGATACCGGCGATGCTTTCGGCCGACCCGTTCGGGTTGTCGACATAGCGGAACGCCACGCGATCCTCGCCGTTCAGTTCCGCCAGGACCTCGTCCGTCGCCTGATAATTGCCGTCATGGTGGGCCACCGGGAAGGTCACGGTGGACCCCGCGTTATAGCGTGACGTGAACGCGCTGTTTGAGGTTTCGACAGTCAGTTCCACCGGCTTGCAGATGAATTTCAGCCCCGCATTGCGCATCAGCGCACCCGGCAGCATTCCGGTTTCGGTCAGCACCTGAAACCCGTTGCAGATGCCGATGGCATAGCCGCCGCGATCGGCATGGGCCTTGACCGCCTGGCTGATCGGCGAATTGGCGGCAATCGCGCCACAGCGCAGGTAATCGCCAAAAGAAAAACCGCCGGGCACGCCCACCACATCGACGCCCGAAGGCAATTCGGCATCCTTGTGCCAGACCATTGTCACATCGGCCCCGGCCTTGCGAAAGGCTTCGGCCAAGTCGCGGTCGCAATTCGAACCGGGGAAGACGATGACCGCCGCTTTCATGCGCCCATCTCGATCTGATAGCTTTCGATCACCGTGTTGGCCAAAAGCTTTTCGCACATCTCGCGGACAGTCGCTTCATC
This sequence comes from Paracoccaceae bacterium, assembly GCA_050300875.1. Classification (GTDB taxonomy): domain Bacteria; phylum Pseudomonadota; class Alphaproteobacteria; order Rhodobacterales; family Rhodobacteraceae; genus CBDCFL01. The sequence goes on from JBNKYL010000158.1 coordinate 7,258, forward strand.
GGTGCCATCGGCCAGGTCCAGGTCGATTACCTTGCCCTGCCGAACGCCCTCTACCCCGCCAAATCCCATCGCGCCCAGCGCGTGACGAACGGCCTCGCCTTGTGGGTCCAAAACCCCGTTTTTCAGCATGACGTGAACACGGGCTTTCATCGGGATCTCCTTGGCTGGCAGGTTTGGCCCTGCATTAGGCAAGCGCGCCCGCGAAGGCAAGGGCCAGCGACGGTTCCGGCGGTTGTGATTGGACATGGGCGAGACATTTCGCAAATCTGGCGTCATGCGTTGGATCGTTTTCCTGATCTCCTTTCTTTTGGCCGCGCCAGCACAAGCACAGGATGCGCCGGTCGAGGTGGACCTTGAACTGGTCTTGATGGCCGACGTGTCACGATCCATGTCGCCTGCCGAACTGGAAATCCAGCGGCGCGGCTATTGGGCGGCGCTGCGGTCAGACCAGGTCTTTGCGGCGATCCGGTCGGGCATGTTGGGCACCATCGCCCTGACCTATGTGGAATGGGCGGGCACGCATCATGTCGTGGTCGATTGGCGATTGATCGAGACACGCGAACAGCTGGACGAATTCGCCGACGAACTGATCGTAACCTACAATCCCGGTCTGCGACTGACCTCGATTACCAACGCCCTGGAACTAGGCAAGCGCATGATCGAAACCAACGAATTCATTGGGCTGCGGCGGGTAATCGACATATCTGGCGACGGCCCCAACAACGAAGGTGGCCTGGTCACGTTGGCGCGCGACGCCGCCATCGCAAATGGCATCGTGATCAATGGCCTGCCCCTTATGACACGCGACGGTGTCAACGATGAATGGTATCTGGCGGGTTTGGATATCTACTACCAAACCTGCGTCATCGGCGGGCCGGGTTCCTTCGTGTTGCCGGTGCTGGATTGGGCCGATTTCGAACAGGCCGTGCGGCGCAAGCTCGTCATGGAAATCGCAGGATTGTTCCCGCCCACTGAACGGCTGTTCCGCGCACAGGCTTCACCCCATGACCCGACCGATTGCCGGATCGGCGAAAAGATATGGGCCCAGCGCCGCGGGATGATGGGTGGATTCGGAACGCCCTAGGCGTCAGTTCACCAGCGTCGGTTTGTGTGCGTGGGTCACATTGGACGGCAGAACTCCCAGGCGCCGTGCAACCTCGGTATAGGCGTCGTTCAGGTCGCCCAGATCGCGGCGGAAAACGTCCTTGTCCAGCTTTTGGCCGGTTTCGACATCCCACAACCGGCAAGAATCGGGGCTGATTTCGTCGGCCACGATTAACCGCATGTAGTCGCCTTCCCAGATCCGGCCGATTTCGATCTTGAAATCGATCAGCTTGATGCCGACGCCATGCATGACGCCCGCCAGGAAATCATTGACCCGAACCGCCAGCGCCACGATGTCATCCAGGTCCTGCTGCGTGGCCCAGCCGAAGGCCATGATGTAATCTTCTGGAACCAAGGGATCGCCCAAAGCGTCATCCTTGTACGAAAATTCGATGATTGGCCGCGGCAGACGCGCGCCTTCTTCCATGCCCAGCCGCTTGGCCATCGACCCTGCGGCAAAGTTGCGCACGATCACTTCCAGCGGGATGATTTCCACCTGCCGGATCAGTTGTTCGCGCATGTTCAGCCGCTTGATGAAATGCGTCGGCACGCCAATCTGGGCCAGTCCGGTCATGAAGAATTCCGACAAACGGTTGTTCAGCACGCCCTTGCCGTCGATCGTGGCCCGCTTCTGCGCGTTGAAGGCTGTTGCGTCATCCTTGAAATACTGGATGATCGTGCCCGGTTCCGGGCCCTCATACAGAATCTTCGCCTTGCCTTCGTAAATCTTCTTGCGACGGGCCATCATGGTCCCCTTCTGTCCCGGGTTCTGGCCAGCGCCGCCCCGCATAGGTGTATCGCTGCCCTATAGGCCAAGCGGACCGTCGCTGCAAGAATAGCGCAAACCCTTGCAGCCCGCGTCCTGAGGGGGCATATCACTGGTAACATATGCCAGTGCCGAGGACAGGAAATGACGACCTTCGACGACCGCGAAAGCGCATTCGAAAACAAATATGCCCATGACGAAGAAATGAAATTCAAGGCCGAAGCCCGGCGCAACAAGCTGTTGGGCCTGTGGGCGGCAGAACTGATGGGCAAGACCGGCGACGAAGCGGACGCCTATGCCAAGGAAGTGATCCGTGCCGATTTCGAAGAGGCAGGGAACGAAGACGTTGTGCGCAAGGTCGCGGGCGATCTGGGTGAGCTGTCCAGCCCCGAAGCCATCCGCGCCAAGATGGATGAACTGCTGGTCGTGGCCAAGGGCCAGCTTGTCTCCGAAGATTGACGAGCGCGTCACTGAAAGTTTGAATTTGCATCAAACCGCCGGGGTTTCGCTCCGGCGGTTTTACTTTCAGGTAGGCTTGATCTGCTAGCCCGGCCGTCGGGAACCCCGACGGAGGCTGGGATGCGACAGGTCATGGCGCGGGCGCTTGCCCGATCAACATCAAACGGATTCTCTGGGCTGCTGTTCCGTCAGTTCCTGGCCCTTTTCGCCGTGGCGATACTGATCTGGGTGATGCGGGACCGACTGACCAGCCTGAACTTCCACGAAATCGATCAGGCCGTGCGCGGCGTGGCGCTGTATCAATGGGGTCTAGCCCTGGCTGCGACCTCGGTCAGTTTCTGGGCAATCGGGCGGTACGATGGCATCATCCATGGCCTTCTTGGCACCAATGTAAGCCCCGAAACGGCCCGGGCCACCGGCGTGACGGCAGTCGCTCTGGCGCAATTCGCAGGATTTGGTGCCATCACCGGAGCGCTGGTGCGCTGGCGCATGATTCCGGAATTGTCCTTATTTGGCGCCTTGCGCGTATCTTTGGCCGTTTCTGGCAGCTTTCTTCTTGGTTGGGCCGTTCTGGCCGCGGCTTGCATCCTGTTCACCGGGGCCGGCAACGGACCTCACCCGATCGCAACGATGGTCGCCTATTTCGGCATGATGGCGCTGGTCTTGCCTTTCATTTTGCCAAGCTGGCCGGTGGGTCTGCCCAGCGCCATCGCCATGGCCAAGATCCTGGGTGTGGTCGCCATCGACCTTGGCTTTGCGGCTTTGGCCCTTTTCATCCTTTTACCGCCCGAGGTTTCGGTTCCTGCCGGCCTGTTTCTGTCTGCCTTTGTCATGGCCTTCACTGCGGGGCTCGTTAGCGGAACGCCCGGCGGAATCGGGGCGTTCGAACTGGCGCTCTTGGCGCAGCTGCCGATGCTTGGGGATGAACCCCTGATCGCAGCAGCCATCGCATTTCGGCTGATCTACCACCTTCTGCCCGCAGTGCTATGCGTGGTGCCGCTGTTGCGCGGGCCGTTGCAGGACGCATCCCCCGCGCCCGTGTGGACGGCTTCACCTTCGGAATTGTCCCGAATGCCCGAATTCGAAGCCACGTTGTGGAATGCCCCCTCTGCCGACGTCAAACTTGCCCAGCAGGGCGAATTCGGTGCCCTGATGGCACAGGAAACCCCGGTGGCTCTGGTGCGCGACGGCGGGCAGAGCATGGTGCTGTTCGGCGCGCCGCTGAACACCAAGCTCGATCCCGCAGGACTGTTGACGGCACTTCGCGTCGCCGCTGCGCGCAAGTCGCGGGTGCCTGTGATCTACAAGGCGCCGCCGCGCCTTGCAGCACAAGCCCGTGGCCATGGGTGGTTTGCGCAACCGATCGCATCTGACGCCTGGCTGCGCCCCACAGATTACACGATCGAAGGGCCGGACTATCGCCAGTTGCGACGCATGTTGAACCGGGCTCAACGCGCGGGCGTTCGGGTGACCGAAGCCGGGCGCGGCCTGCCCATTGACGAAATGGCCGCACTTTCTTCGCGATGGGCCAGGATGCGCGGCGGCGAACGCGGGTTTTCCACAGGACGCTTCGACGAAGGGTATGTTGCCGGTCAGCGGGTCTTCCTTGCGCACGCGAATGGGCGCCTCGAAGGTTTCGTGACATTCAACGAAACCAGGGAAGAATGGGCGTTGGACCTGATCCGCCACGACAAAGACACGCCGGCAGGCACAACGCACAGCCTGATCCACCACGCCATCCTAGCCGCACGCGCATCAGGCGTGGGTCGCCTGTCGCTGGCCGCAGTCC
>JBNKYL010000159.1:0-9461 GCA_050300875.1 Paracoccaceae bacterium
CCGATGGCTTCGTGGATCAGCACGGCGGCGACGGACGAATCGACGCCGCCGGACAGCCCGCAGATGACCTTTTTATCGCCGACCTGTTCGCGGATCTTGCGGATCGCTTCTTCGCGGTAGGCGCCCATGGTCCAATCGCCCTTGAACCCGGCCAAGCGCACAAAATTTTCGTAAAGCGTCTTGCCGTTGGGGGTATGGTGAACCTCTGGGTGGAACTGCACGGCGTAGAAATGCCGCGCGGGGTCGGCGGTGATGGCATAGGGCGCGCCTGGGGAGGTGCCCAAAACCTGAAAACCCGGTGCGATATCAGCAACATGATCGCCGTGGCTCATCCAGACCTGTTCGCGGCCTTCGGCAAACCAGCCGAAGAGGAAATCGTCCGATTGCCCGGACTTTTCGACATAGGCGCGACCGAATTCGGCGGTGGCATGTTCGCCCGCTTCGACGCGGCCGCCGAGGTCGTGCATCATCACCTGCTGGCCATAGCAGATCCCTAGGATCGGCACACCCAGTGTGTAGGCCGACTTTGGTGGGCGCGGCGAGCCGTCGCGCATGACCGAGTCCGGTCCGCCCGAAAAGATGATCGCCTTTGGGGTGAAGTCCTTCAGGAATTCGTCCGTGACGTTCTGATAGGGGTGGATTTCGCAATAGACGTTCAGCTCGCGCAGGCGCCGCGCAATCAGCTGCGTGACCTGGCTGCCGAAGTCTATGATCAATAGGCGGTCATGGCTCATGTGCCGCTGATAGGGGCGGCTTGGCGCAAGCGCAAGAGGTCGGGGAAGGCTGGTCGCGCGTCCTGCCGGAAATTTCGCCCAGAAGTCGCAAGCAATGTCGGTTTTGACCGCCAAACGGCGGAAATCGCGCGCGGGCGGGCGCGGCGCGGCGATAATGGAAACCAGCAACAGGATCGTCTAGGGAGACATCAGATGTCGGATATGCGTCCGGCCCGCCGGGGTCGTTCAGGGGGTGGCGGGGCAGCACGGCGTGCCGAACGCAGCGCGATACGCATCGAAGCGGCGCGTTACATTGAACGCAATATCCCGAACCTCGAGATCCTGAACGAAGAGGCGTTGCAGATCATCGAAGCCAATGCCGATCAGGTCCTGGAAGAGATTGGCGTCAATTTCACCGAAAACCCTGCCGCGCTGAAGCTTTGGAAAGAGGCGGGTGCGGATGTGGATGGCGAGCGGGTCCGCATGCCCAAGGGGCTGGCGCGCAAATTGTGCAAAACCGCACCATCGCAATTCACCCAGCATGCACGCAATTCTGAGCGCAATGTGGTGATCGGCGGCAAGAACCTGGTGCTTGCACCGGTCTATGGCCCGCCCTTCGTGCGCGACACGGAAGGCGGGCGGCGATACGCGACGATCGAAGATTTCCGCAATTTCGTGAAACTGGGCTACATGTCCAAGTACCTGCACCATTCGGGCGGCACAGTCTGCGAACCCACGGATGTGGCGGTGAACAAGCGGCATCTGGATATGCTGCTGGCGCATATGACCCTGAGCGACAAGCCATATATGGGGTCTGTTACCGAACCGACGCGCGCGGCCGATTCGGTTGAAATGTCCAAGATCCTGTTCGGAGAGGACTTCGTTGACCAGAACACGGTGATGACCAACCTGATCAACATCAACTCGCCGCTGACTTTCGATGCGACGATGATGGGCGCCCTGGAGGTTTACGCCAAGGCGAACCAGGCCTGTATCATCAGCCCGTTCATCGTTGGCGGCGCGATGGCGCCGGTGTCGGTCGCGGGCACGCTGACGCAAGTTCTGGCCGAGGTGCTTGCAGGCGTGGCCTACAGCCAGCTGATCCGGCCCGGCGCGCCGGTGATTTTCGGGGCCTTTGTGACTTCGATCGACATGAATTCCGGCGCGCCGACATTCGGCACGCCTGAGGCGTCGCAGGTGACATATGGGGCAGGACAACTGGCGCGGCGGCTGAGCCTGCCCTATCGGTCGGCTGGTGCGTTCTGTGGGTCGAAACTGCCCGATGCGCAGGCGGCTTATGAAAGTGCGAACAGCCTGAACATGGGGTTGCTGAGCGGCGTGAATTTCATGCTGCATTCCTGCGGCTGGCTGGAAGGCGGGTTGGTGTCGTCCTACGAAAAATTCGTCATGGATGCCGACCAACTGGGTGTTCTGCACGGTTTGGCCAAGGGCGTGGACATTTCCGAAAATGGCCAGGCGATGGATGCCATTCGCGAAGTCGGGCCGGGTGGTCATTACCTGGGTTGCGCGCACACGCAGGCCAATTTCAAATCCGCGTTCTGGCGGTCGAATGTGCTGGATTACAAGCCGTTCGAAACCTGGGACGAAGAAGGCGCGCGCGACACGTCGACGCTGGCCAATGCAAAGGTCAAAAAGATGTTGTCGGACTATCAGCCACCGGAACTTGATCCGGCGACGGCAGATGCGCTGAACGATTACGTCGCACGCAAGAAGGCGATGGAACCCGACAGCTTCATGTAGGCCTATTCCGCGGCCAGCAACTGCACCGGCATCTGGGCGCGAAGCAGCTGTGCTTCGGCGATGACGGCGATCAGCACCTCGACATGGCGGGCGACGGAATAATTCGCGTCCCCGCCGGTTCGGGCGCCTTCCAGCCGCAATTCTTCTTCCAGCAGCATTTCCAGCGCGCGCGCGGCATGCGGGGTGTGCGCTGCCTTTAGGATTCGGCGCAGGTCCCGGTCTCGTCGGTAGTCGTCCAGACCGAAGCGCGCGGCACGAATAAGGAGCCTGGGGCGGACGAGTGTGTTCAGTCGTTCGAGCAGGTGATGCATGCTGAATCCTTTCCAATGCGTAACCAAATCGTACTCGCCTTTGGGTTGTGTTGCGTTGATTGGGGATTCACCGTTCGTTAGGTTTCACGAAATTTTAGCAAATTGATTCAAATGTTCGCTGGATCGAGCTGATTTGGCAGAGCAGCGAAATACAACCCTGCATTGTGGGCCTTGGCCCAGCCAATTGGCGACGAAGCAAGCAACTGCGCACGAAGATGCAGCAGGCGGACCAAGGGGAAAGAATGCAGGCCGACACGCCGGGAGATCGAGAAACCACCAGAAAATTCGTCGCTCTGCCCAAGGGCATCGGGGATTATGTCAAGCATGTCGATGGCGGTGTTTCCATCCGCGAAATTGCGCGTGCCAAAGGATGCCACCCATCGACGATCCAGCGACGCATTCGGCGTATCGAAACGATGCGTGATGACGTGCTTTTTGATGCGGCGGTCAATGAATTGTGCGGTGCTGAACCTGCCACGCCACCCAATCGCGAACCCATAAAGGAGCCTACATCCATGACTGCACTTCGGCACAGCAACATTTCCGCCATGGATGAAGAGGCGCTGGAACGCGAAGCGCGCCGCATTTTGCGACGCCTCTCCGAACCGGGCGCCTGTCTGGCCTATGCGGTCGACATGGAAAAGGCCGTTGTCGTGCGCGAAACGGCCGAAGGCCGCACCGTACGCACCGCCGTAACTGATCGCGAAACGGCGCAGGCCATGGCGCTGCGCGACTGGCTTGTTTGCACGACGTCGGGGCGGGTTTCGCGGTACAAGATCACCTCGGCCGGGCGTGCGGCGCTCAAAAGGTTGCTGGCCGAAGATGAAGCGCAGGGATTTGGCGAAGCTGCAGCCCCCTTTGCTGCACAGCATCGCGACTGGGATGTGCGTGATGTGCAGATCGACGGCACGACGCGTACGGCGCGAGTCCGCTATAACGCGTCCGAATCGCCGGTTGCGGCGATTGCCCGGCGCAAGGGGGCGGATGGCGAACCGTTTCTGACGTCGGCGCAGGTGGTCGCCGCCGAACGGTTGCGTGAAGATTTCGAGCTGTCGCAAATGGGTCCGCGGGTCACGCAGAATTGGGACAAGTTCATGGAAGGCGGCGATCGGGGCGCGTTCACATCAGGGTCGGGTGGCGGATCGGACGCGGCGCGCAATCGCGTCATGGCCGCCCTGAAGGAACTTGGCCCCGGTCTTGGCGATGTGGCCTTGCGCGTCTGCTGTTTTCTGGAAGGTCTGGAAAGCGCGGAAAAGCGGCTGGGCTGGTCGGCGCGGTCCGGCAAGATCGTGCTGCGGATCGCGCTGGAGCGGCTGCGACAGCATTACGAGGCCGCCGGTTCGAACAGCCTGATCGGCTAGCCCAGCGATGAGCCCGCTGCATGGCGGGCATGACAGGGTTGGAATTGCCTAAAGTTGGCGCTGGGCGTATTTATCAGGCCAAGTTGAAAAGGCCCGACACCCATGCGCGATCTGAAAGTGCCCGCCGAGCGTCATCCTGAAAAGGCGCATCGCCCGGACAATGCCCAGCCAAAGAAACCATCCTGGATTCGTGTCACCGCGCCCACGTCGAAGGGCTACACCCAGACGCGCAATATCATGCGGGAACATAAACTTGTGACCGTCTGCGAAGAGGCGGGTTGCCCAAATGTCGGCGAATGCTGGAGCCAGGGCCACGCCACGATGATGATCATGGGCGAGGTCTGCACGCGCGCCTGTTCCTTCTGCAACATTGCGACCGGCAAGCCGCCTGAAGCGCTGGACGCGTTCGAACCGGGGCGTGTGGCCGATGCTGTGGCCAAGCTGGGGCTCAAACACGTGGTTGTCACATCGGTCGACCGCGACGATGTCGAAGATGGCGGGGCCGAACATTTCGCCCAGACCATCCGCGCCATCCGGCACCGCGCGCCCGACACGACCATCGAGATTCTGACCCCCGATTTCCTGAAATGCGATCCGTCCGTGCTGGAGGTTGTCGTCGAAGCCAAACCGGATGTGTTCAACCACAACCTGGAAACCGTGCCGGGGCTTTACCCCGAGGTGCGGCCTGGCGCGCGCTACTTCCATTCGCTGCGGCTATTGCAGCGGGTCAAGGAACTGGATCCGACGATGTTCACGAAATCGGGCATCATGGTGGGGCTGGGCGAAGACAAGCAATCGGTGTTGCAGGTCATGGATGACATGCGCGCGGCCGATATCGATTTTCTGACGATCGGTCAGTATCTGCAACCGACGCCGAAGCACCATGGTGTCGACCGGTTCGTGACCCCCGAGGAATTCAAATCCTACGAAAAGGCGGCCTATGGCAAAGGTTTCCTGATGGTGTCTGCCACGCCGCTGACGCGGTCATCCTACCATGCCGGCGATGACTTTGCCCGCCTGCGTGAGGCGCGGCTCAAGAAACTTGGCCGCGCCTGATCTGCCTAGGGCAGATAGATGTCGCGAATGTAGACCGGCACGGTGACGGCGGCCACAGGTGCATCCACGCCTGCGAAAATGTCACCGAAGAACAGGCCCGAAGCTTCGAAGCTGATCGCGCCGTTGATCTGCCGCCCGATGGCGTCATTCATGATGAGCCCGGCCAACTGATCATACCGATAGATTCGGTTGAAATCAGGCACCGCAGCCGAATAGGGCAGTGCTTCGTTCGCTTCGCTCCAGCCGACGGGAACTCCGGCATAGTCGATGTTGACGCTGATCGTCCCCGCCGGAGACACGATGTTCCATTGGTCTTCGACTTTGGCGAACCCGCTGGAACCGGCCGCGAGTTCCAGGTTGCGCTGAATATCGGCCGCCGTGGAGTTCTTGTAGGTGTCGGTCAAAGGTTCGGGTTCGAAAACACCTGCAACAAAGGTTCTTGGCGGCGTGTCGGGCCGCAAACCGATGACAACAATGGCTGCCGCACGTCCGGACGGCGGCACGACGGGTTTGCCATCCTGATCAAGCGCCAGATCCCGGTCTATGAGGTTCATGATCAGGTTCGCCCCTGTGAACGGACCCTGCGGAAGCGTTAAGGGTGCCCAACCTTCCGGCAAAAGCGCCGCTGCCTTCGCGTCGTCCACCTTGAACGCAAGCGTCAGCCTGCTCTCCACGGTTGATCCCACGAATTGCTCTGCCGATGCGGCAAGGGCCGAAACCGCAACAATCGCGGTAGCGACCAGGAACTTCCCAAGTTTATGTCTGGAATATCGTTTCATGCACTTACCTCCCATGTGGCATGAGCGTCGGCGCGTCAGGGTCCGAAAACCTTGCAAATATTTTATGAAATATCCGGCAGGCATTCATTGATGCCTGTCAAAGCCTGCTATTTACGTTGAATTTGGGGACGTCAGTCCGGCAGCGCCAGAAGATAGGCCGCGATTGCCGCGCGATCTTCATCGGTCAGCGCGGCTGTGTTTTCGACCACGTCGGCCATTTCACCGCCAACGGCGTCGAAATCGGGCGTAAAGCCCGTTTCCAGGAAATAGGCCACATCATCGGCAGTCCATCCCAGGCGATCAGGCGTCAGGGCGGGAATGGCCCCGTTGCCCGCAGGGTTCTTCGCCCCTGCCATCCAATTCCCGATATCCAGACCACCCAGCGCGTTGCGTGGCGTATGACATTCCGCGCAATGGCCTAAGGCTTCAACCAGATAGCGACCGCGTTCCAGTTCGGGCGTGTCGGCCCCTGCGACCCAACCTTCCCGGAAGAACAGCAGTTTCCATCCACCCAGAGACCGGCGGATGTTGAACGGAAAGCCGACATCATGTGGGCGATTTGGTGCGTCGCTGGCTGGCAGTGTCTGCAAATAAGCATAGAGATCGGCGACATCCTGATCCGTCATGTTGCGATAGGATGTGTATGGAAAGGCCGGATAATAGTGTTGCCCGTCCGGCGATACACCCTGACGCAGCGCATCGGCGAGGTTCAGTACCGACCATTCCGCGATCCCCGCGCTATTCGCACCAAAGCTGATATTGGGCGCATAGAATGTGCCGAAGTCACTGGCAAAGGCCCGACCACCAGTCAGGACAATTTTTTGCGTGCCCTCAGCACCCGGTGCTGCGTGACAGGATGCGCAGCCACCGGCCGTAAAGACGCGTTCCCCGCGCGTCGCGTCCGGTGGCTGGCTGGGCGTGAATTCGGCAGCCGTGAGCGGTCGCCTGGGCGCGGTCAGCGACAACGCTGAAACCAGTGCCACAAGGCCAAGTGCGAAGATGATCGCCAGAATTCGCCGCATGTCATGTGGGGCGACGGCCAAACCCGGGCCGTCGCAACCGCTTGTCCTTTATTCTTGCCGATAGGCCTTATGACAGGCTGTGCAGGCGCCGCCAAGTTGTCCGACACCGGCCTGGATCGCTTCCACGCCGTCACCGGCCGTCGCTTCGAGCTGGGCAGCCGCTTCGGCCACTGCACCAGCCTTGGCCATCACGTCTGGGAAGTTTTCCCACAAAGCGGGCATCGCGCGCGTGCCTTCGACTGAACCTGCATCCGAGCCCTGCGGCCAGTAACCGGCCTGCGACATGCGCGTCAGGGCGGCGATGTTGCTGGCTGCGGCCTTCGCGGCATCGGCGTCATAATCGACATTCCCGCGCGCCATACCGCCGAGGATGATCAGATTGTGCTGGTAAAGCTGCATATGCGATTTGCGAGCCGTGATCGCGCCTGCATGTGGGCCTGCATGGCTGGCTGCGTAAACGGTCGTGGCTGCAACGACGATCGCCACCGAGCCGAGTGCAAGTTTCTTGAACATGATTTCCTCCGATAAAGTCCAGACCAGATAACGATCCCGCATGGACAGGCTAGCTGTGAGTATTTTAAAGAAAAGATGGAAAATTTGCAGAGGGTTCGTTAATTTATGCACAACAGGCAAAATTGGGACGATTTGCGCTATGTTTTGGCCGTGGCACGCACCGGAAGCGTCACTGCGGCAGGCAAACAACTTTCCGTGAACCACGCGACGGTGCTGCGGCGCGTGGCGGCCTTCGAGGAGGCGTTTGGCCTGACTTTGTTCGAAAAGACCGTGCGCGGCTATCGCGTGACGCCGGGAAATCAGGCGGTTTTGGACGCGTTGTCCGAAGCGGAAGATGCCATACTGGGTGTCGCGCGTGCCGCCAGTGGCATCAGTGCCCCGCTTTTGGGAACTGTGCGGGTCACATCGACCGATACGTTGTGTACGACCATCCTGCCAAAGGTCGCCGACCACGTCGCACCGCAGGCGCCGGGACTGCGGTTTGAACTGATCTCGTCCAACGTGCATCTCAATTTTGCGCGTCTTGATGCTGATCTAACTGTGCGCCCGGCCGTCAGGTTGCCAGAGGATCTGGAAGGTGACCAAGTGGCAGAACTGGGCTTCGGAGTTTACGAACCAAGGGACGTGACCAGGGAAAACTGGATTGGCCTGGCGGGCCCCCTGTCACGCGCTGGCCCGGGCGAATGGATCGCCCAAAATGTTCCCGACGAAAAAATAGCCGCCAGTGCAGACAGCTTCGTGACCGCGCGGGAACTGATCGCGCAAGGGCGGGGTCGTGGGGTGGTTCCGGACATATTGTGCCGGAACGATCCGCGCTTGCGGCGATGCGACGATATCGCGCCACCCAGCCCTGTGCCGATCTGGGTGGCAGGCCATCGTGACATGCGCGATGTCCCGCGCCTGCGGGCCGCGCGCGATCTGCTCTGTTCCGAAATCGCTGCCTATGCCGATGAACTGGCGGGTCGTGCCTAGCGGTCCATCGTCAACCAGTCCGGCCAGAACCCAAGCCATTCGATCCCGAACAGGACAAGGCAGATCGCCACCACACCAAGCACCAGTTTCACGCGGCCTTCCGATGGCGGCCTGCGCGCCCATTTCGACATGCGCAGCAATTGGCGCGGGTTCAGCTTCATGCTTCGTCGGTGAAGGTCACCGTGCCGATATAGGGCAGGTTGCGATTGCGCTGGGCAAAGTCGATCCCGTAGCCCACCACGAATTTGTCGGGGATTTCGAACCCGGTCCAAGTGGCCTTGATGTCAACTTCGCGCCGCGACGGCTTGTCCAGCAGCGCAATGGTTTCCAGCCGTTTGGGTTCGCGGGATTGAAGCAGGCCCACGACGTGTTTCAGCGTAAACCCGGTATCGACAATATCTTCGACGACCAAGACATCGCGCCCGTTAATCTCGCCACGCAGATCCTTCAGGATTCGCACCTCCCGGCTGGATTCGGTGCTGTCGCCGTAGGATGACGCTTCCAGAAAATCGACTTCGACATTCATATCCAATTCGCGCACGAGGTCGGCGATGAACACGAAAGACCCACGCAAGAGCCCCACGACGACCAGCTTGTCGGTGTCGTGAAAACGGGTACGAATTTCACGGGCCAGTTCTTCGATCCGGGCGGCGATCGCCTTGGCCGAAATCAATTCGTCGATCTGATACGGTCTGTGTGGCATCACACCCCCCTTGCATTCGCGTCTTCCTTTTACGAAATCATTGACCCCACGGACAGCGCGAATTGGGGGACTATGCCGCGACATTCTGAAACCCGGGTTCTGCCCTATGCGGCGGAACAGATGTATGACCTCGTCGCAGACGTGGCCCGCTATCCCGAATTCCTGCCTTGGTGCGCGGCGGCCCGCATCCGGTCGCGCCTGCCGGATGGCGACTGCGAATTGATGGAGGCCGATCTGGTCATTTCCTTCAAGGTCTTCCGCGAAAAGTTT
>JBNKYL010000160.1:0-4098 GCA_050300875.1 Paracoccaceae bacterium
CCCGGCCTTTCGATAGATGGCATTGGTCTGCGCCTTGACCGTGCCTTCGCTGGTGTCGCGCAACCCAGCGATCTCGGCGGTGCTCATCCCCTTGATCGCAAACAACGCCACATCGCGTTCCGATGGCGTCAGGCCCCATTCGGCAAACCGTTCTTCCAGCACCTGCATGAAGGCGCCCGAAGCCAGCCGCAGGCTTTCTTCGGCGCGCGCTCGGGCCATCATCGACCTGCGCAGAGCCACGACGCCCAGAACAATGCCAAGGATCAACCCAAGCGCTGCCCCGATTTCCAGAAGTTCACGGGTCTGCCAACTGATTGGCTTCGCCCGCAGGCCCAAAACGCTGGCCAGGATGTCAGAAACGAAAAAAACGGCGCAGAAGATCTGCACCAGGAAAAGAACGGCGATGGTCCAGCCACCTTTCACCCAGCTACGCGCCTGCGCATGTCAGCCCTTGCCACTATTGCTGCCCGACCGATCGCTTTCGTCGTCGCTTTCGTCATCATCCTCTTCGTCGTCATTTTCGTCGTCGTCGCCCGACCCGCCGCTGCGATCGTAATTGTCGCTTTCGTCATCCGGGTTATAGAAACCGGACCCAAACTGCCCGCTGGAAAGATTGACCCAAACGTCGCGCAGGATTTCACCCGTTCGCGCGTTCAGGATGATTTCGCGTCGGAAATGATCGTTCGTAGCGACGATCCGGATGCGGCCAAGCCAGGTACGCGTCACCGAAATGGACGTGAACCCCTGCTGTTTGAGTTGTGCGACAAGCGTATCGGAAAACGACATCGACTGCCCCAGTGCCGGCGTCGCCACCAGCCCCGCGATTGCAGCCAAGAATTCCCGCCGTTTCATGTCAGTTTGTTACCCCGTGGCAAGACCATTACACAAGCCTGCCTGTTTTGGCGCCATGCGGGCGCCCCGCTCAATCCTCGGTTTCCCCGCTGCTATCTTTTGTGGTCTTCCTGAAGGTTGCATTGAAGGCGATGCTGACCCGTTCTTCCACGCTTTCATTCGGGTAGACCCAATGCAACAGGTATGACGGAAACAGGATCATTTCCCCGGGCTGCGGGCGCAGCTTTTTCTTAAGCTTGAAAGGCGGCGCCTGCAGAATGCGCCAGTTCGGCAGGTCCGAGCGCGGATCGAGGAATTCGATCATGCCGGAATTGCCGGTTTCGATCCTGGGCTGCGCCACATAATAGACACCGGACCAATGCGCGCCGGGATGCGTGTGTGGTGCGTTGAACCCGCCCGCCGGGTTGGCGTTCATCCACGCAAACAGTTTCATCGACAGCGTGTCCGGCGTGGCCTTGGCGCCGATGGCGTCGTTGGCCTGCCAGATGGCCTGTTCGGCCGCACCGCGCAGTTCCTGAAAACACGGCATGAAATTGTCAAACAGGTTGCCAGATGAATGCCAGCCGCCGCGATTTGATTTGTCGACGCCTGTGTCGGCATCGCGCAACTGCCCGCCGGCATGCAGCAATTCGGCGTTCAGTCGTTCATGGTCGGGCAACAAATAGCGGAGCACCGGCGTAGAGAATAGTTTTTCGTATTTCGTCTTTTCAATAAGGTCGGCCATTCCCGTTCCCCAACAGGTTTTCCGCGCGCCCATGAAATCACCGACGCGCGGAAATGGTCAAGCGTGAGCGGTGTTATTCGTCATCTTCTTCATCGTCATCTTCTTCATCGTCGTCGTCTTCGTCGCTGTCTTCGTCGCTGTCATCTTCGTCGTCATCGTCTTCGCCGTCATCGCTGCTTTCGTCATTTTCATCATCGCTGGTGAAATCGCCCAGGCGATTCTTGATCGAAACGCCGTCAGACACGTCGTTGTCGGCGCTGACCGTGCTGGTTTCGCGCTTCAGCACTTCGCCAGTCTGCTTGTCATAGACGACCTCGACCTTGGTGGTGCCTTGCACGGCCTCGACCTTGACCTGCGTGATCCCGACCTTCACCTCGACCCGGTCGTAACCCAGTTCGACATAGCTTTGCGCCAGTGCATTGACGTCGACGGCGGCAAGGGCCGCAGTGGTGGAAATGGCAAGTGCCGAAACGGCGGCGCGCATTGTGTGCTTCAGTTTCATCTGATCAACCCTTTTTCGGTTTTCTAAAGTACCGCCGTCCCGCGGCGTGGCTTCGATTTGCCCCCGATCCCAGCCCTATGGAATTTGCCATAGGGTTAGGTAAAGGGACATAAACCGCTGTCAGACGCCCATAAACTCAGGTTTATGGAACAACTATCAGTCAAAACCGTGTTGTGGCGAAGGATCTAGCCGCCCGCTTCCATATCGAAGCCCAGATGCTTGGCGACGGTGAAGATATCCTTGTCGCCGCGCCCACACATGTTCATCACGATAATATGGTCGGATGGCAGGTCTGGCGCGATCTTGGTGACATGGGCTAGCGCATGGCTGGGTTCGAGCGCCGGAATGATGCCCTCGGTTTCGCAGCAAAGCTGGAAAGCCTGCAGGGCCTCGGCATCGGTGATGGCGACATATTCGGCCCTACCGGTTTCGTGGAGCCAAGAATGTTCCGGGCCGATGCCGGGATAATCGAGCCCAGCCGAAATCGAAAACCCTTCCAGGATCTGGCCGTCACCGTCCTGAAGCAGGTAGGTGCGATTGCCGTGCAAGACGCCAGGGCGGCCGCCCGTGAGCGATGCGCAATGCTCGAATCTGTCGTTCACCCCCTTGCCACCGGCCTCGACACCGATGATGCGAACAGATGGGTCGTCCAGGAAGGGGTAGAACAGCCCCATCGCATTTGACCCGCCGCCGATGGCCGCAATAACCGTATCAGGCAAGCGCCCGTCGCCTTCCTGCTCGGCGAGCTGCCAGCGCACTTCCTTGCCAATGATTGATTGGAAATCGCGGACCATGGCCGGGTATGGGTGCGGCCCCGCCACGGTGCCGATGCAGTAAAACGTATCCCGCACATTGGTGACCCAATCGCGCAGCGCGTCGTTCATGGCGTCCTTGAGCGTGCCGCGCCCCGAGGTGACGGGCACCACCTTGGCACCCAGCAACCGCATGCGGAACACGTTTGGCGCCTGCCGTTCGACATCATGCGCGCCCATGTAAACGATACATTTCAGTCCGAAGCGCGCGCAAACCGTGGCGGTGGCCACACCATGCTGCCCGGCACCGGTTTCCGCGATGATGCGGGTCTTGCCCATACGTCGCGCCAACAGGATCTGGCCCAGAACGTTGTTGATCTTATGCGCGCCGGTGTGATTCAGTTCATCACGCTTTAGGTAGATCTTTGCACCGCCCAACCGTTCCGTCAGGCGCGGCGCAAAATACAGTGGGCTGGGACGGCCGACATAGTGCTTCCACAGGTCATCCATTTCGACCCAGAAATCTGGGTCCGTCTTGGCCTTTTCGTATTCAGCTTCCAAGTCCAGGATCAGCGGCATCAGCGTTTCGGAAACGAACCGCCCGCCGAAATCGCCGAACCGCCCGTTTTCATCCGGGCCGGTCATGAAAGAATTGAAAAGGTCGTTGGCCATGGTGTCACCCCAATGTCGATCGGGAAAGCATTAGTAGGAATGATCGGGGGGGTAAAGCCGCCTACCCGCGCCAGATTTTCGTTGAAGACAGCCTAGGTGGTCGCTGCGGCCACGAAAGCGCGCATCATATCCGCATCCTTGATACCCGGCGCAGATTCGACGCCAGAGGCCACGTCGATCTGGCGTGCGCCGGTCAATCGGATGGCTTCGGCCACGTTTTGTGGCGTCAACCCGCCGGCCAGCATCCACGGCACTGGCCAACGCCGGCCCGCAATCAATGTCCAGTCAAAGGGCAGACCGTTGCCGCCTGGCAATTCGGAATGTTTCGGCGGCTTGGCATCAACCAGAAGCTGGTCAGCGACCTTTCCGAAAAGTTCAAGTGCGGCAAGATCGTCGGCATCGGCTACCCCGACCGCCTTGATCACGGGAAGGCCGAAGCGCTTGCGCAGGGACGTAACACGTTCAGGGCTTTCCGCGCCGTGCAGTTGCAGGATGTCGACCGGGACCGCCGCGAACAGGGCGTCCAGTTCGGGGTCGGACGCGTTGACGGTCAGCGCCACCTTGCAGACACCCGCCGGCACGCTCAGCGCCAGCGC
>JBNKYL010000161.1:0-6508 GCA_050300875.1 Paracoccaceae bacterium
AGGGTTTTGCTGGAGAAATGGGGCCGCTCCAGGTGCAGGATAAGAGATTCCTGGGGCAAGGGATCAGGCGGAACGAGGGTGAAGCCGCCGTTCTCCTGTGATTCCGTTATGGCCAGGGCTTCGCCTGCTTCACCGGCCTCGCCCGCATCGGCAACCTCGGCGGTCTGCGCATAGGTCGCGCCAAAGCTGTTCAGATACGGCAGGACCGGCTGCGCCAGCGCCAGCCCGCTGACTGCCGTCGTCGTCAACAGGGTCGCTTTCCGTGTCGAAACCAGACGCGCGGGTCTTTCCACCGGTTTTTCCATCGCAGATTTCCCAAAAGGTGATCTTTTTTGTCGGGTATATCTTTGGGCCAACTGAGTCAATCAGCTAATTCTTTCCCGTTGTCGCAGGACAAACAATACCGCTATGAGCCGCCCCATGTTCGAAGACATCCTATACGAAGACGCGCGCTGGAAGGCGCTGGATCTGGATCAGATCGCCAAGACGGCCGCAGAAGTCACTGCGGATCACTTGGGTCTGTCGCCCGGGCTGACCGCCGCGCTTCTGGCCTGTGATGATACACGGATTGCCGAGTTGAACGCGGAATTCCGGGGCAAGTCGACGCCAACCAACGTGCTGTCCTGGCCATCAGAAGAACGCGCCGCGAATGAACCGGGCGGGCGGCCCGCAGCATCGGACGATCCCGAACTGGGCGATATTGCTATCGCCTGGGAAACCTGCGAACGCGAAGCTACCGAGGCGGGCAAATCCATGGCCGATCATGTCACTCACCTGATCGTGCACGGTTTGCTGCACCTTTTGGGCTATGATCACGAAAACGATGCCGACGCGGACTTGATGGAAGTGACCGAGGTTGCGATACTTGCGAAACTTGGGTTGGATGACCCATATAGCTGAAAAAGGAAGTCGCGCAGAGATCCCGCGCGGCATTTGAAAGGTAAGATGGGCGACACCACCGACGGGTCTTCTAGCGCAGCGCAAGGCGCGCTCGATTCCGATAGTATTAGCGAACGCGGCTTTTGGGGCCGTCTGATCGACGTTTTGACACCGCCACCCGGCGAAGAGCAATCCGTATCAAAAGCCGAAGGTTCCAGCAGCAAAACCGCAGAGCGTCCACCAGGATTGTTGAACCTGCGGCGCATGCGGCTGGAAGACGTCGCCATTCCCAAGGCCGACATCGTGTCAGTGCCGATGAGCATCAAGAAAGACGATTTGGTCACCATATTCCGTGAAAGCGGTCTGTCACGCCTGCCGGTCTACAAGGGCACGCTGGACACGCCGGTGGGGCTGGTCCACCTGAAGGACTTTGCCTTGCAGCACGGGTTCAACGGCAAGGGCGGCGCACGGTTTTCGATGCGCTCATTGCTGCGCCCGCTTCTCTACGCGCCGCCGTCCATGCCGATCGGCGTATTACTGCAAAAAATGCAGAATGAGCGCATCCACATGGCGTTGGTGATCGACGAATATGGCGGCGTCGATGGGCTTGTCACAATCGAAGACCTGATCGAACAGGTGGTGGGCGAGATCGAAGACGAACACGATCAGGAAGAAGACACCTATTGGATTGTCGAGAAGCCGGGCACCTACCTGGCGATGGCCAAGACGCCGCTGGAAGATTTCGAAGCCGAAATCACCCAGTCCCTGACCGAAGGTATCGACGACGAAGAGATCGACACGCTGGGTGGTCTGGTCTTTGTTTTGGCCGGCCGCGTCCCGTCTCGCGGCGAGGTCGTGCGCCACCCTGATGGGATTGAATTCGAAGTCGTTGACGCTGACCCGCGCCGGATCAAGAGGCTGCGGGTGCGTCTGCCCGGTCCCACAAGTGCGGCCTGACCTGCCCGGTCTGAAAGCGTGGCGCGGAACGGCGGTCAGCCTGACAGCCGGGATAATGCTTGGTCTCGGTCAGGCACCCTTCGGGTTCTGGCTGGTGGCTCTTGCCGGGGCGGTGCTGGCCTTCCTGCGCTGCTTTGGTGCTGTGAACATTCGAATCGCGGGCCTGCGTGGTTTTTCCGTCGGCTTTGGCTTTGCCCTTGTTGCCATGCATTGGATCGTCGAACCATTCCTCGTAGACGCCGACCGATATGGCATGTTGGCGCCCTTCGCCTTGGCGGCCATGGCGGCGGGATTCGGTACTTTTTGGGGCGTCGGTTTCGCCGTTGCCCAATGGTTGGCTGCGGGAACAGGCTGGCGTGCCGGGCTGGCCCTGGCGGTCTGCTGGACCCTGGCCGAACTGGCGCGCAGCTACATTTTCACGGGCCTGCCCTGGGCACTGATCGCTTACACTTGGATCGACACGCCGGTCTATCACCTGGCGGCTGAGTTCGGGCCACACGGCATCACTTTCATGACTCTCGGCCTCTCGGCTATCCTGGCCGCCGCGGTCGTTCGTTCGGCATGGTCCGGTGCACTGCTCGCGGCGTCTATCGGTGCGATAGCGTGGTTCGCCGGGACGCTGTCCGCCCTGCCGCCCGATACCGAAGGTGCCGATGCCCCGATCCTGCGGATCGTCCAGCCTAACGCCCCCCAGCATCTGAAATGGGACCCGGACTGGCGCGACGTGTTTTTCGAACGCCTGCTCGCGCTCAGCGCCGAACCTGGCGACCCTGATGTGGTGATCTGGCCCGAGGTCGCTGTGACCTTCGCGCTCAACAGCGAACTTGCCCCTTATGACCGCATCAGCGCCGCCGCGGGTGGCAAGCCGGTGATCCTGGGCGGCCAGCGCATCGCCGATGGTCGCGCGCGCAATTCGGCGCTGGTGCTGGATGAAACGGGCACACCGCAGGCGCTCTATGACAAATACCACCTTGTCCCCTTCGGTGAATACATGCCCGGCGGCGCGTTGGTGGCCTCGCTTGGGATCAAGGGCTTGGCCGATCGTTCTGAATTCGGCTTTGTGGCCGGCCCGGGCCCGGTCATCATCGAAACGCTCGGTCCGGGCCTGCGGTTCCTGCCGATGATCTGTTACGAAGCGATCTTTCCCCATGAACTGCGTCGCGTCGGACCCACGCGCCCCGATTTCCTGCTGCACATGACGAATGACGCCTGGTTCGGCAAGTTTGCCGGCCCCGCCCAGCATCTTGCGCAAGCCCGCGCGCGCGCTATCGAGTTCGGCTTGCCCGTTGTTCGTGCCGCCAATACAGGCATTTCCGGGGTGATCGACACGCAGGGCCGTGTGATCGGGCGGATTGACCTTGGTACGGCAGGAAAGGCTGACGTCAGTTTGCCAGCGGCCCTTGACAGTACGACATATTGGCGCAACGGGGACAAACCCGTGTTGGTTGCCCTTTTTGTTGCGTTCGCAATCCTTATCTTTCCGCGTATCCGAAAACCCGTTGACCGGACCCACCGGCTTGGGTAGGCGGTGACGATGCGGCCTCCACAACGGCTTCCTGGCGTGGCGGCGTGTAAGCGAATGGAGCACTTTTCAATGCCAAGACAGAATTACACCTTCACCTCTGAATCCGTCTCAGAGGGCCACCCCGACAAGGTTTGCGACCGGATTTCTGACGCCGTCCTCGACGCGTTTCTGGCCGAAGAACCCGAAGCCCGTGTTGCCTGCGAAACCTTTGCCACTACCAACCGCGTGGTGATCGGGGGCGAAGTCGGATTGTCCGACCAGGCCAAGCTGGCCGAATACATGGAAAAGATCGACCAGATCGCCCGCGATTGCGTGCGCGATATCGGATACGAACAAGACAAGTTCCACTGGAACACTCTTGAGGTCCACAACTACCTGCACGAACAATCCGCACATATCGCGCAAGGCGTCGATGCGGCTGACAACAAGGATGAAGGTGCGGGCGACCAAGGGATCATGTTTGGCTATGCCACCAATGAAACACCTGACCTGATGCCAGCCCCGATCCAATACAGCCATGCGATCCTGCGCCGGTTGGCCGAGGTCCGCAAGAACGGCACCGAACCGACGCTTGGCCCGGATGCCAAGTCCCAGCTTTCGGTGGTCTACCGCGATGGCGTGCCGGTTGGCGTGTCGTCGATCGTGCTGTCCACCCAGCATCTGGACGAAACCATGACCTCGGACGATGTCCGCGCCGTGGTCGAACCCTATATTCGCGAAGTCCTGCCGGATGGCTGGATTTCTGCCGATACCGAATGGCACGTGAACCCGACGGGCAAGTTCGTCATCGGTGGCCCCGATGGTGATGCCGGCCTGACCGGGCGCAAGATCATCGTCGACACCTATGGTGGCGCGGCTCCGCATGGCGGCGGCGCGTTTTCGGGCAAGGACCCGACCAAGGTCGACCGTTCTGCTGCTTATGCCGCGCGCTACTTGGCCAAGAACATCGTCGCTGCCGGGCTGGCCGACCGTTGCACGTTGCAGCTGTCCTACGCCATAGGTGTGTCCAAACCGCTGTCGATCTATGTCGACACGCATGGCACCGGGAACGCGGATGAAGCCGCAATCGAACGCGCCGTGGCCGAGATCATGGACCTGACACCACGTGGCATCCGTCAAAAGCTAGGCATGAACCGCCCGATCTATCAGCGCACGGCGGCCTATGGTCATTTCGGCCGCGCGCCCGAAGCCGATGGCGGTTTCAGCTGGGAACGCACCGATCTGGTCGACGCGCTGAAGGCCGCCGTCTGACTGGTTGCGGCCCGAAACCGTCATATACAAAACGAGAAGGCCCCGGATCATCCGGGGCCTTTGCTTATTGTCATACCTGCGGTCTAGGCCGCTGCGGCCTGCGGCCTGCGGTTGTCCAACGCGAAAGGCCCGGCACCCAAGGCGACAACCATCAGCATCCCGCCAGCGATCGTCACGTTTTTCATAAACGAAATCATTTCGCCCTGCGCGGCCATACCCTCCATCCCAAAGGACGGGACCAGGTGGAACAGGTAGCCCGACACGATGCTGAAACCAGCCAGCAGAAACGCTGCGATCCGCGCGTTCCAACCGACGGCCAACGCCAGCCCGGCGCCAAGCTCGGTCACGATGACCAGCGGCAACAGCGCGCCAGGAACGCCCATCATCTCCATATAGCCGGCGGTGCCAGCATAGGCGAAAATCTTCTGCGCCCCCGACGTGATGAAGATAAGCGCCAGCAGGACGCGGGCCAGAGGCGCGGCAAGTGAAGTGTTAACGTTTTCCATTTCGATGATCCTTGTCTCGATGTGGATTGCGTAATAGCCCAAAATCCCTCATCCGCACCATTTCGCAAAATGGGACGTTATATGTGCAAATTTGCACACGCTTCAGATCTTGCTTCATGGATCTGCGCCTTATGCGTTTGATCGGTCGTCCCGGTCATGCCAGCAACATGATCTGACTGTTCCCCGCCGCGCGGCGCAATGCATGGACCTCTTGCAGCGCCGGATCGTTGATCCAACCCAGCGCCGCATCTTTGTCGGGAAAGGACGGCACCACGGCCCGCCCCGGCAATTCGGCGTCGCCCGGATCGAGGCAACATTGGGCGTGAAGCTGTTCGAAAGGCTGGCCGATGGCTATCGCCCTACCGACGAGGCACGGCTGATCGCTGAAAAAGCTGCAGAAATGCAGAACGCCGAACTGGCCATGCTGCGCCAAATTGCCGGGCGTGATGAAACGCTGACCGGCAGACTGACGGTGACTGCACCGCAGCTTCTGATCGCGCATGTGCTACTGCCAGCACTCGCGAATTTCACTGCCGAACACCCGGATGTCGAACTGGACATGCGCGCCACCAATGACCTTCTGGACCTGTCGCGGCGCGAAGCCGACTTGGCGGTTCGGGTCAGCAATGCGCCCGGTGACATGCTGAAGGGCCAGCGCCTGACCCGCCAGCACACGGCAAGTTTTGCCAGCCGTAACCTGGCTGCACGCATTGCCGCCGACCCGGACGCGCCAATCGACTGGATCGTCTATGCCCCATACGGCAAACTGCCTGCCGGTATTTCAGAACGCAATCCGCAGTCGCGCATCCGCTACCGGTTCGACGACATGATCGCGATCTTCGGCGCAGTCGAAGCGGGACTTGGTGTCGCGCGCCTGCCCATGTTCCTGGGTCGGTCTTCCGACGATGTGGTTCAGGTCCCAATCTTGCCCCCGCAGGATTACGCCGATATCTGGGTTGTCGGGCACCCCGATGTCTGGCCGTCGGCCAAAGCTGCGGCTTTCAGGCAGGTGCTCAAGGCGCAATTTCGTGAAATCGCGCCGGTCTTCACCGCCGCTTCAACGATTGCCGCGCCCCCGGTCGCCGACTAAAAGGCGCGCACATGACTGGCAAACACCCATCCGGCGCTCCCTGGCGCAACTTCTATGGCCGTTTTCGCGGCAAGACCCTGCGCGACAGCCAAAAGGAATACCTTGAAGAAGACCTGGCCGCGCTGTCGCCGGGCGCCGTTGATTGGGATGCGAACCCTGAAAGGGTACCACTTGATCTGCGCTCAAGGTTTGGCGATCGCCCGGTGTGGTTGGAAATTGGCTTTGGCGGGGGCGAACATCTTGTTCATCAGGCGGCCACCAACCCCGAAGTCGCGATCATCGGCTGCGAACCCTTCATCA
>JBNKYL010000162.1:0-10522 GCA_050300875.1 Paracoccaceae bacterium
CCCGAAACGCACCGCGCGGCAGCGGGATTGATCCGAAGGTGACCTTGCGGTTCGCGCGTCGTGACCAGTTGCTTTCGCGTCGCAATTTGCATCAAAATGCTATCTCAAAGCGCTTTGGATGTCGTATTTGACATATATATAGTCGCATAAGTGTAATCTTCGGAACTGCGCGCGCGTAAAAATTTTTGAGTAGTTGATTAATTTATCAAGGTTCTCGCGACTCAGAAGGGATAAGAAATGCCACCTGAACTTTGTCGCGAATATTTTTCAGACATTGCGCGAAATATCTTGCTTGGACGACTGCAAATCCTGCTGCTTCACATGCGGATTCCCTTCGTTGTGTATGCCTTCGATACAACGTTCATCCTGAATGAAGCCAAACAGGCGAACCGGGCCCTGCGCCAGTACCGCGCCATGCTGAAGGCCCGCCGGGCGCGTTTTGTCGATGTCGAAAACAGTGATCGGCTGAAGGGCACCACCGGGCTGGAGAAATATCGTGTCGTCGAGCGGTATCATGATGGCGCCGGCCACATCATTGGACGCGTCGAACTTCGCTATTTCGTGCGCCGGATTGAAGGCAAACCCGTCATCGAAATGATCGAGCACGTCGAGAACAGCGTGTTCGACAACCCGCGCCGTGTGCCGGTGGCACTGGCGTCCTGATCTGCCGCCGCGCTGGATGGCTCGATCGACCTGGGGGCTGGGGGGCCTATACCCGGAAATAGCAACGCCCCGTGAACGGGGCGTTACGAGTGGTTGTGAACGTCTGATCTGGGTCAGTCAGACAGTCACTTGTCCTTGCCTTTAGTCGGCTTTTCCTTGGCCGGTTTGGCCCGGGCCTTTTCGGGCTTGGCCGGTTTGCGTTTGGCCTTTTCGGCCTTGGCCGGTTGGCCTTTCGGATTTTCCGATTTGGCCTGTGGTTGTCCCACTTCGACAACAGCCGGGGTTGCCTTGGGTTTCTTGGGTCCGGTCACAACCGGCAGTATCCGCGGAATGGCCGGTTTGGCGGACGAAACACCTGGGTCTGCCGGTTCTGCTGGCTGTGCCTTGACCAGAACCCGTTCAGGTTTGCCCTTTTCGGTTTCGCCGGCTTCGATTGCGGCTTCGCAGATCGCCTGGCATGTGGCGCCATCAACCTCGCCATCATCGCTGCTGCAGCTGACGCCGCCGCCCTTGGTCTGACCAAATTTCAGACCGCGTGGCGTTTCGATCAGGTGGCTCAGCCCGATGCGGACGCGGTCGATGCAGTGGCCCGGCGCCAAGCGACCGCCGTTTTCATCCTGACAGATCACGCCGCCTGCTTCTTCGCTGAGCCGGACACGCAGGCCAAGTTTCAGACCACGGGTCATCGGATCGACGCCATTGTTGCCCTTCTTGCCATGCGCGACTTCCTCGCCGTCGTCGTCGGCACAGTCGCAGCCTTCGCCATCGGTGCCGTCTTCGCCATCGGTTCCGTCTTGACCGTCGGTGCCATCTTCACCGTCGGTTCCGTCTTCGCCGTCGGTGCCGTCTTCGCCGTCGGTGCCGTCCTGACCGTCGGTTCCATCTTCACCATCGGTTCCGTCTTCGCCGTCAGTGCCGTCTTCACCGTCGGTGCCGTCTTGGCCATCGGTGCCGTCCGTACCGTCGGAGCCATCAGACCCATCGGTGCCGTCCTGGCCGTCAGTGCCATTCGATCCGTCGGTACCATTCGATCCATCGTCATCGTCGTCCGAAGGCGTCACGATATCGCTGACGCCACCGACTTGCCCGTCGTCGGACCCGTCATCACCGGCACTTCCGCCATCGCTGCCGTCTGAACCGTCATCACCGTCGGTGACAAGGTTGACGGGCAGGACCTGGGTGGGATCAATCGGGTCGGATTTCGTTATCTGGGCGCCCTTGTCACCATCGCCGGGATTGTACGAAATGCGCACGATCTGCATCGTGTTCGGATCCAGCACCAGAATTTCACCACTGGCATTGGTGTATTTTGCCAGGATTGAGTCGTCGGCACACGGGTCCTGGGCCTTGCCCATCCCGGTGAAGGCCAGAAGCGTTGCCACGCTAAAGGCCGAAAGATATTTCATTTTCATTGCTACAGCCCCATTGTTGGCGCAAATATGCGCCTACCACGGGGGTATCCTTACCATATCTGGTAGTCGCGTATCAGGGGAAATGGGCTTTGGGCTTCCCCGAAGTTACCCGAATGCAACAAACTGTCACAAAAAGACTACACCACCGGTTCGACCGCTTTTTGCGCACCCACGTCGAAGACCCGGCGATAGCGTTCGATCTCGTCCGCCGGGCCCGTGGCCTTGCGTGGATTGTCGGACAACTTGACCGTCGGGCGGCCATTTGCGGCGGTTGCCTTGCAGACCAGCGAAAACGGCGCCAGTGCGTCGTCGGGCGTCAGGCCGCGAAAGTCATTTGTCAGCAACGTGCCCCAGCCGAAGGACACGTTCACGCGGCCCGAGAACTGGTGATGCAGGGTTTCGATCACGTCCACGTCCAGCCCGTCGGAAAAGATCACCAGTTTCTTTTTCGGGTCTTCGCCGCGGGATTTCCACCAGTCGATGGCGGTTTCCGCGCCGGTCGCCGGGTCGCCTGAATCGATGCGTATGCCCGTCCAGCCGGCCAGCCAGTCGGGCGCGTTTTCCAGGAACCCCTTGGTGCCATAGGTGTCGGGCAGGATGATGCGCAGGTTGCCTTCGTGTTCTTCGTGCCAGTCGGCCAGCACGTCATAGGGCGCGCGGGCCAGTTCTTCGTCCGTGTCGGCCAGAGCGGCGTAGACCATGGGCAGTTCGTGGGCATTGGTGCCGATGGCTTCAATATCACGCTTCATCGCGATCAGGCAGTTCGACGTGCCGACAAAGGACGGTCCCAAACCTTCCATCATCGCCTGCACGGCCCAGTCCTGCCACAGGAAGGAATGGCGGCGCCGGGTGCCGAAATCGGCGATGCGCAGTTTTTCGATCCGGCGCAGGCGTTCGACCTTTTCCCACAGCTTGGTCATGGCGCGGGCATAGAGCACCTGCAATTCGAACCGGCCCATTTCGGCCAGCACGGCGCGGCCGCGCAGTTCCATGAGCACGGCCAGCGCGGGGATTTCCCACAGCATGACCTCGGGCCACTTGCCTTCGAAGGTCAGTTCAAACTGACCATCGCGTTTTTCCAGGTGATAGGGCGGCAGGCGGAGGTTTTCGAACCATTCCATGAATTCCGGGGTGAACATCTGGCGTTTGCCGTAAAACGTGTTGCCGCGCAGCCAGGTGCTTTCGCCGCGGGTCAGCCCGAGGCTACGGATATGGTCAAGCTGTTCGCGCAATTCACCTTCGTCGATCAGGTCGGCCAGTCGGATGGACTTGGTGCGGTTGATCAGGCTGAAGGTGACGGTGGTGTCAGGCTTGTTGCGAAACACGGACTGGCACATCAGCAGCTTGTAGAAATCCGTGTCGATCAACGACCGGACGATCGGGTCGATCTTCCACTTGTGATTATAGACGCGCGTGGCGATGTCCATCGACCGACCCCCTGAAAACGTGCCTTTTGTGGCCGAGTGCGGGCCACGAGGCAAGCCGAGTATTGCCCAAACAGGCGCAAACATTCCGCGATGTTGCCCTGATTTGGGCAGGATTGGTGAACAGAACGTTAACCAGTTAACGCAGTATTTTTCGCGTTTGCGGGGCTGGAGGCTCGAATGGCCGACTATCTTTTGACCGTATATAACTGGTCGCCTTACACGTATTTCACCACCGCTGTGGGGTCGACGTTCACATTGACCGGGGACACGACAGACACACAGCAGGTGTTGATGACGGACAACGAAACCGGTGTGGATGGCCTGACGTTTGACGACAATGTGGGCAATAGCCGGGAAACCGCCGTTGCCGACGTTGTGGTCAATGGAACGCAATATTTCGACCTGGACGTCAATGCGGATGCGGGATGGACTTTGTACGACCCGGTCGACAACGTCTATTTCGAGGTTGTGCTGATGAAGGGCGGCAAAGGGCAGTACCAATTCTCCTACACGCTTTCGGAATATCCGCTTGTGGAAGGGCGCACTTACGAAGTCGTGCAGTTCGACAACCAGCCAAACGCGCAGAACGCAGGCGACCCGTATTTCACTTATGCCGACTATGTCTGCTTTACGGCCGGGTCGCGCATTCGCACCCCGCGTGGGTGGCGCCTGGTCGAAGACCTAGCAATCGGTGACCTGGTTTGCACGCGCGACCATGGTGTGCAGCCGGTCAGGTGGGTCGGGCAGCGCCGCTGCTGGGCTGCCGACCAATGCGCGGTCATCGAATTTCAGGCGGGCGCGTTCAGTGCCGAGCGGGCCTTTGCCGTTTCGGAACAACATGCCCTGCTGGTGACAGGTTCTGATGTCGAGCTGTATTTCGGCACACCGGAAGTCCTGGTAAGAGCCGGCTGCCTTGTGGGCCATCCGGGCGTGCGGCGCCTGATCCCGGACGAGGTGACTTTCGTGCACTTGCTCTTTGAACGGCACGAATTGGTGGACTGCGAAGGCGCATGGTCCGAAAGCCTGTTTCCCGGAAGTCAGGCGGCGGCGTTACTGGGGCCAAGAGCCCATGCGGAAATGCGTCTGGCCCTGCCGCGGCTGTTCAACGGCCTGGCCAGTTATGGGCCGACCGCCCGCCCGGTGCTGTCGCGGCGGGAAGCCGCGTTGCTGTCGGATCCTTTGAAGGTCCACACGCCGACCGAATTCAAGCGCGCCGCCTGAGGCGGTCGGCCCGGTCAGGCCCGCCACACAGCGGCGTTTTGTCTGCGGGACGCAAGTTCGGCCAACAGGTCGTCGCGGCGGATCGGCTTGGTCAGGAACCCGTCCATTCCGGCATCCAGGCAATTCTGGCGGTCGCTTTCCATGACATTTGCGGTCAATGCCAGGATGCGCGGACGATCACCGCCCGGGGCGGAACGAATTGCGCGGGTCGCTGACAGCCCGTCCATCCCGGGCATGGACATGTCCATGAAGATCAGGTCATGGCCCTTTTCTCGCCAGCAGTTGACCGCGCCATGGCCATCTTCGGCAAAGTCCACCTGGATCGGCAGCCCGGCAAGGTAGCGTTCCAGCAACAAGCGATTGGCGCGATTATCCTCGGCCAGCAGAACCGTCAGGTTTTCCGGGACGCTCGGCAAACGGGTGTCACGCGGCGTGTCGGTCTCGACAGTGGTGTTCAGTGGCTCGGCGAACGGCACGCGCACCTCGAAAGTGGATCCCGCGCCGGGTTGAGACGTTGCGGCGATGTCGCCGCCCATCAGCCGAGCCAGCCTGCGCGAAATGGTCAGGCCCAGTCCTGTGCCGCCGAAACGTCGGTTCCTGGCGCTGTCGGCCTGTGAAAAATCTTCGAACATATGTTCGATGCGCTCGGCGTCGATGCCGATGCCGGTGTCGGACACGGCGACGCATAGCCAGATTTCCGCGCCGATATGTTCCGCCGATGCCCGTACATCAACACCACCCGATTCAGTGAATTTCACCGCGTTGCCGACAATGTTGACAATGATCTGTCGAAACTTCCCTTCGTCGCCATGAACCAGCGAGGGAAAGCCGTCATCTGTTTTGAAAGTCAGATCCAGTCCCTTTTGCCGGACGAGGGCGCTGAACAGTCCGACCGCCGATGACAGGCACGCGGCGGCGTCGAAATCGGCGGTGGTCAAGGTCAGTTTTCCGGCCTCGAGCTTGGACAGGTCCAGCACATCGTTGATGATCTGCAAAAGCGCGTCGGAACTTTCCCGAATGGTGCGCGCATATTGCGCGCCATTTGGGGTCAGCGGCTCGTCGCAAAGCAGATCGGCCAACCCCATGACCGCGTTCAGCGGGGTTCGGATTTCATGGCTCATCGTGGCCAGGAATTCCGACTTCACCCGCGCGGCATCTTCAGCCGCCAGGCGCGCGATATCCAGTTCCGCAGCGTAACATTTGGCCTGGGTGATGTCGCGTTCGACGGAAACCACGGTTTCGACCTTGCCATTCGCCGAAAGGATCGGGGTCAGGTTGGTGTCCATCCAAATTTTCTTGCCGTCCTTGCGATAATTCAGGATCTCGGCCCGAAATGGGACACCCTTCGAAATCGCCGCTTGGATCGCATCGGAAACGCGGGCTTCGGTATCCGGCCCGTCCAGCAGATCGGCCATCGTCCTGCCGATGATTTCATCGGCATCGAACCCGGTTATCGTCGTGAAGGCCGGGTTGACCCAGGTTACACGCCCATTCGGGTCGGACAGGATGATGCTGTCGCTGGCGTGGCGCGCGACCAGCGCCAGCAGGTTCGCTTCGGCCTGGCTTTCGCGAAGTTCGCGGTTGGTGCGTGAAAGCTCCGCGCCGACTTGCAGGATTTCACCGGCGTCCTTCCGGTTCCGAAGTTGCGTGGTGCGGACAAAGGCGATGAAGACGTGAATGAGGTAGCCCAGCATCACCGCGCTCATCACAGCAGCGGCGCGGGCTTTGGTGGATGCAAATTGCTGATCCATGACCATGGCCAGCGCCAGAAATGAGGTGGCGCCGAAGATCCAAAACCGCACCTTTGCGGCGGCGGGGTGATAGGTGATGGACATGCCCGCATTGACCAGCGCGCCCGCCAGCAGGGAAAAGGCGAAAAAAAGCCCTTCATACCCGCCGATGGCAACCGCGGTGATGACGATACAGACAGCAACCGTCAACGCCTGCAACGCTGCGGTCGATGCGGTAGCCCAGATCAATCGCCGCAAGGACATGCCGCGATCGGCCAGTTTCGGAACCTTTGCCAGCAAAAGGCAATCTATCGCATCGCCACCCACGGCAAATGCAGCGGTAGAAACGCCCAACCAGGGTGACGCCAGCAACCCAAGGGCCACAGCCCCAAGAAGCGCGACGGCCTGCCGGTGCCAAAATGCCCGCACACGCGCGCGGGCATAGCGGCGCAGCAGCCCGAGTGCCGAGTTTCGGGCCCTGTGTTCGGCAAGAGCCGCGTCATCAATTCTATGCGTATCGACCATCGCCACCTATGCAGACCGGGTTTCAGGTCCGCACAGAATGGCGATGAAGCGTTAAGATTTCGGGAAATCAGGCGTCAGACAATGGCAACGCCCGAAGCCTTCATCTGGTCCATCGCGGCATCGAGTGATCCGGCCAGATCAATGGCCCGGCACAGGTCGGTTCGCACCGTCACCGTGTATCCCAACCGCGCGGCGTCCAGTGCCGAATAGGCAACGCAGTAATCGGTGGCGAGCCCCACAAGCGTCAGGTCGGACAGCCCGCGTTCGGTCAGGTAGCCATGCAGGCCGGTGGGTGTCGTGCGGTCGTTTTCGAAAAACGCGGAATAGCTGTCTATGGCGGGGCGATAGCCCTTGCGGACGATCAGGTCGGCAGGGTCCGCATCTAACCCGGAATGAAACGCGGCGCCTTGCGATCCCTGGATGCAGTGGTCCGGCCACAGAACCTGCGTGCCATAGGGCATTTCGGTGGTCTGGAAAGGGTCCAGCCCGTCATGCTGGCTGGCAAATGAGCTATGGTTGGCGGGGTGCCAGTCCTGCGTCAGGATGACGGCCTGTGCATCGGCCATCAGAGCGTTGATGCCGGGCACAATTTCGTCGCCGCCCGCCACGGCCAGCGCGCCGCCGGGGCAGAAATCGTTTTGAACGTCGATGACGATCAGGGCGTTGGTCATGGGGCGCATCCTTTTACGGGCTTTGATCCGGGTTGTGCGGCAGGGCAGACGGGGCGTCAAGCAATCGGCGCTTGAATGGCGAAGGGCTGCCCATTATAGCGGCGCGTCCTATGCCCAGCGAAGCCCGACATACGCTTGCCGTTGATTTCGGCACGTCCAACACCGCCGCGGGTGCGCTGGTGAATGGACAGCCGCGGCTGATCGGGTTGGAACCCGGGGCGGACACCTTGCCCACCGCCCTGTTCATGGATTTCGACAGGCGGTCGGTTGTGTACGGGTCCGACGCCGTGGCCGCCCTGATCGACGGGCGCGAAGGCCGATTCATGCGGGCGTTGAAAAGCGTGCTGGGCGCGCCGCTGATGCGCGAAAAGCGGCAGTTCATGAATGAACGCAAGCGGCTGATCGACGTCGTGGCCGAATTTCTGGCAGAACTGAAGGCGCGGGCCGAGGCCGAAACAGGCCAGCGGTTCGATGCCGTGCTGTCGGGCCGCCCGGTGCACTTTCGCGGCGCTGGCGTGGACCGGGATGAAAAGGCGGTGACCGACCTGACGGAATGCTACCATCTGGCTGGGTTCGAAACGGTGGATTTCATGCCCGAACCCGAAGCCGCCGCGCGGGCGGTTCTGGGGCCGGATGCGGGGCAAGGCGCGGGTCTGGTCGTGGACATCGGCGGCGGCACGTCGGACTTTTCAGTGTTCCGATATGACGGCGCGGATGTCGAAGTGCTGGCCAGCCACGGGCTGAAACTGGGTGGCACCGATTTTGACCGCGTGTTGTCGCTGGCCCGCGTCATGCCGTTGATGGGCATGGGATCGGACATTCGCAACCTGTTGGGACCCGGCACGCACACCGCGCCGAACCGGACCTATGTCGATCTGGCGACTTGGGAAAAGATCCCGTTCGTCTATTCGCCCGCCGCGATCCGCGAAGCCGAGGAATTGCGGAAGCTCGCAAACGAACCACAAAGGCTGGCGCGGCTTGTCACGGTGCTGGAAAGCGAGCTAGGCCATGACGTTGCCTTTGCCGTCGAGGCCGCGAAGATCAGCGCCAACAACGATGGCACCGGCGAGGTGAGCTTGGGCGTGGTCGAAACAGGACTGAGTGCGCAGGTTGATGCGGGCCTGCTGGCCACCGAGTTGGGGCAGTTCGCGGATGACATGGCGGCGGCCTGTCTGGAAACCGTAAAGCGCGCCGGGCTGGTGCGCGATGACATCGACCGGGTGGTGTTCGTCGGTGGGTCCAGCCTGATGCAGGTCGTGCAGGCGCCGGTGCGTGCGGCCTTCCCCGGTGCGCGGGCCGAATTGCGCGAAGCCTTTACCGCGATCGTGCAGGGTCTGGTGCGATCACTGGGCTGAGCGGGGCTTGCATCCCGCCACGGGCCGGGCGTATCAGCGACCCATGCAGACCGTCGCCGCACTTTACCATTTCACCCGTTTCGTAGACCCCGCCGCCTTACGCGGGCCGCTTTTCGACCTGTGCCAGAGCCATGGCATCAAGGGCACGCTGTTGCTGGCGAGCGAAGGCATCAACGGCACGATTGCGGGCAGTCGCGCGGGCATTGACGCGGTGCTGGCCCACATCCGCGCCCTGCCGGGATGCGCCGGGCTGGAATGGAAGGAAAGCACGGCGAGCGAACCGCCTTTCCTGCGCATGAAGGTGCGTCTGAAACGGGAAATCGTGACCATGGGTCAGCCGCAGGTCGACCCGCGCGCAGGCACGGGCCATTACGTGGACCCCGCCGATTGGAACGCGCTGATCAGCGCCCCGGATGTGGCGGTGATCGACACGCGCAATGATTACGAGGTTGCCATTGGCACGTTCGATGGTGCGGTGGACCCCGAAACCCATAGTTTCAGCGAGTTCCCGGCGTGGTGGCAGGCCAACAGGGGCCGGTTCCATAACAAGCGCATCGCGATGTTCTGCACTGGCGGCATTCGCTGTGAAAAATCAACGAATTACCTTCTGGGTGAAGGCATCGACGAGGTCTACCACCTGAAGGGCGGCATCCTGAAATATCTTGAGGATGTGCCCGCCGACGAAAGCCTGTGGCAGGGTGAATGTTTCGTCTTCGACGGGCGGGTTTCCGTGGGTCACGGGTTGGCCGAGGGGCCGCACGAGCTGTGCCATGCCTGCCGCCGCCCGATCCTGCCCGAAGACAAGGCGCGGGCCGAATACGAACCGGGCGTATCCTGCCATAACTGCGCAAGCGAAAACGACGAAGCCAAGAAGGCGCGGTTTCGCGAAAGGCAGCGGCAGATGGACCTGGCGCGAGCGCGAGGGACACAGCACCTTGGCAGTTGATGCCAGACAATTGGGGCGCATTGCGCTGGCCCTGACCATCGGGGCGGTATCGGGATACATTGCACAATCCATCGGAATGCCGCTGGCTTGGATGCTGGGGCCGATGATCGGCAATACGCTGGCGTCTGTCCTGCGCGCGCCGGTGCAGGCCCCGGCGCAGTTGCGCATTGTGGTGATCCCGGTGATCGGGGTCATGTTGGGGTCTGCCATCACGCCCGCGCTGTTTGCCCATGCCGGGCAGTGGGTGGCGACGCTGGTCCTGATGCCGGTTTTCCTGGCGACGGCGGGCTTCGCCTCGATCAGTTTCTATCGACGGGTCGGGGGCTATGACGCCACCACAGCCTACTTCGCGGCCATGCCAGGCGGGTTGAACGACATGATGATCCTGGGGGGCGAGGCCGGTGGCGACGAACGGCGTATCGCGCTGGCCCATTCCAGCCGCATCTTGCTGGTCGTGCTGTTCGTGGGCTTCTTCTATGGCTACGTTCTGGACATTCGCGCAGGGGCGGGAACGCGGGCGGTCGTGGCCATGTCCGACTTCGGACCGGTCGAGGCCGCGATCCTGCTGGCTT
>JBNKYL010000163.1:0-4289 GCA_050300875.1 Paracoccaceae bacterium
TTCGGCACCGACTGGATGCTGGACAGTCTCGCCGCGCGTCCTGACGGTCGCGGTGGGCTGCTTTTTAAAGCGCCCAAGCCAGGACAGGACCGGCGCGCGGATTTGCCGGTGATCGGGCCTGACACAGTGAAGCGTGCCGCGAAGGCGGGGCTGGACGGGATCGTGATTGAAGCGGGCGGCGTGATAGTGCTGGACCGTGCCGCGACCATTGCGGCGGCGAACGATGCCGGGCTGTTCCTCTGGGTCAGGCAACCATGAAAGCCTACCTGATCGCGGGCGAGCCGTCCGGCGACAAGCTCGGCGCGGCGCTTATGGCGGGGCTGAAGGAACTGGCGCCGGGCATCACGTTTCAGGGCGTGGGCGGGCCGCTGATGCAGGCCGAAGGCATGGCCAGCCTGTTTCCGATGGATGAACTGTCGGTCATGGGGCTGGTAGAAATCTTGCCGAAATACCGCGCGCTGGTGGCGCGGATCAATGAAACGGCGGCGGATGTGTTGGCCGCGAAACCGGATGTGCTGATCACCATCGACAGCCCCGATTTCTGCCACCGCGTCGCCCGCAAGGTGCGCGCCGCTGACCCGTCGATCCGCATCGTGCATTACGTGGCACCGTCTGTTTGGGCTTGGCGGTCAGGCCGCGCCAAGAAGCTCAAGGCACATGTCGATCAGGTGCTGGCCCTTCTGCCTTTCGAACCACCCTATTTCACTTGCATTGGCCTGCGCTGCGATTTCGTCGGCCATCCGATCGCCGCCGAACCCGGCGAAGGTGCAACTGCGCAAGTCGCGTTGCGCGATGATTTCGGGCTTGGCACCGCGCCGGTTCTGCTGGTCCTTCCCGGATCGCGGCGGGGCGAGGTCAGTCGCCTGCTTCCGGTTTTCGGCGAGGCTGTGGCCAAGATCACCGCGAAGCGCCCCGACCTGCGTGTGGTGATCCCGGCCGCACCGGGGTTGGCGAACATGATCCGCGAACAGACGGACCGCTGGGCCGCAAAACCCGTGATCCTTGAGGACATAACCCAGGATCAGAAACGCGCTGCCTTCGCATTGGCCGAAGCCGCAATCGCGGCGTCGGGCACGGTGTCCCTGGAACTGGCGGCGGCCAGGACGCCAATGGTGATCGCCTATGACATGAACTGGCTGAGCTGGCAGATCATCAGCCGCATGGTGAACCTGTCCACGGTGACGCTGGTCAACCTTGTCACCGGTCGCAATACCGTGCCCGAATACCTTGGCCCCAACTGCAAGCCGGACCCGATTGCCGAAGCAACCCTGTCGCTGCTGGACGACGCGTTCCGCCGTGAGGCGCAATTGTCGGCAATGGCCGAGTGTATGGCAGAGCTGGGGGCGGGTGGCGAAAACCCTGGCCTTCGCGCCGCGCGGGCGGTTCTTGACGGCATGGGCGCTTGACCTTTCACGCGCCAGCGCACAGGTAAGGGGCAATCAATTCACGCGAACAGGGGGACCACCCAATGGCTTTTCAACTTCCCGATCTTCCCTATGCCCATGATGCACTGGCGTCCAAGGGCATGTCCAAGGAAACGCTGGAATATCATCACGACCTGCACCACAACGCCTATGTCACGAATGGCAACGCGGCCATCGCCGGGACAGAATGGGACGGCAAGTCGCTGGAAGAGATCATCGTCGGCACCTACAACAAGACCGCGGTCGCCCAGAACGGCATTTTCAACAACATCAGCCAGCTGTGGAATCACAACCAGTTCTGGGAAATGATGGGTCCGGGCGACAGCAAGATGCCGGGCGAGCTGGAAAAGGCGCTGACCGAAAGCTTTGGGTCTGTCGATGAATTCAAGTCGCAGTTTTCTGCCGCCGGTGCGGGGCAATTCGGATCGGGCTGGTGCTGGCTGGTCAAGAACGCCGACGGTTCACTGGCCGTCACCAAGACGGAAAACGGGGTGAACCCGCTGTGTTTCGGCCAGACCGCGTTGCTGGGCTGCGATGTGTGGGAACATTCCTATTATATCGACTTCCGCAACAAGCGGCCGGCTTACCTGACGAACTTCCTCGACAATCTGGTCAACTGGGAAAACGTCGCCTCGCGCATGTGACCCGACCCGATCCTGACCAAGGGCCGTCCGGTTGGGCGGCCCTTTTCATTTCGGGGTTGCGCGCGGCAAATCGCCATGCGCTATGGCAGGCATGAACGATGCGCAAAAGGGCATAGCGGCGGCGGTAGGTTCCAACCTGATCTGGGCGACAAGCCCGATCTTCTGGAAGCAACTTTCTCATGTCCCGGCGATGGAGGTGCTGGCGCATCGCACATTATGGGCTGCGGTGTTTCTTTGTTTGATCATTTCGCTGCAAAGTAGGGTCGTTGAACTGGCGCGGTTGTTCACGCAGCCCGCAACATTGATACTTATAGCTTTGGCAACGCTGATGGTTTCGGCCAATTGGGGGCTCTACATCTGGGCGATCCAGGTGGACAGGTTGCTTGATGCGTCAATCGGCTATTACATCTTTCCGTTGGTCGCGGTGATGCTGGGGCTGGTCTTTCTGGGCGAACGCATGGCGCGGATGCAGGCGGTTGCGGTTGGACTGGCAGCGATCGCCGTGATCTGGCTGACCGTGTCCCTGGGCGTCGCGCCCTGGATTTCGCTGACGCTGGCCACGAGCTTCGGCATTTACGGGCTGATCAAGAAACGTGTGCCGGCCGGGCCGACCCTGTCGGTGACGGCCGAGGTCGCACTGATCGCGCCGGTATCGTTGATCTGGCTCGCGGGTGTTCACTTCGCGGGCTGGGTCGATTTCACCGGCCGGGCAGGGGGGCTGTTTGGATCGGACCTGTCCACGACGCTGCTGCTGATCGCAGCGGGTGCGATCACGGCTGCGCCGCTGTTGCTGTTCAGTTATGCCTCGCGCCGGGTTAGCTATGCCACCATCGGCGTGCTGCAATACGTGAATCCAACGATCCAGTTCCTGACGGCCGTGTGGCTGTTCGGCGAACCTGTCACATCCGCCCATGGCATCGCCCTGCCGCTGATCTGGCTGGCAGTCATCATCTATTCGGCCAGTGTTTTGTCTCAGGAACGGGCGCGGCGCAAGGCGTCGATTGCCGTGGGAACGTCCTGAACGACGTCCATGTAGGACCGGATCGACGGATCGGCGAAGCCCTGTGCGATGATATGGTCCATCAACGCGATTAACGGGTCCCAATAGCCGGCGGTGTTCAACAGCAGGATCGGTTTGCCATGCAGGCCGAGCTGGGCCCAGGTTAGGACCTCGAAAAATTCATCGAGCGATCCGGCGCCGCCGGGCAGGACCACCACAGCATCGGAATTCATGAACATCACCTTTTTGCGTTCATGCATGTTTTCGGTGATGACCAGACTCGTCAGGTCGGTCTTACCGACCTCGCGTTTCAGCAGGTGGGTCGGGATCACCCCAAATGTATCCGCGCCGCCAGCCTGGGCTGATCGCGCGACCGACCCCAGCAAGCCCACATCGCCCGCCCCGTATACCAGCCGCCGGCCGTTGTCAGCGAGGGCCTGTCCGAATGCCGTGGCATCGGCCATGTAGCCGGGATCGGCCCCGGGGCGCGAACCGCAATAGACACAGACTGAAAAACTGGACATGGGCTTTGTTTTCCCGTTTGACGCGTTTGCTTTTGACCCCTGTTAGCGGGATTGATAAACACGCTCAAGCGCCGGTCCCGAATGGGTCCGCGCGATGGGGGAAATCGGGGAAGGCTGCTGCCCGTGTCGAATTTCGTACGGATCGTTATTGGTGTGACAGTGGCCATCATTTTGGCGCTGTTGGGATGGTTCCTGTTCGGGACGCAGGATGAACCGACGCCGGTCGTTCAGTCCCCGCAGGGCACGGAATCTGCCAGCGCAACGGCAACAACACCCGTAGAACAACCAGCCACGGAAACGGCACCGGCCGAGCAACCCACCGCCGAACCCGCGCCGGAGGCCGCCGATACGGCCAGCGCGGAACCTGATGCCACGACTTCGATTGAACCGCCGAGTTTCGATCTTGTGCGCGTCGACGCGCTTGGCATGGCAACGATTGCCGGGCGCGGCCTGCCCGGGGCCCTGATCGAAATTCTGCTGGACGATCAGGTGCTGGCGGAAGGCACGGTTGATGCAAGCGGCGCCTTTGCGGTGATCGGGATGGTGCCGCCGGGGGACAAGACGCAGGTCCTGTCGCTGCGCATGTCGACCTCGGATAACTTGGTTTTTACCTCCTCCCAGACCGTCGGCGTGTCGCCGGTCGACGCCGCGCCCGCCGACGCCCAGGTTGCGGCCTTGGCACCGGCCGCGCCGGAGG
>JBNKYL010000164.1:0-18477 GCA_050300875.1 Paracoccaceae bacterium
GCTGTTCGCCGTGGGTTCGGAGGCGACGAAGCAATATGCGCCCAAGGCCGCCAAGGCGGGATGCGTGGTGATCGACAACTCGTCGCTGTACCGCTACGAGCCGGACATTCCGCTGATCGTGCCCGAGGTCAACCCGCAGGCGATCCACGATTACAAGAACAAGAACATCATCGCCAACCCGAACTGTTCGACCGCGCAGATGGTCGTGGCGCTGAAGCCCCTGCATGACCGCGCGAAGATCAAGCGCGTGGTGGTCAGCACCTATCAATCCGTGTCGGGCGCGGGCAAGCAAGGCATTGACGAACTGTGGGACCAGACCAAGGGGCTGTATGTTCCCGGTCAGGAAAAGGACCCCGCAAAGTTCACCAAGCAGATCGCATTCAACGTGATCCCGCATATCGACGTTTTCATGGATTCCGGGGAAACCAAGGAAGAATGGAAGATGGTGGCCGAAACCAAGAAGATCGTGGACCCCGCGATCAAGGTCACGGCGACCTGCGTGCGCGTGCCGGTCTTCGTGGGCCATTCCGAAGCGGTGAACATCGAATTCGAGGATTTCCTGGACGAAGACGAAGCCCGCGAGATCCTGCGCGAAGCACCGGGCATTCTGGTCGTCGATAAGCGCGAAGATGGCGGCTATGTCACGCCGGTCGAATGTGTCGGCGATTTCGCCACTTTCATCAGCCGCATTCGGCAGGACAGCACCATCGAAAACGGTCTGAACTTGTGGTGCGTGTCCGACAACTTGCGCAAGGGCGCGGCGCTGAACGCCGTGCAGATCGCCGAATTGCTGGGGCGCGAGGTTCTCAAGAAGGGCTGAAGCCTTCCCTGATCCGGATCGAACGGCACCGCATTTGCGGTGCCGTTTTCGTTTGCGCCTACAACAAGGCTGGCAGGAACAGGATGATCGACGGGAAGGCGATGATGATGGCGACCACGACAAGGTCGGCCAGAAGGAACGGGATCACGCCGCGGAAGATCTGAACGACGGTCGCATATTGGCTGGCGACGTTTCGGATGACGAACACGTTCAGGCCCACGGGTGGGGTGATCATGCCAATCTCCAGCATTTTCACGACCAGCACGCCGAACCACACCAGGCTGATCTGCTGCGCTTCCAGCACCGGCAGGAAGACCGGCAATGTGACCAGCATGGCACCAAAGGGTTCCATGAAGGTGCCTAGGATCAGGTAGATCACCACGATGATCAGCATCAGCGTGACATAGGACAGATCCGCCCCCTGCACTGCCGTGGCGATGAAGCCGGACAGGCCGGAAATGCCAAGGAAGCGCGTGAACATGGTGGCGCCGATGCCGATGATCAGCAGCGATCCG
The DNA here is from genome assembly GCA_050300875.1 of Paracoccaceae bacterium. Lineage (GTDB taxonomy): Bacteria > Pseudomonadota > Alphaproteobacteria > Rhodobacterales > Rhodobacteraceae > CBDCFL01. The sequence continues at coordinate 1,336 of JBNKYL010000164.1, forward strand.
GTGGTTGTCACGGTTTCCATCAGGCTGTCGGCCAGCGCCCTGCGGGTCAGTTTGCCCGTGGCTGCCGCGATCAGGATCGTGCCCAGCGCGCCAACGGCACCGGCCTCGGTCGCGGTGAAGATGCCGGAAAACAGCCCACCAAAGACTAGCCCGACGAGCAGCACGACGGGCATGACCTTGGCCAGCGCGCCCTTGGCCTCGCTTGGGTCATAGGGTGTGCGGGGCGGGATCACGTCGGGACGCGCCCACGAGATCAACAAGACTGTCACCGAATAGGCGATCGCCGTCATGATCCCTATGGAAAAGCCGCCGACAAAAACCTTGGTGATCGAAGTTTCGGCGATGACGCCGTAGATGATCATCAGGATAGATGGCGGGATCAGCGCGCCGATCGTCCCGCCGGCCGCAATGGCGCCTGCAGCAATGGACGGGCGATAACCAGCCGCGACCATTTCGGGGATGGCGATGCGGCCCATGGCGGCAGCGGTGGCCAAGGATGACCCGGACACGGATGCAAAAGCCGAACAGGCAAAGATCGACGATATCGCCAACCCGCCGGGCAATCGGGCCAGCACGACCTTGGCGGCAGCGAACAGCCCGCCGGTCATGCCTGTGTGGAAGGCGACAAACCCCATCAGCAAGAACATCGGCACCGCCGACATCGTCCATTTGGCGACGAAGGAATAGGGCGTGTTCTGAAGGATACCGAAGGCAGCGGTCAGCCCGATCATTTGCCAGATGCCGACGAAGGACACGGTCATCAATGCCAGCGCGACCGGCATCCGCAGGACCAGCAGCACACCCAGCAGGGCAAGCCCGTAAAGGCCGGTATCAACGCTCATTTGCGGACCCGTTCAATTCGGCTTCGGCCGTAGGCGACCAGATTGCGATGGCGGCGATCAGGCAAGCCAATGCACCAAGCGTAAAACCGATGGGCGGCAGGAAGTAGCTGTGCCAGACCGGCATCTTGGTGGTGCCGATTTCGACAAGTGTTCCGATCTTCGCCTCTTTCAGGGCCTTGCCCCAGGTGGTGTAGGCAAGTGCGCCATAGATCACCGTGGCCGCCAGCATCACGGTGAAATCGGACAGGCGGCGCAGCCTGTCATTCATCATGAAGTCGAGAAGTTCGACCGAAATCATCTGCCTGCGCAGTTCCAGCCAGGCCAACGGCAGAAAGGCAATGCCGACCATGAAATAGCGGGCGACGATTTCCGGGGTGGGGTTCCAGGACACGCGGAACAGGCTGCGCGCGGCCACGTCGAAACAGATCAAGAGCATCATGGCCACCACGGTGGCGGCACCCAGATAGGCCAGTATCCGGCTTAGCCAGTTCGCAGCACGTGCAATCGCCTGCATGGCGTCCCTCCCCACGTGTTGCCCCGGCCCGCGCGAAACGGGCCGGGGCGGATCGTCATAAGGTCAGACTACAGCCCGTAGGTCGACAGGTCGACCTTGGACCAGATCTCTTCCTGCGCGCGTGCGGCCAGAGCTTCAGGATCGTTGCCGATTTCATCGACAATGGCGGTCCACTTGGCAACCAGGGCCGCGAAGTCACCCGACAGCGGGTTTTCTGCGACCTTGGCAGCGACATCAGCCTGCGCGAAAGCTTCAGATGCGGCCAGGAAGTCGGCATCGGGTTCGATGAACTCAATGCCAGCTTCGGCAACGGCTGCTTCTGCGGCGGCAGGCAGCTGGAAGCCCCAACGGTCGGTCAGCTGCGGGTCGGCGCGGTTGGCGGCAGCCACGACTTGTGCACGCTGTTCAACGCTCATGCCGGCCCAAGTGCCACTGGCGACGGTGAAGTTCGATGTCACGTGATAGGTGCCAAGCGGCACATTGGTCACGTATTTGGCCACATCCACCAGACGATAGGACAGCATGTCGACGATGGACGCCATGGACCCGTCAATGGTGCCCTGGTTCATCGCTTCAAAGGTCTGACCGACCGGCATGTTGACCGGAACAGCGCCGAAATGTTCGGCCCAGCGCGAATAAGGCGCGCCGCCCGACCGCAGGCGCAGACCCTTCAGGTCATCCAGCGTGCGAACGGGTTTGGTGGTCAGCAGGACATAGACGTTGGACGACCCCGACCCCAGGAACACCGCGCCGAAGTTCTTGTATTCTTCCTGGCACGGGGCGCAGGTCACGCCAAATTCGGTCATCGCCCAGCCCATCGCGTGGGGCGAACGGCCCAGAAGCGCGAGGTCACCGGCAACACCGGTTTGCGGGAAGTCGGCTGCAAAGTAGAGCGGCAGCGAGTTGCCGACATCGGCAAGGTTGGTCTGCAGCGCGTCTTTCATCTGTGGCAGTGACACGACTTCAGGACCCATGATCGTGCCGGTGATGGCACCACCCGATTCTTCGGCCAGGAAGCCTGCGAATTTCTCGTACATGTAGTGCGCCGGGTGCACGGGCGGTGCAGCCGGGGCCAGGCGCAGTTCCTGCGCGCTTGCCGTGGAATTCAGGGCCATGACCGCTGCCGCGGCCAGTCCCATCATTTTGAAAGTCTTAGACATAACGTCCTCCCATGTTGACGCCCCTCAAAGGCCCAGCAGCCTTTGAGCGTTCTCTTTCAGGATGAGTGGGCGAACCTCGTCCCGAAACTCGGATTTTTCGAAATCGGCCAACCAGCGATCCGGCGTGATCGCGGGCCAGTCAGACCCGAACAGCATTTTCTTTTTCAGCAACGTATTGGCGTAGCGCACCAGTATTTCCGGGAAATACTTCGGGCTCCAGCCGCTCAGGTCGATATAGACATTGGGCTTGTGCGTGGCGACGGAAAGCGCCTCTTCCTGCCAGGGAAATGACGGGTGGGCCAGGATGATTTTCAGGTCGGGGAAATCGACCGCAACGTCATCCAGATGCATCGGGTTGGAATATTTCAGCCGCATCCCCATGCCGCCGCGCATACCCGACCCGACCCCGGTCTGCCCGGTGTGGAACAGCGCAATCGCCCCTTCGTCTTCAATGGCCTGATACATGTCGTAAGCCATGCGATCATTGGGGAAGAATCCCTGAAAGGTCGGATGAAACTTGAACCCGCGCACACCGAAATCGCGCACCATGCGGCGCACTTCGCGCACCCCGACCTTGCCTTTCCAAGGGTCGATGGACGCAAACGGGATCAGGATGTCATCATTTTCGGCGCAGATCTCGGCCACTTCTTCGTTGGAATAGCGCCGGAACCCGGTTTCGCGTTCGGCATCGACGGGGAAGATCACCGCGCCGATCTTGCGTTCACGATAATACTCGGCGGTTTGCTGCACGGTGGGCAACATGCCTTCGACCCCGGCAGGGTTCTTGAAATAGGCGGCCATGCCTGCCTGAAACTCGTTATACCCGTCGGTCCGGCACGTATCGCAGGGTTCTTCGGCATGGGTGTGGATGTCGATGGCAACCAGATCGTCAATGTTCAGCGGCATCGGTTCCCCCGTTGGAAATGAGTTTTCGCAGCAGTCGCAGAAGCTCGGATGCTTCGCCTTCGGACAAGCCGCCGCGTTCAGCGCGATGGACATTCAGGAATGCGGCCCTGTGGCGCGCATAATGAGCCTTGCCCTTGTCGGTCAGGTCCAGATGCACGGACCGGCGGTCGTTTTCGGGCACGGTGCGCGCCGCATAACCGGACGTTACGAGCCGCTGAACCAGCTTAGTCATGTGGGCGGGCTTGATCTTCAGCGCGCGGGCCAGTTCGCCCTGCTTGATACCGGGGTTCAGGTCTATCACCCACAGCACCGTGAATTCGCCGGGCGTGACCGCCTTGCTGGAAAACTCGTCGAAGAATTTGTCGAACGTGGCGACCTGCGCCAGCCGCACCATGAACCCCAGCGACTCGGTCAATTCGCCAAGTTCGACCTGTTCGGTTTCGTGATGCAGAGGGGCGTTCATCCGCGTTCCTTCAGCTGTTCGGGTTGGTGACCTTGCCTACCTTCTTGTTTAAAAAGGCGTTCAGGCGTTCTTCGGCTTCGGGACTGGTGGCCGTGAAGGACGCGATGAAGCTTTCCACGAACAACCCGTCATCCGTGCCCATGTCGTTGATGCGCGGCAAGGCGTTGATGATTGCGTAGTTGGAAATTTCCGCATTGGTCGATGCCTTTGTCGCCAGCTCGACAGCCAGCGCCAGCGCTTCGCCCTCGTCCACAACGTAATTGACTACGTTCCAGCGTTCCGCCGTGTCGGCGTCGATCGACCGGCCAGTCAGCATCAAGTCGGTCATGCGCGACACGCCCATCAACCGGGCGGTACGGGCCGAAGCGCCGCCGCCGACGAAGATGCCGCGCTGGCCTTCTGGCAGGGCGAAAAAGGCGGTGCGGTCGGCCACCCGGATGTGGGTGGAAGACGCCAGTTCCAACCCGCCGCCCACCACGGCGCCGTGCAAGGCGGCGACCCAGGGCAGCTTGCCGCGCTGGATACGGGCAAAGACCTCGTGCCAACGACGCGACCCATGAACGCCTTCGAACGGGGTTTTCTTGACATGTTCAGCCAAATCCAGACCGGCGCAGAAATGGGGCCCGTGTCCGTGGATGACCGCCGCCTTGGCCACAGCGTCAACCTGCGTGATGACTTGATCCAGTTCCTCAATGAACGCATCCGAAATCGCGTTGCGCTTGCTGGGCCGGTTCAGACCGACCAACGCGACCGGACCTTCGAATTCGAGCGTCAGATAGTCCATGCTTCACCTTTGGCACCGTCCAAGTCGAAATATAGTATCGTTGCAGAAAGTTTCCGTGTAAACAATTTAGTTGCGACCGGGTAAGATCGGCTCGTGTAGCGTGCCGGAGCGGGAGGGCGGTAGAATGCAGACGACATCGATACGCGCTGTGAAACTTTGGGAACCGGACATCGAATGGGAACGCCGCGACGACGGGTCTTGGCTGGTCTGGCAAAAGGACAAGCTAGACGCCTACCCGGTGCGCATGTCGGATCGCATACATCATTGGGCGGCCAAGACACCCGACACCATCTGGATGGCTGAACGCGGGCCGGGCGGTGAATGGCAGCGCACCAGCTACGCGCAGATGCTGGCGCAGATTCGGTCCATCGGGCAGGCGCTGCTTGATCTGAACCTTTCGGTGGAAAGGCCGCTGGTCATTCTGTCCGGCAATTCCGTGGCGCATGGGTTGATGGCGCTGGGCGCGCAATATGTCGGCATCCCTTCCGCTGCCATCGCTCCGGCCTATTCACTGGTTTCGGACGACTACCAGAAACTGGTTTCCGTTCGGGACCAGATCACACCCGGGGCCGTGTTCGTCGAAGAAACCGCGCCATTCCTGCCTGCAATCAAATCCGTCTTTGCCGGTCTGCCGGTGCTGGCAAGATCCGGCGACGGGCTTGCCGTGGAATGGTCGGCCTTGCTGGCAACGCCTGTCACCCCGGCCGTCGATGCCGCCAACCAGGCGACCGGCCCGGACACCGTGGCAAAATTCCTTTTTACGTCCGGCACCACCGGGTCGCCGAAGGCGGTCATCCAGACACAAAGGATGATGTGCGCCAATATGGAACAGATGACGGATTGCTACGCATTCCTGCGGGACGAACCGCCCATCATCCTTGATTGGGCGCCTTGGAACCACGTCGCGGCGGGCAACCTGACATTCAACACGGCCATCTACAACGGCGGCACCTTTCACATCGACGACGGCCGCCCGACACGCGACGGCATTCAGCGCACCATCGCCAACCTGCGCGAGGTTTCGACCAACTGGTATTTCAACGTGCCGTTTGGCTACGAAATGCTGGTCGAGGCGATGGAAGCCGACCCGTCGCTGGCCAAGGCGTTCTTCGGATCGCTGAAGCTGACCTATTACGCCGGGGCCGCGATGGCGCGGCACACCTGGGACAAGCTGGAAGAACTGGCCGTGCAGGCGACGGGTGAACGGGTCTTGCTGTGCACCGGGCTGGGTTCGACGGAAACCGCGCCTTTCGCGATGTTCAACACCGATCCGACCGCCGAAGCCGGCTGCATCGGGGTGCCTGCGCGCGAACTGATCCTGAAACTGGTGCCGGTCGAAGACAAATGGGAAGCTCGCGTCAAAGGGCCCAACATCACGCCTGGCTACTGGCGCAATGAAAAACTGACGGCCGAAGCCTTCGATGAAGAAGGTTTTTATTGCCTGGGCGACGCGTTGCGTTTCGCCGATCCCGAAGACCCGTCCAAGGGGTTCTTTTTCGATGGTCGCGTGGCCGAAAACTTCAAACTTGGCACCGGCACCTGGGTGGCCGTGGGCGCGCTGCGCGCCAAGCTGACCGATGCGCTTGGCGGGCTGGCCCGCGATGCGGTGATCGTCGGCGAAGGCCATGACAGCCTTGGCGCGTTGCTGGTGCCGTTCCGCCCGGCGATCGAACGGTTGATCGACGGGGGCGAGGATATGGACGACGCCACGCTCTACAACCACCCCGAGCTGCGGGCAGCGATTGCCGAAAGGCTGGCCGCCTATAACAGCAAGGCAACTGGGTCTTCGCTGCGGGTGCCGCGGGTGATGATGTTGATCGAACCGCTGAACCTGGATCGCGGAGAAGTCACCGACAAGGGTTCGGTCAACCAACGTGCAGTGCGGGCGCACCGGGCCGACTTGGCCGAGGCCCTGTACAAAGGCGGCGAAGGCGTGATCACAAGCGGCACGGCCTGATCTTTGCCAAATGCGACGTCTTGTATACAAAGCCATGTATACAAGACGGGATTCGAACTTGGACAGATCCAGACGTAGCACAAACGCCAAGCGCGCGGCCTATGAACTGCGCCAGCAAATCGTCAACGGCAAGCTGACCGGCGGCACGCGCCTGTACGAAGTCGCCCTGGCGGACGAATTGCAGATTTCGCGGACCCCGGTGCGCGAAGCCATGGTGCGCCTCGCCGAGGAGGGATTGCTGGAGCGCGGCGAAGGTGGCGGATACTCGGTCAGATCCTTTACAATTGCGGACGTGTTCGATGCCATCGAGCTGCGGGGTGTGCTGGAAGGCACAGCCGCACGCATGGCGGCCGAAAGGGGGGTTCCGGCCGACCAACTTGCGAACATCAAAGCAATTGTTGAAGAAATCGACAAAAACGCGGTCGGCGAAAACACCAACCTCGATCGCTATGGCGAACTGAACGCCGCGTTTCATGACGCACTGGCATCGCTTTGTGGCAGCGCCCTGATCGAACGGGAATTGGTGCGTGCGAAATCCCTGCCCTTTGCGTCGCCGTCGGCCTTTGTCCTCGGCGCGGCTGATTCCGAGGCGGCGGGCAAGGCCTTGGTCTTGGCACAGGTCCAGCATCGCGCCATCATTTCGGCCATCGAGGCCGGCGAAGGGACCAGGGCGGAATTCCTGGCACGCGAACATGCGCGCACCGCGCGGGCAAACCTGGAGGCTTTCGGGACCGACCCGGATTCGAAAAATATGACGCCCGCGCTGGCACTTATCGTGAACTGACGCCGATGCTGTATACATAAATTGACGCAAGGCGCACGGAACTGCGTGTTTCAGTTGCGAATCACGCAAAAAATGCAGAGTTTGTATACAATCTAAGAGGAGGAGTATCATGGTGCAAAGCCTAGAGGATATCATCAAGCAGTCCGGCAATATCGTCGAGCACCTGCGCAATTCGAAAATCGGCATGTATGTGTACCCGGTCGTTGCACCGGAATTCACCAACTGGCGGTCCGAACAGGCAGCATGGCGCAACAGCGTCGTGCTCTATGACCAGACCCACCACATGGACGAAGTCACTGTACAAGGCCCGGACGCCGAAGCGTTCCTGTCACACGTCGGCATCAACTCTTTCGCAGGCTTCGGCACTGACCGGGCCAAGCATTTCGTGCCGGTCACGCCAAACGGCCATGTGATCGGCGACCACATCATCTTCCGCCTGGAAGAAGACAAGTTCGTCACCGTCGGCCGCGCGCCGACCTCGAACTGGATCATGTTCCAGGCCGCGATCGGCAAGTGGAACATCAAGGTCAGCCACGACCCCCGGTCCGATAGCCGCCCGGATGGCAAGGCCATCTATCGCACGCATTACCGCTTCCAGATCCAGGGCCCCGATGCCGACAAGATCTTTGAAAAGGTCAATGGCGGGCCGGTGCCGGATGTGAAGTTTTTCCACGTGTCGGAAATCAACGTCGGTTCGCGCCGCGTGAAGGTTCTGCGCCACGGCATGGCCGGCGCGCCGGGGCTGGAGCTTTGGGGACCTTACGCCGACAAGCATTACATCCAGACCACCATCCAGCAGGCCGCCCGCGACGTGGGCGTCGACATGCATCTGGTGGGCAGCCGCGCCTATTCCACCAACACACTGGAATCGGGCTGGATCCCGTCACCGCTGCCGGGCATCTACACTGGCGACGGCATGATGAAGGAGTACCGCGAATTCCTGAAGGCCGACAGCTACGAAGCTGCCGGATCCATCGGCGGGTCCTTCGTCAGCGACAATATCGAAGACTACTACGTCAACCCGTTCGAACTGGGCTATGGCTTCTATATCGGCTGGAAGAAGGATGACTTCATCGGCAAGGACGCGCTGGCCAAGATGAAGGATGGCAAGAACCGCAAGAAGGTCACCTTCGAATGGAACGCCGAAGATGTCGTCAAGGTCATCGCCAGCTCGTTCAACCCGGGCGGCAAGAACTACAAGTGGATCGACTTCCCGCAGCCGAACTACGCGTCGTCGACCGCTGACATGGTTATGCACGGCGACAAGATGGTCGGCATGTCGATGTTCAACGGCTATTCGTTCAACGAACGCTGCGTGCTGTCGCTGGGTGTCGTGGATGACAGCGTCGAGGTTGGCGATGTTCTGGAAATGACCTGGGGCGAACCCAATGGCGGGTCGGGCAAGACATCTGTCGAGCCACATGAACAGACCACCATCCGGGTCCGCGTTTCGCCGACGCCCTATTCGACGGAAGCGCGCGACAACTACGCCGACAGCTGGCGGACCAAGGGCAGCTAAGGCGACAGCCCATCAGGAAATCGAATATGGCGGGTGAATCTACCCGCCATATTCTTTTAGAAAACTGCGAAAACCGCGCCGCCATGTCGCACCAAAGTATAGCAAAACGTTATGCTCGCGGCGTGAATTTGATTTGGCCTGTCAGAAACCTGCACGTAGGATCGGCCCTGTAGGGCCGAGCGGTTTCGCACCGGCCACAAAAATGGGAGGACTCAATGTTCCACAAACCTTTCCTGCGCACGGTCGCGGCCGCTGCGCTTTTCGTTGGCACCGTGGCTGGCGCCGCACAGGCCGAAACTGTCCTGAAGTTTGCACACTGGGTGCCGCCTGCACACACGCTGACCAAGTCGACAATCGAACCGTTGGCTGCCGCTGCAGCCGCAGGTGGCGTTCAGATCGACGTCTATCCGGGCGGGGAACTGGGCAAGGGCCCGCTGGAACAATATGTCCGCGCCGTTCAGGGCGTGGCCGATATCGTCTGGGGCCTTCAGGGCTATACGTCCAGCCAGTTTCCCAAGACCATGGTTTCGGAACTGCCCGGCGCCCTGCCCGATGGCATGTCCGGCTATGACCTGATCTGGAACGCCATGGATGCGGGCCTGCTGGATAGCGAGTTCCCGGCGACCAAGCCTTTGGCGCTGTGGCTGTCCGAACCCAACGTCTTCATCATGAAGGACATCGACATCCGGACGCCGGCTGACCTGCAAGGTTTGAAGATTCGCGTTTCCGGTGCAGCTGCGGCTGCCGTGATCGAAGCCTTGGGCGCAACGCCGGTGCAAATGCCTGCCGGCGAAATCTACAACTCGCTGCAAACCGGCCTGATCGACGGCGTCGTGACCGGCGCGTCCGCAATTGGCGACTTCAAACTGGACGAGGTGGCCAACAGCTACACGATCGGCGCGCCCCTGGGCCGCATTTCCTTCTACGTCGTGATGAATGCCGCCAAATATGACAGCCTGTCTGACAGCGAAAAGGCAGCTATCGATTCCATCGCGGGTCGTCCCCTTTCGAAGTCTGCCGAAGACGGCTGGAACGCGCGCGCACAACAGGTCATCGACAGCCTGCAGGCCACCGGCGACAACACGGTCTACTTCCTGTCCGATGACGAAATCGCAGCCTTTGGCGACATCACCTATCCGGTGCGTGACGCCATTGTCGGCGAACTTGGCGCGGAAGACGTGCTGAAAACCATGCAGGGCATGTAGTCCTTGTTCGGACTTTTTGAAAAAGGGGCAGACGGGCTTGTTCGCCTGTCTGCCTTTGTCGGTACACTGGGCCTGATAACCGAGGTCGTGGTGATCATCACCGACGTGGTTGGCCGATATTTCGGCGCGCCCCTGAAAGGGGCACAGGATATTTCCCAAATGGCGATGGTGCTGATCGTGTTCGGCGGCATGGCGATCTGCGAAAAGGTGCGCGGCCACATCGTCGTGGACCTGTTCGAACGGCAGTTTTCGCCTGCCGTGATCCGGCTGGGTGACCTGTTTTCCGCCATTCTGGGGGCGGCGATCTTCCTTGGCATCGCCTATATGCTTTGGGAAAGCGCAGCGCTGAGCCGAATGCTGAACCTGTCCACCAACATCATCAACCTGCCCAAGGCATGGTTTCAATATGCGGCTATCGTGATGAGCCTGATCACCGCACTCGTGATGATCCTGCGCGCCATTTCGCTGGCCTTCGGCGGCGCACCAAGCCCGCATCAAGAGGAAGCCCTATGAGCGATTTCGCCATCGGCGTGACCGGCATGGCCTTGCTGTTCGTGCTGCTCGCCCTGCGCGTGCCCGTGGCATTCGCCATGTTCTTCGTCGGCTTCTTCGGCATCGCGGCGCTGGAAGGCGGGTTCAACTCGTCGATGTCCTACCTGGCATCTGAAAGCTTCACTCTGGCGTCATCCGCCGAACTGGTGGTCGTGCCGCTGTTCATCCTGATGGGCAACGTCGCAACCGAAACGGGCATGAGCCGACGCCTCTACGACGCGGCCTATGCGATCATCGGATCGGTCCGGGGTGGGTTGGCATCGGCCACGGTGATCGGCTGCGGCGGATTCGCAGCGCTGTCGGGTTCGTCGGTGGCGTCGGCCCTGACCATGGGCCGCGTGTCGTTGTCGGAAATGAAACGGTTCGACTACGACCCGCGCCTGTCCACCGGGGTCGTGGCGGCGGGTGGCACGTTGGGTATCCTGATCCCGCCATCGACCGGCTTCGTCATCTATGCGATCCTGACACAGGAAAGCATCGGGCGGCTGTTTCTGGCGGGCGTCCTGCCGGGGCTGTTGCTGCTGACGATGTTCGTTCTGACCGTCAGCCTGATGTGCCATTTTTACCCCGAAATGGGCCCCAAGGGCCCGCGTACCACGATGAACGAAAAAGTCCGTGCGCTGGCCGGGGCGACACCGATCCTGGCGGTTATCCTCCTGACCATCGGCGGGATCTATGGCGGGTTCTTTTCGCCGGTCGAAGCCGCAGCCGTTGGTGCCGGGCTGGTCATCATCATCGGTGCGCTGATGGGGCACCTGACGATCAAGGGGCTTTGGAACGCCGCCAGTTCGTCGGTCATCACCACGGCCACTGTCATGCTGATCCTGATCGCCGCCCACATGATCAACCCGTTCCTGGCCCTGTCGCATATCCCGCAGGCGCTGGGTGAATTTCTGGGCGGGCTGTCCTTGCCGCCGCTGGGGATCCTGGCGCTGATCCTGGCATGTTACCTGGTGCTGGGCTGCTTCCTTGAAGGCTTCGCCATGCTGGTCCTGTCGATGCCGATCTTCTTCCCGGTCATCACGCAACTGGGCCTGGACCCGATCTGGTTCGGCGTGCTGGTGGTGCTGACCCTGGAAATGGGGCTGATCTCGCCTCCTGTCGGCGTGAACGTGTTCATCGTGAAATCGGTGGCCCCGGATGTCAGCCTTGGCACGATCTTTCGCGGCGTCATCCCGTTCTGGATCGCCATGTTGATCACGCTGATCATCCTTGTGCTCTTCCCACAGATCACGCTGTTCCTGCCCAATTCGATGATTGGCTAGTCCAATGACGGTGCTGCTGATCCCCGGCCTGATCTGTGACCGCTTCGTCTGGGAACCGGTATTGGCGCGGCTGGACGCCGAGGTCGCGGACCTGACCACGCAGGACAACCTGACCGTGATGGCGCAGGATTGCCTGGACCGTTACCCCGGCACCTTGCGCGTCGCCGGTCATTCAATGGGCGCTCGCGTGGCGATGGAAATGGCCAGGATCGCGCCGGACCGAATCGAACGGCTGGCCTTGTTGGACACCGGTATTCACCCGCTGGCCGATGGAGAGATCGAAAAACGCCGTGCCATTGTGGACTTTGCCAATACCAACGGAATGCAGGCGCTGGCGGACCGCTGGCTTCCGGGCATGGTGACGCCGGAAAACCAGAAAAACGCCGACCTGATGCGCGCGCTGACCGACATGGTCCTGCGCATGACCCCCGAAATTCACGCCCGCCAGATCAACGCTCTGGTCCACCGACCCGATGCCGGGACCTACCTGCCCCAAATCACTTGCCCCACCCTGCTGATGGTGGGCGAGGACGATCAATGGAGCCCGGTCACCCAGCACCAGACGATGCTGGACCTGATACCAAATGCCCGACTTGAGGTGATCGCGCATGCTGGCCATTTCGCGCCGGTCGAACGACCCGACGCCGTGGCAGATATTCTGGTGCCTTTTCTGAAAGGATGATTTCGATGGGTAGTTTCGACGAAAAGATCGCCGCACATGGCAATGCTGCCCGTATGATGCAGAACGCCCAGACCGGGCGCTATGCCTTCCCGATCGCGTCCGAATTCACCCACTGGATCGAAGAACAACGCGCCTGGCGCGAAAGCGTCGCGCTGATGGATCAATCATTCCACATGACCGACCTCTATGTGCGTGGCCCCGACACCATTCGCCTGCTGTCCGATCTGGCGGTCAACAGCTTCGCCAATTTCGGACGTGGCAAGGCCAAACAGATTGTCTGCTGCAACCACGATGGATACGTCATCGGCGATGCCATCCTGTTCGGGCTGGCCGATGACGAGGTCAACATCGTCGGCCGCCCCGTCCTGCCCAACTGGGTGCAGTTCCACGCCGAAACCGGCGGCTATGACGTGACAGTCGAACGCGATCAGCGGTCGCTGGATGATCCCGACAAACCCCGCAAGACCTATCGCTATGAATTGCAGGGGCCCAGGGCGCTGGACCTGTTGAACGAGGTCAACGAAGGCGGCCCGCTGACAACCAAGTTCTTCAACATGGGCGAGATCACCATCGCGGGCTGCAAAGCCCAGACGCTCAGCCACGGCATGGGCGGCGCGCAAGGGCTGGAAATCTGGGGTCCGGTGGCGGACATGGCCAACGTCAGGGCCGCGCTCCTGAAAGCGGGCGAAGCCTATGGCCTGCGCTGCGTCGGCGCGCGTGCCTATGCGGCGGCCGCCGCCGAAAGCGGTTGGATCCCGTCGCCCCTGCCCGCGATTTACACCGGCGACGCGATGAAGCCCTATCGCGACTGGCTGGGTGCGAATAGCTTCGAAGCCGTATCCACCATCGGCGGCAGCTTCATGTCGGACAATGTCGAAGACTATTACCTGACACCATGGGATCTGGACTATGGCCGCGTGGTCAAGTTCGACCATGATTTCATTGGTCGCGCCGCGTTGGAAAAAATGGCCCCCGGCCCGCACCGCAAAAAGGTCACGCTGGTCTGGAACGCCCACGACGTGACACAGGTCTATGCCGGGCTTTTGGACCATGACGGGCTGGCGCCCAAATACATGGAAATGCCCGCCGCCCACTACGCGGCTTATCCCTATGACATGGTCATGGCGGGCGGTCAGCATATCGGGTTTTCGATCACGCCCGCCTATTCATCCAACGAACGCGCGTGGATTTCACTCGCCATCGTCAACGCCGAACACGCCGAAACCGGCACGGAACTGTCCGTGATCTGGGGCGAACCTAACGGCGGCACCGCCAAGCCCACTGTCGAACGCCACCGCCAGGTCGAGGTGCGGGCCGAAGTGCACCCGTGGCCCATCCACGAAGCCAGCCGGATGCAGTATCGGTCGCAGAAATAGACCGTCAGCCGTCCCGGCCCGGATCATCGGGATTGCTGGAAAACAGCGCGATCTTGTTGCCCTGCGGGTCGCGAAGATAACCGACATAAAATCGCGGCCCATAGGCATCGCGGAATCCCGGCTGACCTTCGTCTGCACCACCAGCTGCAAGCGCGGCGGCATGCAGGTCACGCAGTTGCGCCTGATTGCGCGCCTCGAAGGCAACCATCGTGCCGTTCCCTGCCGTGGCGGAGCGCCCGTCAAAGGGCCGCTTGACGTAGAAATCCGGCGGCGCGAAGGGCTGACCTTGCGCTTGTGGCAGAACATAACTCAGACCCTCCGGGCCTTCATCAAGCTCGTAACCAAGGGCAGGCAGAAATGCCGAATAGAACCGTTTTGCGCGCGCGATGTCGTCCGCGCCGACCGTGACATAGGCAATCATGCAGGTGGTCTAGTTCCTAAAATCCGGTTCCGCAAACAGTGGAGATACGGGCTTCGGTCGACGTAACATCGGCAGACGTCAAACAATGCGCCCGCAGTCACAGACCACGGGCGCTTGTTCGTTCATGCAGTTAGTGGCCTAGGCCGCACATTCCAGCAGCAACGTCCCGGACGCGGTGTTCGAAATCGGGATGTGATAATTCCGCGTGATTTCCGTGATGTCGTCGCCCAGCGCGCCGCGCATCATCATCCACATCAGGAATTCCGTGCCCTGCGCGCCCGCCTTTTCGACCAGTTCCATGCGGGTGATCTTGGTCAGTTCGTCGGGATTGTGAACGATGTTGTCCAGGCAGTACTGGTCGAACTCCTTGTTGATGAAGCCCGCGCGTTCGCCGTCCAGCTGGTGCGATAGCCCGCCGGTGCCCAGCACGACGATGGTCGCATCTTCCGGGAAGGACAGCAGCGCCTTGCGCAAAGCCCGCCCAAAGGCCAGCGCGCGTTTCAGCGTAGGGATCGGGTGCTGCACCGTATTGGCGCTGATCGGCACCGTCTTGGGCATATCCGGGTGATGCGGGGCCCCGGGCCAGAACAGCTGCATCGGCACGACAAATCCGTGATCGACCGGCAGTTCCTGGCAGGACGTGATGTCGAATTCATCGGCCACCATCGATTCAATGATGTGCCACGATAGTTCCGGCGCACCGGGGAACGGGTCCAGCGACGGCAGGCCCCAGCCTTCGTCTTCGTTGCGGTATTCATGTGCCGCGCCGATGGCAAAGGTCGGCATCTGATCCAGGAAGAACCCAAGCCCGTGATCATTGTAGATATTGATGCAATAGTCGGGCTTGTGTTCCTTGATCCAGGCGTGAACCTTCGGATAGCCGTCAAAGAATGGTTTCCAATAGGGATCGTCGTACAGCTCGTTCTGGATCGCGTTGCCCACGGCGGGAATATGCGATGTGGTGATGCCACCAAGTATCTTGGCCATATCTCTTGCTCCCTATGCCTGCGACTGCAGGAATTCCTTGAATTCTTCGGTCGTGCGACCGGTCTGCAACCCGCCCACATCCTGCACCGACAGCTTGAAGATGCCCGCGAACTTGGCGAGGTAGTAGATATTCCCCCCCGCCGCGATCAGCCCCAACACGTCACGGGCGCGAATGGCGGCTTTCTGTTCGTCGTTCAGGCCGAATTTTGCCATGTAGCCTTCTTCGTCGGCCTTGAAGGCTTCGCGGTTCTCCGCCTTGTTGAAAGAATAGCACATCTTGTTCAGCGCATAGCCTTTCATGGCCATCTTGCCGTCGAAGATCGTCGTGCCAGGAATGTCGATGTGATAGTCGAATGCCGGCTGGTCCATGGTTGTCTCCTCCATTTCCTGAAGGAAAATCGCATGGGTGCCGGATAGGCCGTTTGATCTGAATCAACCACGCCCCAATGGGGGCGCAGAATGAATAGGCGGAACGAAAAACTTATATGATTTTTCTTCGCCTGCGCGCCCTATTGGCCCCAATAGAGCCGCATGGGATTGTCCACCAACAGCTTGCGCTGCGCCTCGGCCGTCGTGGCGATCCGCGGGATGTAATCGACCAGGTTCCCGTCATCGGGCATGTGCGATTTCATGTTGGGATGCGGCCAGTCGGTGCCCCACAACACCCGGTCCGGGAAGGCATCGACGATACGTTTGGCAAAGGGGACCACATCGTCGTAATCCGGCGGCCCGCTGACCGACAGCCGTTCGGGGCAGGTCACCTTGGACCAGATATTCTCATTGCGATCCATCAGGTCGACAAAACGCTGGAAATCGGGATGATCCACCCCCTTGTCCACGTTTGGACGCCCCATGTGGTCCACCACGATGATCCCCGGCAGGCTTTCCAGAAACGGCGTCAGCTCCGCCAGATCGGCGGCTTCGAAATAGACGACGATGGACCAGCCGAATTGCTGGATGCGTTCGGCCACGGCGGTGAAATGTTCGCGCGGGGTGGCATCGACCAGTCGCTTGACGAAGTTGAACCGCACGCCGCGAATGCCGGCCTCGTGCATTTCGGCCAGTTCATCCACGTCAATGTCATGGCGGACCGACGCAATGCCGCGCGCCAGATCACCCGCCGCCCGGCAGGCGTCCATGGTCGCGGCATTGTCGCGCCCGTGGCAGGTGGCCTGCACAATCACATTGCGTGAAAACCCCAGATGGTCGCGCAGCGCGAACAACTGGTCCTTGCCCGCATCGCAGGGCGTGTATTTGCGTTCCGGCGCAAACGGAAATTCCGCCGATGGCCCGAAGACATGGCAATGCGCATCCACCGCGCCATCGGGCAGCAAGAAATCCGGTTTCTTTGGATCGGGATGAAAGACCAGCCAATCGGGATCCATCACTTGCGTCATCCAAAAACCTCCCCATCCATCAGTTTGCGCGCCGTGCGCAGAATCGCGGCACTGGCTACCGAGTCGTGCTCATCCAGCGTGGCCACCACTGTCATTTCGCCCGTCGGGTGTTCGATGGCAAGGCTGCGTTCGCGCCCCTGTCCACGCGTGGACACGTCATAGGCGGGCGACCGTCTCAGCAGGCAGGCGGTCGCGACGCTGACCGCGCCAAGAACCCCAATGGTCTTGTGGCAACGGTGCGGGATGAAGGTACGCGTCGATATCGCGCCGCCGTTCCTTGGCGGGCTGACCATCGTCATTTTCGGCACGGACTTTTCCGACACATCGC
>JBNKYL010000165.1:0-4703 GCA_050300875.1 Paracoccaceae bacterium
GCACCGGGGCGCATCTTTTCGATCACCGCTGCGTAGTTTCCGTCCGGCACGGAGCAGATATCCTGGCTGTCGGGCTTGTCGGCCACGGGCAGCCCGTGGCGCGCGGCCAGCGCCCGGGTTTCGGTTTTGGATTGCAGCCCACCTAGTGGGAATCGCAGGAAGTCCAGCTGTTCGCGTGTCGTCGAGAACAGGAAATAGGATTGGTCGCGGGCAGGGTCGGCAGCCATGTGCAGTTCTGGCCCGTTTGGGCCTTCGACCCGACGGATATAATGGCCAGTGGCCATGCAATCGGCATCGAGATCCTTGGCCGTTGCCAGCAAATCCTTGAATTTCACGCGCTCATTGCAGCGGATGCAGGGTACCGGCGTAGCGCCTGCCAGATAACTGTCAGCGAATTCGTCGATCACTGCGTCGCGAAAGATGTTTTCGTAATCCAGCACGTAATGCGGAAAGCCCATTTCTTCGGCCACGCGGCGCGCGTCATGAATGTCGATGCCCGCGCAGCAGGCGCCCTTCTTTGCCAGGGCTGCGCCGTGGTCGTAGAGCTGCAGGGTCACGCCCACGACATCATAGCCTTCAGCAGCCAGTTCTGCCGCGACAACGGAGCTGTCGACGCCGCCCGACATGGCCACGACCACGCGGGTTTCGGCTGGCGGTTTTGCAAAACCCAGCGAATGTGGCGCTGTCACCTTGGCAGGCGCGTCCATGTCATGACCCCGGCGTTAAGGAAGTTCGTCGGAAATATAGGAAAATGCGAACCACTCTCAACCCCCGCTTTCACGCATCCTTAAAGGCTGAAAACCAGATTGGGCGGCGAGGAGCAAAGGGGTAAACCATGTATCTGAAAAAGGTCGACGGGCCACGCACCGTCAAAATGCCCGATGGAACAGTCCTGACCAGGGCCGATCTGCCGCCGCCGGAAACCACGCGTTGGGTAGCCAGCCGCAAGGCAGCGGTGGTGCGCGGGCTCAATTCTGGGTTGATCACGACAGAGGAAGCGCTCGAGCGCTGGAGCTTGTCTGAGGAGGAGCTGGATGAATGGATTATGGCTGTAGACAAGCATGGATTGTCAGGTCTGAAGGTGACGAAGCTGCAGGAGCATAGACAACCTTGAGTTGTCTTGCTACTGTTGTTCATATGGGTAACGGGGCGTTAACCAATCTTCGCCAATTATGACCGAAGAGACCGGAATGAAATGGAGAAGGACGCATGCGTATCCTTTTGGTTGAAGACGATCCGACAACGTCCAAAAGCATCGAGATGATGCTGACCCACGCGAACCTTAATGTCTATGCGACGGACCTGGGCGAAGAAGGCATCGATCTGGCCAAGCTGTATGACTACGATCTGATCCTTCTGGACCTGAACTTGCCGGATATGAATGGACATGAAGTGCTGCGCCAGTTGCGCATGGCCCGTGTCGATACGCCGATCTTGATCCTGTCAGGGTCGGACGACAACGAAAACAAGATCAAGGGCTTCGGCTTCGGTGCCGATGATTATCTGACCAAACCGTTCCATCGAGAAGAGCTTGTGGCGCGTATTCACGCGATCATTCGCCGGTCAAAGGGGCATTCGCAATCCGTCATCACCACCGGCGAAATCGAGGTGAACCTGGACGCCAAGACGGTGACGGCAGCGGGTCAACCCGTGCACCTGACCGGCAAGGAATACCAGATGCTGGAACTGCTTTCGCTGCGCAAGGGCACGACCCTGACCAAGGAAATGTTCCTGAACCACTTGTATGGCGGGATGGATGAACCGGAACTGAAAATCATCGATGTCTTCATCTGCAAGCTGCGCAAGAAACTCAGCCAGGCCACGGATGGCGAAAATTACATCGAAACCGTCTGGGGGCGGGGATACGTCTTGCGCGATCCGCATCCCAAGGAAATGGAACAGCGTGTCGCGATCGGCGCCTGATCCTAGCATTACGTTGCATTTCATGCGGCGCGGACCTTTGCCGGGCCGCATTTTCTTGGCCTGACGGCAGGCGCTGCGCCGCGCTTTGGCTGGACGTGACCGGTGGGTCCGCCTATCAATTTGCCATGGTATCTGGGCCAAGGGCGCGTGATGGTTTTGGGCGGGGAAAAGGAATTTCCGGATATTGCCGGGATGGACGAAGGCGCGGCCAAGGCCGAACTGGCGCGGCTTGCCGACATCCTTGCGCGGGCCAATGATGCCTATCACCGCCACGATGCGCCCGAAATCAGCGATGCCGAATTTGATCGCCTGAAACGTCGAAACGCGGCGATCGAGGCTGCTTTTCCTGCGCTTCTGCGCGATGACAGCCCAAGCAAACTGGTCGGCGCACGCCCATCCGAAGGATTTGCCAAGGTTCGCCACCCCGTACGGATGCTGTCATTGGCGAATGCGTTTGATGAAACGGATGTGCGCGATTTCGACGAATCGATCCGGCGTTATCTTGGCATGGAAAACGCGTTGCTGGATTACACAGCTGAACCCAAGATCGACGGGTTGTCTCTTGCGCTGCGCTACGAAAAGGGGCGACTGATCTATGCTGCCACACGTGGCGATGGCGAGACCGGCGAAAATGTCACGGCCAATGCCCGGACGATAGCGGACATTCCTCTCGTGTTGTCCGCTGCCCCTGACATCGTTGAGGTCCGCGGCGAAGTCTACATGGACCTTGTCGATTTCACCGCCCTGAATGAGCGTCAGGCCGCAGCAGGCGGGAAGACATTTGCCAATCCGCGCAACGCCGCGGCCGGGTCATTGCGCCAACTGGACCCCAAGATCACCGCCACGCGGCCGCTACGCTTTTTCGCCTATGCCTGGGGTGAATTGTCTGCGCCACTTGCGCAGACCCAGATGGGGGCCATCAAACGGCTGGCGGAAATGGGGTTTCAGACCAACCCCTTGACCCGGACTTGCCACGGCCCGGACGAAATGCTGGCCCATTACGCCAAGATCGAGGCACAGCGCGCAACGCTGGGCTATGACATCGACGGGGTCGTTTACAAGGTCGACGCGTTGGATCTGCAGGCCCGTCTGGGGATGCGGTCGACGACACCGCGTTGGGCGATTGCGCATAAATTCCCCGCAGAACTGGCCTGGACCCGTCTGGAGCGGATAGACATTCAGGTTGGGCGCACGGGCGCTCTGTCGCCGGTCGCCCGCCTGAAACCGGTGACGGTGGGCGGGGTGGTGGTGTCGAACGCGACGTTGCACAACGAAGACTACATTGCCGGTCGCGGGGCCGATGGCGCGCCGATCCGGGAAGGAAAGGACATTCGCCCCGGTGACTGGGTGCAGATCTATCGCGCGGGTGATGTGATCCCGAAGGTCGCGGATGTCGACCTGTCCAAGCGTGCAGACGACGCGCACCCCTATGTTTTTCCAACGAAATGCCCCGAATGCGGATCCGACGCCATCCGCGAAGATGGTGACGCCGTGCGCCGGTGCACGGGAGGTTTGATTTGCCCGGCGCAAGCGGTAGAACGGCTGAAGCATTTCGTCAGTCGCGCGGCATTCGATATTGACGGGCTGGGCGCAAAACAGATCGAAATGTTCTATGCGGATGACCAACTGCCGATCCGCGAACCGGCCGATATCTTTACGCTTCAACGGCGCGACGCGGCCAACCTGACGCATCTGGCCAACCGGCTGGGTTATGGCGACAAATCCGCCGCGAATCTGTTTGCCGCGATTGAGGCACGACGCAACATCGAGTTGCGGCGCGTGATCTTTTCGCTTGGCATCCGCCATGTCGGCGAAAGTGCTGCGGGGCTTTTGGCCAACCATTATGTGAGCTGGTCGAATTTCGAACAGGCCATGGTTGCAGCGGGGACGATGGAAGGCCCGGCCTGGGACGAGCTTTTGAATATTGACGGGGTGGGCGAGGTGATGGCGACCTCTGTGGTGACGGCGTTCCATCAGACTGCGGAACGCGGGTCCATTGACCGGTTGGTGGCCGAACTGGACATTCAGGATGCGACCCCGCGCGCAACTGATAGCCCGGTGGCGGGCAAGACGGTCGTATTCACCGGAACCCTGGAACGAATGACACGGGCCGAAGCCAAGGCGCGGGCGGAGTCCATGGGCGCAAAGGTGGCGGGATCCGTTTCAGCGAAGACGGACCTTGTCGTGGCCGGGCCCGGTGCCGGATCGAAAGCCAAGAAAGCGCAGGAGCTTGGGATCGAGATCATCGACGAAGATGCCTGGATCGAGCTGGCCGGGTCGGCATGAGCCGGCCCGAGGCCCTTTTTCCGTTATTCGCCGGGTTGGAAACCTTGCCCGGCATCGGTCCGAAGAGCGCGGCGGCTCTTGGTCAGATCGGCATCGACCTGCCGCGCGACCTGATCCTGCATTTGCCCCATGCCGTCATTGATCGCCGCCGGAAGGCGTCGGTTCTGGATGTCGCGGCACCGGCCACCGCGACGATCGAGGTGACGGTTGGTCGACATGAAAAGCCGCGTGCGCGCGGGCGGCCCTATCGCGTGATCGTTGAAGATGCGCGCACGACGTTTCAACTTGTCTTCTTTCACGCGCGCGAGGACTGGTTGGCCCGGCAATTGCCGACCGGACAGCGCCGGATCGTGTCGGGCAAGGTGGAACTGTTCGATGGTATCGCGCAGATGGTCCACCCCGACCACATCGTGCGCCCCGAAGATGCGGATGAGATTCCCGAATTCGAACCGGTCTATCCCCTGACCGCCGGTGTGACGGCCACGGCGATGCGC
>JBNKYL010000166.1:0-3457 GCA_050300875.1 Paracoccaceae bacterium
TCATTTGACGTGGGCCCGGAAAATGAGTTCAGGCCAGCGTCATAGCGAAACCGCCCGTTCGCGGCAATCAGGCGCGTGACAGCGCACGGGCGGGCAGGGCGGCGATCCAACCCGCGATCCGGCGCGCAACGCTGCGGCGTGTCGCGCGGCCCATGTCATGTGCGGCTTCGCTCCGCATCAGGCGGCCGCGAGCCATGTAAAAGGCGGTGTCGATCGAACCATCGGCGCGGGTCTTGATCTGGGTCATGTCGGTCATCAGAGGCATCCTTGCGTTTGTCATTTTCGATGAACCCAACGTGCACCAACCACGAGGTGTCCGCTTGAAGGGGGGCTTTAGAACCCCTTGGGATTTGCGTGATTTGCCTTTAGGTTTACCCTAAATCACTTGACCATCGGGGGATGGATGCAGTTTTCCTTTGCTGGATGCATGCTGGATAGCGACCGGCTGATCCTGACCAGAAACGGGGAACCGGTATCTGTCGAGCCGCAGGTTTTTGACCTTCTGGCGCTGTTCGTGCGCAATGCCGGTCGGGTGATCCCCAAGGATGAACTGATCGAAGTGGTCTGGCAGGGGCGGATCGTGTCCGACGCCACGATCAGCGCCCGGATCAACGCCGCGCGCACTGCTGTTGGCGACGATGGCCAGCGACAGGCGGTGATCCGCACGCTATCCCGCCGCGGATTCGAACTGCATGTGCCGGTGACCCGCAACGACGCGGCTCCGGTCGAAACGGCTGCCGCCACGCCCAGCCGCCCGCGTATCCGATATGCCAAGTCAGCTGATGGCACGCGCATCGCATTTGCCGTCAGCGGCGAAGGTCCGCCGGTCATGCGCACCAGCCATCACCTGTCCCATCTCGAACTCGATTGGGCCAGCGACTTCTGGCAACCAGTATTCGCGCGCATGGGCGCAACGCACACGCTGATCCGATACGATGTGCGTGGCACGGGCATGTCCGATGCGCAGCTCGATGGTGCGACGATGGACGATTACGTCAGCGATATGGCCGCCGTGGCCGATGCGGCCGGCTACGACAAATTTGCGCTGGTGTCACAACTGCAATCGGTGCCTGTGGCCCTTGCCTATATCGCCGCCAACCCCGGCCGCGTCACCCGGCTGGTCATCCACGAAGGTTACGTGCGCGGCCGATCCCAACGGCCCGGCGCCGCGCTCAGCCCCGATCAGGACCCGGTGATCGCGCTCATGAAAAACGGCTGGGGCGACCCGAATAACGGCTTCATGCGCGCTTGGGTGTCAATGATCATCCCCGATGCCGACCGGCAGAAAGTCACCGACCTGATCGGTCTTCTTTCTGGCGCGACCGATCGCGACAAGGTCGTGCCGGCCCGGCAACTCATAGACCGTTTCGACGCCAGCCCGGTGCTCGACGCGGTGAAGATCCCGACGCTTATCATCCATTCCAGCGGCGACACGATCCACCCCGTCGAAGAGGCGCAGGCATTGGCCCGCGGCATCGACGGTGCCGAACTGATGATCCTGGACAGCAACAACACGCTCGTCATCCCCTCCGATCCGGCATGGGATGAAATGATGACAGCGACATTGGATTTCCTGGCAGACGCCTAGTCGAACAGCCCGTCGGGCGGATCAATCACGACGCGACCCGCGCTCAGATCGACGGTGGGAACGATCGCATGGGTGAAAGGTACCAAGACCGATGCCTTGCCCGGCCCGACATCCAGTTCCAGCAAATCGCCCGCGCCGTGGTTTTGCACCGATTTGATCCGCCCCAACCGTTCACCGCCCGCATCCTGGGCCGTCATGCCGATCAGGTCAGCGTGGTAGAACTCGTCATCAGGAAGGGCAGGCAGGGCAGAACGTGGCGCAAACAGCCGCGTGCCACGCAAGGCGTCAGCCTGTTCCTTGGTCACGACACCTGACAGCCGCGCTGAAAACCCGTTCTTGATCGCCTGCACGATCTTGACCGTATAGCTTGTTGTTCCGGCCTCATCGGTCAACGGGCCATATGCGGCCACGGCTTCCGGTTCGGCGGTGAAGCTTTTCAACCGCACCTCGCCGCACACGCCGAAAGACCCTGCAATCGCGGCGACAAGAACGCGGTCATCCTTGGGCTTACTCATGAACACAATATCCCTCTGCCGACCAATAGCCGTTGTTTTCCACGCAGGCTTCATGGCGTTGGTTGCGTTCGAAATAGACCCCCGCGGCAAACGCCGCGAGGAGCAATAGCGGTAGCCTGAACAGGCGAAAGAGCACGAAACGCGCCCTTATTCTTCGGCCGCGGCCTCTTCAGCCGGGGCTTCTTCGGCGACAGGCTCTTCAGCCGGTGCTTCGACCGGTGCAGCAGCGGCTTCGGCAGCTTCAGCAGCCTTTGCAGCTTTCTCGTCAGCGCGTTCCTGCGCCTTCTTGCCGGGCTTCGCCTTGTTGGGGTTGCTGCGCGTCTTGGCTTCCAGAACGCCGGCGGCTTCCAGCATACGCGCGATCCGGTCGGTCGGCTGCGCGCCCTGGTCCAACCAATGCTTCACGCGGTCCATGTCCAGCTTGACGCGATCTTCGCTGTCTTTCGGCAAGAGCGGGTTATAGGTGCCCAGCTTTTCGATGAAACGGCCATCGCGGGGCATACGGCTGTCAGCCGCAACAACGCGATAAAAGGGGCGCTTCTTGGACCCGCCACGGGCCAGTCGGATTTTCATAGCCATCGTTATTTCTCCTTACGTTCTAGCTATTTGACCGGGGTTTCCCCCAGATCATCCCTTGATTTCTTCGTGATGCCTGATGACTTCACCGATGATGAAGTTCAGGAATTTCTTGGCAAAGTCCGGGTCCAGCCCGGCCTCTTCTGCCATCCGCTCCAGCCGCGCGATCTGGATCTGTTCGCGTGCGGGATCGGATGGGGGAAGGTCATGTTCGGCCTTCAGCTTGCCCACGGCCTGCGTTTCGGCAAAGCGTGCGGCCAGCGTATAGACCAGGATCGCGTCCAGCCGGTCGATGGCGGCGCGGTGTTCTTTCAGCACCTCGGCGGCGCGGGTGATATCGTCGGTCATGCCTGCGGCTCCTTGATATGGCGGTAAACCATGCCCTCGGGGTAAAGCGGATGCGGATCGGCATCGGCCACCGCGCCCAGTCGTTCGGCCACGGCGCGCGATGCGTGATGGTCGCGGTGGATGTAGCTCACGAATTTGCCCGCGCCAAAATGGGCAAAGCCCATCGGCAACAGGGCGCGGGCAGCTTCGGTGGCATATCCCTGGCCCTCGGCGGCCTCGATCAGAAGCCAGCCCAATTCGCATTCCGGATCGCCATGTTCCTGTCCGAACCCGACCAGCCCAAGAACAGACCCGTCCACCTTGTCTGTCACTGTCAGCCAGCCGATCCCGCGCAATAGCCAACTGGCCACGCATTGGTTGAAGTCCAGCCAGGCATCTTCGGCCGTCATCGGCCCCCCGATATAGCGACCGCGCGGGCCGGTCCAGATCG
>JBNKYL010000167.1:0-6814 GCA_050300875.1 Paracoccaceae bacterium
GCATAGAAGGGCATGCCCAGGCAGGTAACGGGCTTGCCGCGCAGCAGTGCTTCGAATCCGAGGGCGGAAGTCATGGTCCAGACCTCGTCGGACAGGTCGATGGCTGTGGCGGCGTCGATGTCGGTCAGGATGTGGTCGGCATGGGCAAGAATGTCGGCGTCGGTGACATGGCCCTTGCGCAGGCCTGCCTGCACGTCGGGGTGCGGTTTGTAGACGATCACGGCATCGGGGTTCTTGGCGCGCGTTTCGGCCAGAAGGGCGGCGTTGGTGCGGATGCCGTCGCAGCCAAGTTCGATCGACGCGTCGTCTTCGACCTGTCCGGGCACAAGGATGCGGTGCCCGGGTTTCAGGTCGGGCGGTGCAGCGGTGCCAAGGTTATACTTGGTGATCCGGTCGCGGGTCAGGCGGGCGATCAGCCGGTCCGCGCGGGCGCGTTCGGCGGCGGGTAAACCGCCTGTATCGGCAATCAGGTTTTCCAACGCGCTGGGGCGGGTTGCATCGTAGTAGATGCCGATATCATCGGCGACGAGAGACAGCGGCGGGACAAGTTCTGCGCCAAGGCCACGGGATCGCACGAACCCGTCTTCGACGCGAATGACCGGGGCCTCGATGTCGGGGGCGGCGCCCCAGACCATCATGTGACGCGGCTTCCTGCGGGCGGTTTCGGGGCTGGCGTGAAAGGTAATGCCATTCGATTGCCCGAAGAACCGCCGCATGTGCGGTCGTTTCCAGCGGCGGATATTGGCGGCGGCGTAGCCTGCGCGGTCTTCGCGGTGGGCGCGGGCGCGGGCGGCGAGCATGTCGATGACCTGATCGACAGAACAGAGCGCGTCGGCATGGGGGTCGTACCACGTGGGGTAAAGCATCATCGAGGCCGCGAAGAGCTGGGCACGGGTCAGGTTACGGCCCCGGCGCGGGATCGGGTCGCGGTCATCGGTCAGGCCCCACCCAGCATAGAAGGGTTGGCCGAAAACGCGGGGGCGGTGGCCTGCAAAGATCGCGTCAAAGCCCATTTGCGAGGACACCGTATAGACGGCCAACGCGCCCTGCATCAGCGCGAAGGGCGGCAGCGGGTCGGACAGGAAAGCCACGTTGTCGGACAGATCGCTGTCGTCGAAATGGCCGGGGCGGTGGCCTGACGCGGTTTCTGGGTGACTCTTGATATAGACCTGTGCGCCCGGAAAGTCGGAACGGGCCTGAACAAGCATGTCGCGGAACGTGTCGGCGGTGGCGCCGCTGGCGGTGACGGACGCGTCGCCGCGGGTCTGGTCGATGATCAGGATATAGGGTGCCTGCGGCAGGTCGGCGCGCGGGTCGAAATCGTTGTATTTGCTAACCTGCCAGTATGTCATCCGCTCGATTGCGGCGCGCGCGGCGTCCAACATGGCGGTGTCGTCCAGCGGTTCACTGGCCAGCAGGGTTTCGATGTCGGACGGGCCGGAGGGATCGAAATGCAGGCCGGTCTTGTCGAGGCAGAGCCCGAGCGGCGGTTCACCTGATCGACCGGTGCGCACGGATCGCAGGAAGGCGTCTTCGACGCGCAGGATAGGCGTGTCGGTATGGGCGGCGACGGTTTCGCCACGCGGCGCGGTGGGCGACTGACCCCAGACCCCAACCCAGTCATCAGGGCCGGGCAGGCCAAGGCGCACATCCCAGCCCGCAAGGTCCAGGATGCGACGAATACGGCGGCCTGTGAGCAGGCCGCCGTTATAGACGTAAAGATTGCGCCGGTCGTCCGGGTTCATGCACCGGTCACTGAAGGTAGCCTTCGAAGGTGCTGACCGTGGACAGGGCCCCGAAGAAGGCGCGCACGGCCTTGTTCCACTGCACGTAGGGTGCTTCGGTGACGTAGAGCGTGTCGCCATCACGAATGACGAAATCGCGGGCGATGAACATGCCGTTCGGTTCGGTCAGGTTGAGCAGATAGACCATCCGCTGCGGTCCGACCAGGTCGGTACGGCCCAGCACTGCATTGGCGATCTCTTCGGATTCGTTGCGGAAGACGAACACGCCGGTTGGGTCGGCGGTGTTGGTCTGCAGCCCGCCCATCTGGGCAAGCGCCTCAATCGCGGAAATCGCCTGAGCTTCGAATTGAACCTTGGCCTGGCCCGTGGCCCCGAGCGAGGTGAAGGACCGCGTGTCGCCTTCGACGAGGATTCGGTCGCCAGCCCGGAGCGCGATGTCGTACTTGGGGTTGCGATAAAGATCCTGGAACCAGATGGTCGCGGATTTGTCGCCGCGGAAAATCGTGATCTGCGCGATTTCGGTGTCGATGGCCACGCCGCCGGCATTGGCCAGCATCGCCGTCAACGTGCGGGTCGGACGTTCGATGGGATAAACCCCTTGGGTACCGGTTTCACCCGTGATGGTGACGGTCGCGCCATCACCGGCAAGCCGTTGCACCGACACCTGTGGGTCGGGGGTCTGTTCTGACAATTTCTCGGTAATGATGCGACGGATCGTTTCGACCGAATTGCCCGCCGCGCGGATGCGGCCGGCATAGGGGACGAAAATGAAGCCCTGACTGTCGACATGGAGCGCTTCGAGCGACGTGGCAGAACCGCCTGCGCCGCTGAGCAGGCCCTGATCAACGTTTTCCCAGACCGAAATGCCGATCATGTCCCCCGGCGAAATCAGATCGGCGCCAAGGACGCCCGCATTCAGGAAATCATCGGTAAAGCCAAAGGCCGGGACAATGGCCGTTGCGCGGGTTACTGCGTCATCCACCTCGATGATGAAGGCATCACCTTCGTTCTGGACGGCACCCGCGTAGATTTCGCGTTTGGACGGACCGGATCGCGGCAATCCACAAGCCGCAACGCTGAATGCGACCAAAACTAACATGGCGCCACGCGCCAAGCTTTTGCTGGGGAGCATTTTGTCGGGTCTCCTTGCCCTGAAACTGCCTCGGTATTCTTTTTTTTGTGACGGTAGCGGAATTGCCGAGGGAAATCCACCGCTTCGCGGCAGTTGGACTTACATCAGGGCAAGATGTTGCGATGCTGCCGCTTTGTGTTCGGTGGCTTCGAAACGTTCGTAGGGGGAAAGCGGGTCAAGCAAGGCGTCCGACAGTCGGCGGATGACCTGTGCGCGACCACGCGCGGTGTAAAAGCTGCCGGGCAATTGCGAGGTGGCAAGGAGGTAGTTTCGGTATGCACGATAGGCGTACAGGTCTGGCGCGGCCGGATTGTGGAAAAAGCGATGAAGCGGTTGATTTGAAACGAATTCCGGCTTGGAATAGGGGGAGACGCCGAACGCTCGCAACGGAAGGCCGCGCCAAAGCGCCTGTTGAGCCGAAGTTGAATTGACGGTGGTCGCCGAAACCGCATGGTCCAGCAGGGGTGCTAGTTTGCCGCCGCTGAGGTAGTGCGTCCGATCCGAGATTCCCGCGCGCATGGCGGCCTGGTGGATGACCCGGCGCAGCGGCACGCGGCCGTCTTCCAACGGGTGCGCCTTGAAAACCAGGTGGTGGTGAGGCGGCGCGCCGTCCCTGAAGGCGTCGATGACTTTGACGATGAACTCGGCCTGGCTCGAAAACGGTGAATAGGCCAGGAAGTTTGCGTCATGTTCCAGCTGCATCAGGGCGAGGTGATATGGAAATCCGCCCCGAAAGATCCGGCGGGTTGCGCGCACACGATGCGCCCATGTCAGGGGCATCAGTGCCAGTTTGCGCATTTGCAGCCGAAATTCGCGGGCTACGCTGATGGCGCGATGCGGACCGTAACGGCGATAGCGCCGGTTCGCGGTCAAGACGAAGAAATGGTAAAGGGCGCCGTACAGAATGTGACTGCGCAGCGTGCCCCAGTGATCGGGGGTCTCGACAGCGGCGCTGTCCTGATGCGCCATGATCTGGGTGATCTGCGTTACCGACCGGCCGATGAGGGGGGAGTTTCCGTTCGACCCACCGCGTTCATAGGTCACCCAATACGGGCGGAGGTATCCTTCTTCGAGCACATGGCATGTCAAGCCGCGTTCGCGGGCAGCCGCGGCGGCGGCCCCGTGTATGGGGCGGGCGTCGCCGTAAAAAAGGATGTCGGTGATGTCGTGGCGTTCAATCAGTTCGGCGAGTTTGCCGGGCCAATCATCGAGTGTGCCGGTAAAGGCGATATAGCCCGGCTGGCGGCCCCAGAAGGCGCGGTCGCCGGCATTGAAGCCCACACGGTGAACTGTCGCGCCGGATTTGCGCAACGCGCGGGCAAGCCCGGCCATGAATGGCCCGTGCGGTCCCTGAAGAAACAGGAAGTGCTTGCCTGCTGCGGTTCTGGTCATGGTCCGGTTTGCCTGCTCGACGTCCGAAATTCTTGATTGTGGTCTTGAGTTTACCGCAGAATCTTTGGAATCGGAACAGAGTAATGGGATAGGGTTCTTGCCCCGTTCCCGGCTGCGGGCTAGTCAAAGGCAACAGATCAGGGGTTGCGCCAATGTTTACAGGGATTGTCACGGATATCGGCAGCGTTCTTGCGCTAGAACAGCGTGGCGACCTGCGCGCGCGGATCGGCACAAGCTATGATGTGGATGGCATCGATATCGGGGCGTCGGTTGCCTGTGACGGCGTCTGCCTGACGGTGATCGCAGTGGGCCGAGACCCACAGAACTGGTTCGATGTGGAGATTTCGGCCGAAACAGTGGGCAAAACAAATATCGGGCGCAATGGCTGGCATGAAGGCAAGCGCATCAATCTGGAACGCGCCCTGAAGGTCGGAGACGAACTGGGTGGGCATATCGTGTCGGGCCATGTCGATGGCATGGCCGAAGTGGTTTCGGTGACGGACGAGGGCGACAGCACGCGGGTGCGGTTCCGCGCGCCGGAGGCGCTGGCGAAGTTCATCGCGCCCAAGGGATCGGTGGCGCTGAACGGAACGTCGTTGACGGTGAACGAAGTCGAGGGCGCGGAATTTGGCGTAAACCTGATCCCGCACACGAAAGAGGTCACCAACTGGGGCGATGTGAACGCTGGTCAGCAGGTCAATATCGAGGTGGACACCATGGCGCGCTATGTCGCGCGGCTGGCGGAGTTTCAGGCATGATCGCGGGGCCGGGCCATAATGGCGGGCCAACGATGGAAGGCGGCACAAGCTGGCGGGCGCATTGCTGGGGCCGGGCGCGCAAGTCGCTTCTGGGCCAAAGCCTGCCGGTCGAGGTGATCCGTTCACGGGTGCGCCGCGCGCAGGAACTGGGGCTGGATTACAAGACCTATGCGTCGGTGCGCGCATCGACTGGGCGCGATCTGATAGGTTTTCTTTTTTCGACCAATGCGTTGCGGATAGTTGCTAAAACGCCGACGCTGCCCGGGGATCGGGCGGCGAAGTTGCAGGATATCCGGTCCGAACAAAGGATCTGCCTGGTGCGGTCGCCCTTACAGGTCGGTCTGGCCGAAGCCGCGAACGCGGGCGGGCCGCTGGATGGGTTTGCGCAGGCCCCGCATGTCCTTGCGTCATGGGGCATGGCGCGGGAAGGGCTGGGCGCGGTGTTGCGCGGCCGGAAACTGCCCGGCGACGCGGTGTTGCTGGTCGGCGATGACTGGATCGAACGCGACTGGGCCGAAGCAGCCCGGCTGGCGGGCTACCTTTCGGCCGATGCCTATTTCGGGGCGCGGGTCGGCTAGCCCGGATGGGCGCGCACGTCCTGACGTTGCATACCCAGACCTTCGACGGACAATTCCATCACGTCGCCCGGGCGCAGGAAACGCTGCGGTTTCTGGCCCATGCCGACGCCTTCGGGCGTGCCGGTGGCGATGATGTCACCCGGTTGCAGCGCCATAAAACGGGACATGTAGGAGATGATTTCGGCCACGCCGAAAATCATGTCGGCGGTGGATGAATTCTGCTGCGTTTCGCCGTTCAGCGCCAGGTTAAGCGACAGCGCCTGCGGGTTGGGCACCTCGTCGGCCGTGACAAGCCAGGGGCCGGTGGGGCCGAATGTCGGGGCCGATTTGCCCTTGATCCACTGACCGCCGCGTTCGATCTGGAATTCGCGTTCAGAGACGTCGTTGATCGTGCAGTAGCCCGCGACCTTGGCCAGCGCCTCGGCTTCCGAGGCATATTCGCAGTGTTCGCCGATCACGACCCCCAGTTCGACTTCCCAATCCGATTTTTCGGAGTCTTTCGGGATCAGGACGGGGTCGTTGGGACCGGAAAGGGCCGAAGAGGCCTTGGAAAACAGGACCGGTTCCTTGGGCGGTTCCATGCCGCTTTCAGCGGCGTGCTTGGCGTAATTCAGGCCCACACAGAAAAAGTTCGGCACATAGGCCAGGCACGCACCGATGCGCTGGACGTCTTCGACCGGGCGCAAGAGATCGGCGTTCAGGTCGCGCAGCTTGTCAATTGCAGCGCGGGACACAGTCGAGCCGCCGAAATCGGGGACGTGATCGGACAGGTCGCGGATGATGCCGTGTTCGTCCAGAAGGCCGGGTTTTTCCTTGCCGCGCGGGCCATAACGAAGCAGTTTCATGGGCTTGGGACCTCTTGGTATACCATTCACGCGGCACTATCGAAGAAGGGCGCGCGAATTACAAGCGGTCAGAGGTTTTCGGCGAAACTGATTGATTCTCCGCAGCCGCAGGCATCGACTACATTGGGGTTATTGAACTTGAACCCGCTTTCAAGAAGGCTGGTTTGATAGTCGATTTCCGTACCGAACAGGAACATCTGCGCCATCGGCGCGATCATCACCCGCGCGCCATCCTGTTCGATCACCTCGTCGTGGGGGTCAATTTCGGTGGCGTATTCCATGGTATATTCCATGCCCGCGCAGCCGCCTTTCTTTACGCCGACGCGCAATCCCTTGTGGCCATCACGTTCCATCAGGGCGGCGA
>JBNKYL010000168.1:0-22465 GCA_050300875.1 Paracoccaceae bacterium
CGGCATGAGCGTGCGGGCGAGGTCGGTATCGGCCGGGCTGTCATCCATATGGATGGTCACGGTCAACTGCCCTTGGAGTGACCGTGCAATCTGAGCCATTTGCGCCGCATCATTTGCGTGGACGATCAGGCCGAGCGGGCCAAATACCTCTTCGCCGAGTTCTTCGTTGGCGAGCCACGCATCGGCGTCGGTTTCATAAAGATAGGGCGTGGCGTTGCGCAGGTCGCAGACACTGGTCAATACCTCACGCACACCGGCGCTGCCCGCGATGCGGTCGCGGCCCGACCGGTAGGCATCGGCGATGCCATCTGTCAGCATGGTTTGCGCGCCGACATCGCCCACCGCGTCACGGGCGGCCGCGACGAAAGCGCGAGTTTCATCGCTGTCAAGCACCACGGCGACACCGGGATTGGTGCAAAACTGGCCAGCGCCCATTGTCAGCGACCCGGCCCAGCCTTGGGCAATCGCATCGCCGCGCGCGGCGACCGCACCCGGCAACAGGAACATCGGGTTCACGCTTCCCAATTCACCAAAGAACGGGATCGGGTCGGGGCGTGACGCACAGAGATCGAACAATGCGCGGCCACCGCCAAGAGAGCCGGTGAAACCAACGGCACGGATCAGCGGGTGTTGCACCAACGCGTGGCCGACATCGCGTTTGCCGCCTTGGATGAGAGAAAAGACGCCGGGATGCAGGCCTT
Organism: Paracoccaceae bacterium; assembly: GCA_050300875.1. GTDB lineage: Bacteria > Pseudomonadota > Alphaproteobacteria > Rhodobacterales > Rhodobacteraceae > CBDCFL01. The sequence continues at coordinate 702 of JBNKYL010000168.1, forward strand.
GTGACTTGATCGCGGCGTGGATGGCCTCGGCGACGATCTCGCCGGTGCCGGGATGGGCGGAATGGCCTTTGACCACGACCGGGCAGCCAGCGGCGAGTGCTGATGCTGTGTCGCCCCCCGCCGTCGAAAACGCGAGCGGGAAATTCGAGGCACCAAAGACGGCAACCGGTCCGATGGGGCGCTGCATCATTTTGAGGTCGGGCCGAGGCAGGGGCTGCCGGTCGGGCAATGCCACGTCATGGCGTCGGTCGAGGTAATCGCCCTTTTCAATATGGTCCGCGAAGAGGCGCAACTGGCCGGTCGTGCGTCCGCGTTCGCCCTCGAGGCGTGCCGCGGGCAGGCCAGTTTCGCTGGTGCCAATCTCGGTGATCTGGGGGCCGCGAGCTTCGATCTCATCGGCGATTGCGCGCAGGAAAGCGGCGCGTTCGGCACGCGTGGAATAGCCGTATGTCCAGAAAGCATCCTCGGCCGCCGTGACAGCCTGATCAACCAAGGCCGGCGTGCCGACAGAAAAGGCATATGCAGTTCCGCTGGCTGGCTGCGATTGGAACGTGGTTTCACCCGCAACCCATTGGCCGGCAATCAGGTGTTTGCCGTGAGGGGCAAATGTCTTGGTCATGTATTTGTCTTTCGTTTCAGCGGTTATTGGCTTTGCGCCAGTCTTCGAAAAGTTTCAGGTTTGCTTCCTTGGTGGCCGGATAAAGGCCGATAATCGTTTCGCCCGCCAGCACGCGTTCTTTCACGAAGTCTTCGTATGCGGTCATCTGCGTGGCTTCTTCGGCCAGTTCGTCGGCCAAGTGGGCGGGTACGACTATAACGCTGTCATCGTCGCCGACAATGATGTCACCGGGAAAAACCGGGGCGTCACCGCACGCGATCGGTTCGTTGATGGCTATGGCTTCGTTCAAGGTCAGGTTGGTAGGGCTGGACGGGCGGTTGTGATAGGCAGGGATATCGAGATTGGCGATATCCATCGCGTCACGGAACCCGCCATCGGTGACAACACCCGCGCCACCGCGCGCCATGAGCCGGGTGATCAAGATATCACCGGCAGATGCCGCACGCGCATCCTTGCGGCTGTCCATGACCAACACGTGTCCGGCCGGGCAGGTTTCGATGGCGTGGCGCTGGGGGTGTTGGGGGTTGCGGAACACGTCGAGCGTGTTGCGATCCTCGCGGGCCGGGATATAGCGCAGGGTGAAGGCGGGGCCGACCATGTTGCGGCCTTTGGCGCTGACGGGATGGACGCCCTGGATTACCTGGTTACGCAGGCCGCGTTTGAAGAGGGCCGTGGCCAGTGTGGCGACGCTGACATGCGCCAGTTTCTCGAGCGTTTCGGGGATTGGATTTGGCATAATCGGTTCCGTCTTTGTCTGGTCAGAAGATATCGGGTTCGGGCACCGGGGCGCCAAAATCGGTTGTCAGGAAGTCAAAGTCGCATCCGTCATTCGCCTGCTGCACATGGCGCGCGAACATCCAGCCGTAGCCGCGCTCGTAGCGTGGTGGCGGCGGCGCCCAGGCGATGCGACGTTCGACAAGTTCGGCATCAGTCACTCGCACGTTCAGGGTTCTGGTGTCCACATCGACCTCGAGAATGTCGCCATCACGGATCAGTGCGAGGGGGCCGCCAATATAGGCTTCGGGTGCGGCGTGCAGGATGCAAGCGCCAAAGGATGTACCGGACATGCGCGCGTCTGACAGGCGCAACATGTCGCGGTGGCCGTGTTTCAACAGCGCCTTCGGCATTGGCAGCATCCCCCATTCCGGCATCCCCGGTCCGCCAAGGGGACCGGCATTGCGTAGCACCAGAACATGATCGGGGGTCATTGGGTAGTCCGGATCGTCGACGATGCGTTTTAGGTCGGGGTAGCTGTCGGCGACGATCGCGGGGCCGGCGTGTTTGTGAAACCTGGGGTCGCAGGCTGCGGGTTTGATGACCGCACCATCGGGCACAAGGTTGCCCTTTAGGACCGCCAGCGAACCCTGGTGATAAACCGGGTTCGAACGGGGACGAATCACATCCGTATTGTAGTTCACCGCAGGCGCGATGTTTTCGCCGAGCGTCTTGCCGTTCACTGTCAGCGCAGTCAGGTCAAGTACGTCACCCAGTTCCTTCATCAAGGCGGGCAGGCCTCCTGCGTAGAAGAAATCCTCCATCAGGTATTCTTTCCCGGATGGCCGGATATTTGCCAGCACCGGAACGTCATGGCCGATACGATCGAGGTCTTCCAGTCCCCAGTCTATCCCGGCGCGGCGGGCCATGGCGATCAGGTGGATGATGGCGTTGGTCGAACAGCCGGTGGCCATGGCAACGGTGGTGGCGTTGCTGGCTGCGGCGCGGGTCAGGATCTTGTCCGTTGTCAGGTCTTCCCAGACCATGTCGACGATGCGCCGCCCACAGGCCGCCGACATGCGTTGATGGCCAGCATCGGCGGCAGGGATCGACGAGGCGCCGGGCAACGTCAGGCCGAAACCTTCTGCGATCGCAGTCATGGTCGATGCCGTTCCCATGGTCATGCAATGCCCGTAAGATCGCGCGATGCCGCCTTCGATCCCCTGCCATTCGGCCCGACTAATCGTACCAGCACGCAATTCGTCCCAGTATTTGAAGGCGTCCGAGCCAGATCCCAGCACGTGGCCCGCGTAATTTCCGCGCAGCATCGGACCCGCTGGCAGAAACAGGAATGGAAAGCCCCAGCTGATTGCTGCCATGATCAGGGCGGGGGTGGATTTGTCGCAACCGCCCATCAGAACAGCGCCGTCAATGGGATGTGCGCGCAGTTGTTCTTCGACGTCCATGGCAGCCATGTTGCGGTACAGCATCGAGGTCGGTTTCAGGAATTGTTCTGACAGAGAGTGCGCTGGCAATTCCATGGGCATACCGCCTGCCTGCAATATCCCGCGTTTGACCCATTCGACGCGGTCCTTGAAATGCATGTGGCAAGGCTGGCTTTCGGACCAAGTGTTGATGATTGCAATGACCGGGCGGCCTTCCCAATCTTCAGGACCCAATCCCATCTGCAACGCACGGCTGCGATGGCCGAAGGACCGGAAATCATCTGCCGCAAAGAAACGGGCGCTTCGAAGGTCCTTGTACTCTTTCACGGGCCGGTCTCCGGTTTTCTGCGCCGATGTTGACATCGGCAATTTCTAAATAGTATGACAGTGCAACTAATATATCAATTTGGGACATCGTCAAAGGGAGGAAACAATGTCCATTTCCATCAAGGCCGCAGCATTCGCGGCAGCCACGGCATGTGCAGTCGGGTTTGGGGCCGCTGCCTGGGCCGAAACCACGTTGCGAATTGGCACTGTCTTGGCGCCAGATGATCCGATGGGGCAGGGTCTGGACAAATTCGCTGCCGAAGTGGCCGAAGCCACCGGCGGTGAGGTTGTCGTGGAAGTGTTCCATAACAGCCAACTGGGTGACACGACTGAAATGCTGGACCAAGCGCGTGCCGGCGCGGCAGTTGGGACCGTGACTGACGTTGCCCGCCTGTCCGAATTCGTCCCATCTTTGGCGATCATGTCGGCGCCTTTTCTGTTCGACAAGTACGAAGACGCTGACAAGTTTGCGCTGTCTGATGCCTATCTTGGCTGGGGCGACGAGCTGGCCGAAAAAGCCGGCTTGGTCATGCTGGCATCCAACTGGTATCAGGGTGCGCGCCATGCACTGACGCAAATGCCCGTGTCTGGCCCCGCTGATCTGGCAGGCGTACGCATGCGGACCATCGGCGCGCCGGTCTGGATCGAAACCATCCGCGCAATGGGTGCCGAACCGACGCCAATCCCGTGGGGGGAAGTGTATTCCGCCCTGCAACTGGGCACCATCGACGCTGCAGAAGCCCAGCCCACCGCCATCAAGGGCGCCAAGCTGTATGAAGTCATCAAGAACGTGACGCTGACCGGCCACATCCAGCTGGTCACAGCGCTGGTCGTGTCCGCAGATGCGTGGAACCAGATTTCGCCTGAAAATCAGGCTATCGTGCGTGACCTCGCGGTGAAGAACGGCCGGTATGCGTCGGGTTTGACCAACGAATTGGGTGAAGAGGCGATGAAATTCGTGGCCGAACAGGGCATCCAGATTTCCGAGGTCGATCTTGCCCCGTTCAAGGAAGCGGTCGCCGCGGTCTATGAAATGCTGAACCTGACGGCCGAGGCGGCACTGGTCAAAGAAGTTCTGGGCCAGTAGGTCTGTCTGAACGATTGCGGCTCGGTGCGTCCGGGTCGCAAACCCCGCCCCGAAGGGCAACGGATAACGGACAAACTCCCCATGTTTCGTCGTTTCGAAATCTCGCTCGCGACCTTTCTTCTGGCCGCGATCGTAATTCTGGTCGCCTTCGCTGCGGTGTCGCGCAAGATGGGCAGCCCAATCATCTGGTCGCTTGAAGTGTCCACAGCGCTGTTCGTTTGGCTGGTGGTAATCTGCGTCGATATCGCCATGCAGAACAACCGCCATTTCGGCCTGTCCATCGTGATGGACAATGTGCCGCCGCATGCGGGCCGCATGATCGAGATAGCCAACCGGATCGTGATCATGGGGCTCCTGATCTACCTGTTGTATTACGCGGTGATCAACGTACCGCTGATGCACAAGCGCATGTTGGGTGCATTGCAGATCCCGAAATCTTACATCCACCTCGCCATGCCTGTGGGTATTGTCCTTTGGCTGCGCACACTAGGCGCGCAGGTGATCGAACAGTGGCGGGCTGACTGATGTTGCTTTTGATCGCTGTCCTTTTCACCGTTTTCCTGGTCATCGGCCTGCCAGTGGCTTTCGCGCTGATGCTGTCTGCCATTCCAGTTTTCGTGCTGACGGGCACCATGCCCACAACCGTTGCCATTCAGAAGATGGTGACCGCGCTGGAAAACTTTCCGTTGCTGGCGGTTCCGTTTTTCATCTTGGCGGGCAACCTGATGAACGAGGCGGGGATCACTGAAAGGCTGGTGAAATTCTCGCGGTTGTTGACAGGGTGGTTGGCCGGCGGGTTGGCGCAAGTGTCGATTGTGCTGTCGATGTTGATGGGTGGGATATCTGGGTCTGCCGTGGCAGATGCGTCGATGGAAGCACGCCTGCTGGGCCCGCCCATGAGGAACCAGGGCTATTCACCAGCTTTCATTTCGGCGGTATTGGCTTTCGGCTCGATCATCACTGCCACCATCCCGCCATCTATCGGGTTGATCCTGTTCGGCTACATCAACGAGGTGTCGATCGGGCGGTTGTTCATTGGCGGGTTGTTGCCCGGGCTTTTGTTGACGGTGATCCTGATGGCGGCCACGTGGCTTGTGGCGCGTAAACGCGGCTACGCACCTGACCTGCCGGAACGCCCGTCTGCGCGCGATTTGGGGCGTAGCTTTCTGGAAAGCATCTGGGCACTGATGTTCCCGGTTTTTCTGGTCATCGGGTTCCGGTTCGGATTCTTCACAGCGACAGAGGCGGGCGTGTTCCTGGTGCTCTACGCGTTGATCATCGGGACATTGGTTTATCGCGAACTGACCCCAGCTCGAATTCTGGATGCGTTCCGGGCCACCATGTCGGACCTAGGCATGGTCATGCTGCTGATCATGATGGCCGCTGTCCTCGGTTACGCCATGACAATCGAACGTGCGCCGCAGGAAATCACGCAGTTCATGACATCGCTCACACAGAACCCGGCAGGGCTGCTTCTGATCGTCTGCGGAATACTTGTCGTGACAGGCATGTTCCTAGAAGGGGCCGCGAATATCCTGCTGGTCACGCCCATCGTCATGCCGGTGCTGATCCATGCCGGGTTTGACCCGGTGCATATGGGAATCGTCATTGTCCTGCTGATCAACCTGGGCGGACTGACTCCACCTGTCGGCGTGATAATGTTCACCGTTTGCGGCATTCTGGACGTCAAGACCGGGGCCTATGCCAGGGCAGCCATCCCATTCTTTGTCGCCATCGCGGTATTTTTCGCGTTACTGTTGATCTTCCCTTGGCTATCTCTGGCCTTGCCCAATGCGATCATGAATTAGGGGGCGCGACTTGGCGGTATTGAAACCTGAACACCTTTCGCCGGCTGCGACATCCGATCAGGGCGAAATCGACGCGTTGACGCCCGGGTCCGGTTTGTCGTCGGCGGGGCGGGTGTTTCAGGAACTTCGCGCGCGCATCGTCGGACTAAAACTGCCGCCGGGCACCATCCTGAATCGCGCAGAACTGGCTGAAACCTTCGCGGTCAGCCAGTCGCCGGTGCGCGAAGCGATCCTGAAGCTGGAAGGGCTGGGGCTGGTCGTGTCCTACCCGCAATCCCGCACGGAAGTGACCCATATTGCGCCGGTGCGCCTGGCACAGGAGAATTTCCTGCGTACGGCCCTGGAATGCGAAGTGGTGGATTACCTGTGCAGGGCCACGCCCGCGCCCGACCTTAAAAAAGCCAAGGGCTATCTGAAGATCCAGGAAGCGCTGATGGACGAACCCGAGCAAATCGAGCTGTTCCGGGAACTCGATGAGAAATTCCATCAGGCGCTGTTCATCGCGGCCGGGCAGGCGGCGTTGCATGCGCACGTGGCCGAAAGGTCGGGCCACATGGCGCGGTTGCGTACGCTGGACCTGCCACGGTCGCGCAAGCTGCAGTCGGTTATCGAGGGCCATGCATCCGTCATCGCAAAGATCGAGGCTGGCAACCGGCATGGTGCCGTTGACGCGATGCGCGACCACCTGTCGGGCACGATCGGGCGTTTGCCGGAAATCATGGCGGCCCATCCCGACTACTTCACCTGATCTAGGCTGACAGTGCCGGATAAAGCGAACGATACCGCGCATATCCTTCGTAATAAGCCGCCCGCAGGTCGGCTTGCGGTTCGATCACTTCCGCGATGGAAGGTGGTGTCATTACATCTTCGGGACTGGCACCGGTGGCCGCGCAAATGGCGAGGCGGGCCGCGCCCAGCGCCGCGCCCAACTCGCTGCTGGCGGGCAGCGAGAGTGGCAGGCCAAGAACGCTGGAAAGGGTGTGTAGCCAGAAACGCGAGCGGGCGCCGCCGCCGGTGGCCAGCACGGTATCGAGCTTTGCACCAGTGGCGGACAGTGCTTCCAGACTGTCGCGGAGCGCAAAAGCTACGCCTTCCATGACTGCGCGGGTCAGGTCCTGGGGACCCATGGCCAGGTCCAGCCCGACGAAAGCTCCGCGTATGGCGGCGTCGTTGTGCGGGGTCCGTTCGCCTGACAAATAAGGCAGGAAGGTCAGCTTGCTTGGGCCGTCGGCTATGTCGGGCAGGGCAGCAGATAGTTCGACGGGCGACTTGCCCAGATTGCGAGACAACCAGTTCAGACTGTCGGTGGCAGCGAGGATAACGCCCATCTGGTACCAACGATCCGGCACAGCGTGGCAAAACGAATGCACGGCGGTTTCGGGGGCCGGGGCGAACCCGTCGCGCGCGGCGAGCAAGACGCCCGAGGTGCCCAACGACACGAAGCCCATGCCTTCGGACAGGCAACCTGACCCGCAGGCAGCGGCAGCATTGTCGCCAGCGCCGCCTGCCACAATTACACCGGGCTGCAGGCCCCATTCGGCGGCCAGTTCGGCCCGCAGCGTGCCGCCGGGCGCGGACCCTTCAACAAGGTCGGGCATCTGGTCACGACGCATATGGCCAGCGTCAAGGGCCGCGTCCGACCAGTCGCGCGCGCCCACGTCCAACCACGCCGTACCGGCGCTGTCAGACATATCGGAGATGTGTTCGCCGGTCAGCCAAAGCCGCAGGTAATCCTTGGGCAGCAACACCTTGGCAACCTTGTCAAAGATGGCCGGTTCATGGGCACGCACCCATTCCAGTTTTGGAGCGGTGAAGCCGGGAAAGACGATATTACCGGTGATCGCCCTCATGTTGGGCGCGGCATCCAGTGCGGCGGCCTCAGCCGCGGAACGGGTGTCGTTCCACAGGATGCAATTGCGCAACGGTTGATCGTCGGCACCGATCAGCGTCGCTCCGTGCATATGGCCGCTGAGCCCGATTGCGCGCGTAGCGCGGAACTGTTCGCTTGCATGGTCGCGCAGGTGCGTCATGACGGTCTGGCAGGCGGTGACCCATTCTTGTGGGTCCTGTTCAGACCAGCCGGAATGAGCATGCGTCGTGACCATAGGCGCTTCGGCTTCTGCCTGAAGCCCGCCGTTTTCATCGACCAGTATTGCGCGCAGGCCGGACGTGCCGAGATCAAGGCCGATAAACATTGCCGATTTCTCCCATTATTTTGTTGGTGAAAATAAATCGCGCCCGGAACCTGTCAATCGGATTCTCCACTGCATCTGGATGCACGCCGTTCCATTGCCATGACCTGCAGGATCGACACGCGTTCAATCCCGTAGGCAGCCGCTCCCTTGGCCCACATGGTGTCGGCCCAGCGGTGCAGGCGAACTTCCGGCAACGGGGCGTCGACGGCCACAGCGCTTTGGCGCAGCCGGTTCAGGACGGGCGGGGCGGAAAGGTGATCGATACGCGGACCGGTGCCGGACAGGATGATCAGTTCGGGGTCAAACAGGTTTACGAGATTTGCCAACCCCATGCCGAATACCTGTCCGGCCCGATCCAGGGTGGCCTGCGCCAGAACATGGCCTCCATCGGCAGCGGAGAATATATCGGCCATGCTGCGCAGGGCGTCGGCATCGGGGCCAACGCCAACTTCGCGGATCAAGGCGTAATCGCCGACGTAGGCTTCCAGACAACCACGTTGACCGCACTGGCACATCGCGCCGTCAAGCTGCACCTTCATATGGCCGAATTCGGCCCCGCAGCCACGTTCGCCGCGATAAAGTCGTCCGTCCAGAACGACACCCAGTCCGACGCCGTGTTCAATGGTCACAACGATGAAATTCGGCACACCGCGCCCGTGGCCGAATAGTTGTTCGGCTTTGGCGACGAGATTGGCGTCATTGTCCAGAAAGGCAGGGCAGGGCAGGTATTCCGAAAACAACGGGCCGAAATCGACATTGCGATCGCGCACCGACGATGACCAATGGACAAAATTGCGTTCCGCGTTGACGAACCCGGCGAGCCCCACCGAGATGCCCGCAAGGTCTTCGATCTGGCGGTCAATCGTGCCACAGGCGGCATTCACCGCCTTTCGGATTTCGACCATCAGCGCGCCAGGCGCCATCATCGCCTGCGGCAGGGACCTTGTGTGACTGGCAACCTCGATCCCGGCGAAATCCAAAAGCACCACGGAAATCGCACCGCGCGCAACCTTCAGCCCCGCCACGATCAACGCGTCGCTTTTGAGGCGCAGCATAACCTTGGGCCTCCCACGCCGGGCGGTTTCGTGGTTTGGCTGTTCTTCTTCCACGATCAACCCGGCGGCGAGCAGCGCCGAGGTTGCAGCAGTCACTGTCGCGGGGCTTGAATTCAACGCATTTGCGATATCGATACGCGGGATACTGCCTGCGTCGCGGATGCAGTCCAGCACTCTTAGCCGTGTCGCGGCCTTGGCGTCCAATATGTCACCGGGTCGGTCCACGTCGGCTTTCATCCCCTTTTGGCCCTGCCAGCCTAGCCAGTTTCTCCCTTGCCGCAAAATTATTTTTTCCATCAAAATAAAGTGCTACGAAGGTCGGGACTGATCGATTCTACTGCAGGAGGAGGCGCGTAGATGAGCACCGGATTTTTCGATGGTATTTCAAAGGCGAAATTCGAAGGGGCGGGCAGCAAGAACCCGTTGGCCTTCCGCCATTACAACCCTGACGAAGTAGTGATGGGTAAGCGCATGGAAGACCATCTGCGGTTCGCTGTGGCCTATTGGCATTCGTTCGCCTGGGAAGGCGGTGATCCCTTCGGCGGGCGTACGTTCGATCGCCCATGGTTCCCGCAGGACAGCATGGCGCAAGCGCGGCTTAAGGCTGATGTCGCTTTTGAGATGTTCGAAATTCTCGGTCAACCCTACTTCTGCTGGCACGATCTGGACGTGCGCCCCGAACAGGGAAACTATGCCGATAACCTGGCTATGCTGAACGAGATCATCGACTATATCGGTGACAAAATGCAGGCGGTTGGCACGAAGTTGCTGTGGGGCACGGCCAATATGTTCACCGACCGCCGCTGGATGGCCGGGGCCTCGACCAATCCTGATCCGGATGTGTTCGCTTTTGCCGCCGCTACGGTCAAATCCTGCATGGATGCGACGCATAAGCTGGACGGCCAGAACTATGTATTGTGGGGCGGGCGCGAAGGCTACGAGACGCTCCTGAATACCGACCTAGGGCAAGAACTGGACCATATGGGCCGGTTCCTGAACATGGTTGTCGACTACAAGCACAAGATCGGGTTCAAGGGCACGATTTTGGTCGAACCCAAACCGCAGGAACCGTCAAAGCATCAATATGACTTCGACGCGGCGACCTGCATCGGCTTCCTACGCAAATACGGGCTGGAAGACGAGGTGAAGCTGAACATTGAACAGGGTCATGCGATCCTGGCGGGCCATTCGTTCGAACATGAAATTGCAGTTGCCACGGCCGATGGAATGCTGGGTTCGATAGACATGAACCGCAATGATTACCAGTCGGGCTGGGATACCGACCAGTTCCCAAATAATGTGCCTGAGGTTGCGCTGATTTACTATTACATTCTGAAATCCGGGGGTTTCACTACCGGCGGCACCAATTTCGACGCCAAGCTTCGGCGTCAGTCGCTTGACCCACAGGACCTGATCGCTGGCCACATCGGGGCCATGGACGTATGCGCGCGTGGGCTGAAGGCGGCCGCGGCGATGATCGAAGACGGCGGGCTTTCGGACGCGCTGGCAGAGCGCTACGCCGGCTGGCAGACGGCAGAGGCCAAAGCGATGCTGGACAGCGATTTTGATGCCATCACGGCGCGGGTGCTTGCCGAGAACATCAACCCAGAACCCCGGTCAGGGCGGCAGGAGATGCTGGAAAACTACGTGAACCGTTTTGTCTGACCTGTCCGACCTGTGACGCAAGACGGGGGCTTCGGCCCCCGTTTTTCATTTAGGCAAAAGCATAGCCCACGCCCCGGACCGTGCGGATCGGGTCGGACTTTTGGCCCTGGCACAGCGCCTTGCGCAGCCGCCCGATGTGCACATCGACCGTGCGCGTTTCGACATAAATGTCGCGGCCCCAGACCCGGTCCAACAATTGTTCGCGCGTCCAGACGCGATCTGGACGTTCCATCATGGTGCCGAGAAGCCGAAACTCGGTCGGGCCGAGTTTGATTTCTTCACCGTCCCGCGTAACGCGAAATGTTTCGCCATCCAGCGCGATGCCGGCATGTTCCAATGTCTGTCCGGTGCCGAGCGGATGGCTCTTGCGTAATTGGCTGCGCACGCGCGCCATCATTTCTTTCATGGAAAAGGGCTTGGTCACATAGTCGTCAGCGCCGGTTTCCAGCCCGCGGACAAGGTCGACCTCTTCTGAACGGGCGGATACCATGATAACAGGAATATTGCGCCAATCCTTGCGGGTCTTGATCTGACGGCAGATTTCGATGCCCGAAACGCCGGGCAGCATCCAGTCCAGAAGCACCAGGTTCGGCCGCACCTCTTCCAGCATCGCCAGGGCGTCATCGCCGTTGACTGCCGTTAACACCTCGCAGCCTTCGGACACGAGGTTGTAGCGCAGCAGCTCGCGCTGAGCGGGTTCGTCTTCGACCAGGATGACGCAGGGCTTGTCGCTAGGCATGGCCGCGATGGTCCTACAGTGGGCTTGCCTTGGGGCGTGCGTCGTCGGGCAGGTCGCCGGACAGGAAATAGGTGACCTGTTCGGCAATAGACGTCGTGTGATCGCCCATTCGTTCGATGTTCTTGGCCACGAAATGCAAGTGCATGCTGGTCGTGATCAGTCGCGGGTCTTCCATCATGAAAGTCAGCAATTCGCGGAACATTGCGTTATACATGTGATCCACATCCAGATCTCGCTGGCGCACCTGTTCGGCCAGATCTTCGTCCTGCCGCACAAAGCTGTCCAATGCATCGGTCAGCATGGAATGCACTTCTGTGGCCATCTTGGTGATCAGCATGCCCGTGCCTTCGATTGGCTCCAGGTCGCTCAAAACCAGAGCGCGCTTGGCGATGTTCTTGGCATAGTCACCCATACGTTCCAGGTTTTGACTGATCCGCATCACAGAAAGGACGAGCCGTAGGTCCGATGCCGCAGGCTGGCGCAGCGCCAAAACGCGGGCGCAGGATTCGTTCACCTGAACATCCAGTTTGTCGATTTCCGTGTCTCGCTTGCGTACCTGTTCGGCCAGTTCGCCATCGCGTGTGCGCAGGGCTTCCGCCGAGTCCTTGATTGCGGCTTCGACCAGCCCGCCCATTTTCATCAACTGGGCCTGGATTTCTTGCAAGTCGCGGTCAAATGCCGCCATGATATGTTGTTCTTCCATCGGCATGTTCTTGTTCCTTATCCGATGCGGCCTGTAATATAGCTTTCGGTGCGCGGGTCTTCGGGATTGGTGAAGATCTTGGTCGTTTCGTCATATTCAACCAGCGACCCGAGGTGGAAAAACGCGGTCTTCTGGCTGACCCGTGCCGCCTGTTGCATGGAGTGGGTCACGATAACCACCGAAAAATTTTGCTTGAGTTCGTCGATCAGCTCTTCGACCTGCGCGGTGGCGATCGGGTCGAGCGCCGAGCAAGGTTCATCCATCAGCAACACTTCTGGTGCCGTGGCTACCGCGCGTGCAATGCAAAGCCGCTGTTGTTGGCCACCCGAAAGGCCGGTGCCCGGTGTGGTCAACCGGTCCTTCACCTCGTCCCAGATCGCCGCGCGACGCAAGGAATTTTCTACAATCTCGTCCAGTTCAGCCTTGTTGGCGGCCAATCCGTGGATCTTGGGCCCGTAGGCAACATTGTCGTAGATCGATTTCGGAAAGGGGTTGGGCTTTTGAAAAACCATGCCAACGCGGGCCCGCAGTACTACGGGGTCGACTTCCTTGGCATTGATGTCTTCACCATCCAAGCGGATATCGCCTTCGACGCGACAGATCGGGATCGTATCGTTCATCCGGTTCAGGCAACGCAAGAAAGTGGATTTGCCACATCCCGATGGACCGATAAAAGCGGTGACCGTGCGGTCTTCGATATCGACACTCACATCCTTGATGGCATGGGTGTCTCCATAATAGACCTGCACGTCGCGGGCCTGAAATTTGACGTCATTCACTGTCTGTTTCCTTGTGCTTTGGGCACTGTCGTACATGGTATTACCCTTTACCAGCGTCGTTCGAAACGGCGGCGCAAGATGATCGCCAGAACATTCATCGCCAAAAGGAAGATCAGCAGCACTATGATCGCCCCTGACGCCCGTTCCACAAATGCGGGGTCGGCGCGTTGCGTCCAGTTATATACCTGCACCGGCAGGGCGGCCGCAGGTTCCATCAGGCCTTCTGGCGGGGCGCCTGGGTAGTCGCGCACGAATGCCACCATGCCGATCAACAGCAGCGGCGCGCTTTCGCCCAAGGCTTGTGCCAGGCCAATGATCGTGCCGGTAAGGATGCCAGGCGCGGCCAATGGCAGGACGTGATGAAAGACCGATTGCATCTTGGATGCACCGATCCCAAGCGCGGCATCGCGGATGGACGGTGGCACGGATTTCAGGCTCGCGCGCGTGGAAATGATGATGGTGGGCAGGGTCATCAACGTCAGCACCAGCCCACCAACGATGGGTGCAGACTGCGGCAGGCCCATGAAGTTGATGAAGATCGCCAAACCCAGAATGCCGAAGACGATGGATGGTACGGCGGCCAGGTTGGCGATGTTGACCTCGATCAGGTCAGTCCAGCGGTTTTGCGGCGCAAATTCTTCCAGATAGACGGATGCCGCCACGCCGATGGGAAGCGCGAGGACGAGCACCACGATCATCATGTAGGCGGAGCCAAGAATTGCGATCCCAAGGCCCGCGGCTTCGGGGCGCAGTTCAGAAGCGTCCGGGCCAAGGATGAAACCGGGGTTGAATTTGACCTGGATCAGGCCCGCGGCCTTCATCTGGTCGGCAAGGACAAGTTGATCAGGGCTGATATTGCTGTCGCGTGCAGCGCTTTCCTGCGTGACGCGCCCTTTGAAATAGCCATCGACCCGCCCACTGGCATAAGTCGAATAACTAACCGTTTGCCCAACAAGATCGGGGTTGGCCAGAACTGTGTCACGCAGCTTGGCTGCCGCTTCCTTGGAAATCAGCGCCGTAATGTCTTTGGATGACATATCACCCGTGTCGATGCCATTCGCGTCCAAGGCGGTGACGATCGCTGCTTGCAGCAGCTTGTTGTAACCAAGCGTCGTGACCTTTTTCATCACCGCCGCGTCACGCGTACCGGACTTGTCGACCACGGCTTCGTCGATGGTGACGTCCAGCGTAACGAAAGTTTGACGAAAGCTGCTTGCACCGTTGGACAGGATTGAAATTACCAGGAACATGAGCGCCAACACGGAAATCATGATCGCGCTGGCGCCATAGGCGCGAAAACGGACTTCGGCGGCATTGCGACGTTTGGTCCGCGCGTCGGTCTGATAGAGCGTGCGACGCGGCGTCGTTGGGTCTGTGGCGCTCATTCGTATTGCTCCCGATATTTTCGCACGACGTACAGCGCCAGCACGTTCAGCCCCAGCGTCAGCACGAAAAGTGACAGGCCAAGGGCAAAGGCAACTAGCGTTTCGGGTGAAGCAAATTCAGTGTCGCCGGTTAGCTGGCTGACGATCTTGACGGTAATGGTTGTCATCGCTTCAAACGGGTTCAGGTCCAGTTTGGCGGCTGCGCCAGCACCCATGACAACGATCATCGTTTCGCCAATGGCGCGGCTTGTGGCCAGCAGCACCGAACCGACGATGCCGGGCAGGGCGGCAGGCAGGATCACCTGGCGCACCGTTTCTGATTGCGTCGCACCCAACCCGTAGGACCCATCGCGCATTGCCTGCGGGACAGCGTTGATCACGTCATCGGACAGCGACGAAACGAAGGGGATAAGCATGATCCCCATGACGAGCCCAGCGGTCATGACCGAAGACGAAGAGGTGCCTAAACCAAGCGGCTGTGCGAAAAAATCTCGCAACAGCGGTCCCACCGTTATCAGGGCGAAAAGACCGTAAACGATTGTCGGGATGCCTGCCAGAATCTCGATCACCGGTTTGGCAACGGATCGTACCCGGCGGGTGGCATACTCGGCCAAATAGATTGCTGCAAACAGCCCGATTGGAACTGCGACCAGCAAGGCCACGAAGGAAACATAAAGTGTGCCCCACAACAGCGGAATAATGCCCAGATCCGACCCGCCACGAAACTGCGGGTTCCACGTCAGATTGAAAAAGAAATCGCGCGCAGGATAGAGCCTGAAAAAGTGTAGGGCTTCGAAGATCAGTGACAAGACAATGCCCAGTGTGGTCAGGATGGCCACCGAAGACGAAAGGATCAGCAGCACCAGCATTGCCTGTTCTGACAGGTTTCGTGCGCGAAGGTCGGGTGTGATCCGCATGAGCGTGACCGATGCGCCGCCGAGCGAAAGGATGAAGGTCAGGATCGCAGCCCAAGCTAGCCCAGTGCGCGTCTGTTCGCGATAAATCTTCGCGGCTTCGAACACATCGGCGCGTACATCTGACCCCAGTGCGACGCCAACTTCACCCAGTAGGGAGCGAATATCAGTTTCGTCGGCTTTCAGATTGGCAAGTTCGGCGGATGTGAGAGCGCCGTGCGTGATTGCAGTATCCAACCCGTCGGCTATTCGGCGCATGTCAGCCAGCGCCAGATCACGTTCAACCGGGTCGGTTGACGTGGCTGGGTCAAGGAGCCTGCCAGCGTTGCTTTGAATGACCAAAGGTTGCAGACCAATCCAAGCGACGAGGAAGATCATCGCAGGAACGACGGCGGTAATCGCCACATATTGCCCGTAATAGCCCGGCAGGGAATGCAAACGTCGGATATTTCCGCCCGCCTTGGACATCGCCCGGCGACGTCCAAGAAAATAGCCGCCCAGGCCAATGGCCAGAACGGTGACAAGGATCATTCCAACACTCATCGCATCCCCCGGGGCGAAAGCAGGCGGCGCCGCAGCCCGGCGCCGCCCGTTGGATTATCAGTTCAGCGGTCCCATCGGCGTGCCGTTGGCAACCATGTCCTGGGTATCGGCCAGTTCCGGATCGGATACCAGACCATATTCGGCCAGCGGGCCATCGGGGCCTGCGACGTCATCGGACACGAAGAACTCAATATATTCCTGCAGACCCGGGATCACGCCCAGATGCGCGTTTTTCACGTAGAAATACAGCGGACGGGACACGGGGTATTCACCGGTGGCAATCGATTCCGTCGAAGGCACAACGCCGCCCATTGTGGCAACCCGCAGCTTGTCGGTGTTGTTTTCGTAGAAGGACAAGCCGAAAATGCCGATGGCTTCGGGGTTGGCTTCCAGACGGGCGAGGGTTTCGGTGTAATCTCCGTCGATGTCGACCGAAACACCATCAGTGCGCAGCTTCAAGCATTCGTCTTCGTCGCCAAGCGCTTCAGCGGCACCGGTTTCTTCACATCCCGCTTCCAGAACTTTCACGTCGAAGACTTCGCGTGTGCCGTGCTTGGTGCCAGGGATGAAGGCAAGGATGTCTTGCGCAGGCAGGGCTGGGTTGACGTCAGCCCAGGTCTTGTGCGGGTTGGCAACAAGTGCGCCGTCGACGACGACCTGTGCAGCCAGCGCATTGTACCAATCGGCGGGAGTAAATGCGAATTCCGCGCCGTCAATGGCCGAAGCAAATACGATGCCGTCATAGCCGATGCGCACTTCCATGATTTCGGTAACGCCATTGGACGCGCACAGGTCGATATCCGACTGCTTGATCCGGCTGGAAGAGTTGGCAATGTCGATGGTGTTTTCGCCCACGCCTTCGCAAAGCTTTTTGCGGCCTGCACCCGAACCACCGCCTTCAACAACGGGCGTCGGGAAATCGAAGTTTTCGCCGAATAGCTCGGCCACGATCGTGGCGTAGGGCAGAACGGTTGAAGAACCGGCGATTTGGATCTGATCGCGCGCAGAGGCGGCAGTAGCAGCGACAGCAGTCATCGCCACAGCGGAAGCGGTCAGTTTGAGAAACGACATAAGGTTTGCTCCTGGTTTCATGTCACAAAGGGGCAGTCCTTGGCCCCCACCACGGTGCACCATTGTCACCGCTACCGGGGATTTAGGACGGTATTGTAACAGCGTTGTGACATTTTCCACGCGCGTGTAATCGCCTGGATTCGTGGGCCTTTATGGGAAGGAAAGTCAAAGGGCCCGATTCTTCGCAAGTGGCAAAAAGACCGAAAAACAGCTTCCTTTGCCCAATTCGCTGGTGATGCGGAGCCGCCCGCCATGGCTGGCAACGATGTATTTCACGATTGCCAATCCAAGCCCCGTGCCGCCGGTTTCGCGTGACCTGTGCGTGTCGACGCGGAAAAAGCGCTCTGTCAGCCGGGCGATGTATTCTTCGGCGATTCCGTCGCCCTGGTCGATGACATCCACGCGCAATCCGGGCTTGCCCAACAAGGTTTGCGGTCCGGGTTCGGACAGGCTAACCGTGACGGTCTCATTTTCATGTCCGTATTTGACGGCGTTTTCGATGAGGTTCAAAAACACTTGTCGCATCTGGTCGGGATCGCCGCGCACGATGCGTGGCACGTCGCAGCCTTCGATTTCAACCGTGACGCCGCGGGCCTTTGCGGCCTCGTCCAGTGTTGCCATGGCGGCCCGAATGGCTGTGCAAATGTCCACATCGGCATACCGCCTTGCGCCTTCGTTTTCGACACGCGACAGCGAAAGAAGATCCTGCACCAGCCGGTTCATCCGCCCCGCTTCGCGCGCCATCATGTCAAGGAAAATGGCTTGCGCTTCCGGGTCCGACCGCGCGCTGGTTTGCAGGGTTTCGATGGCGCCGGTGATGGCGGTCAACGGCGTACGCAATTCATGGCTGACATTGGCGACGAATTCCGACCGTGACCGCCCGGCGGCGAGTTCTGCAGTGACGTCGATCAGCGTCACCAATGCGCCTCCGTTGTCGAGCGGAGAAATTGTGGCGTGCAACACGGTATTGCGCCCATTGACTTGGCGTTCCATCGCTGCACGACCGGGTGCTGCACCTGACAGAGCAGCCTCGATCTGCGACACGAATTCAGGCGAGCGGAAAATGCCCGAAAAATGCCGGCCCAGCGTTGATTGACCCAGCACATGTTCCGCCGGCGGGCTCAGGCCAGTGATGGTTCCGGCACGGTCGATCAGCACCAGCGGCACCGCCGCCGCCTTCAATATGTGGTCGATTTCGGTTGCCAAAGCGCCCGCCCCTATTGCGGAAGTTCGATCTGCATCTTCACATCTGCCGGCGGTGCGGATGCGGCCAGTTCGAAAGCGGCGACGCTGTCGTCAAATCCGAAGGTGCGAGTGATCAGTGGATCGACATTGATAGCGCCGCTGGCCAGCATTGCCACGCAGCGCGGAAAGACGTGCGCGTAGCGAAAGATGTTTTCAACCCGCGCCTCGCGCACCATGGCCGCGCCGGCGTCGTAAAGGATCGGGTCGGATTGCCCACCGATCATGACCACACAGCCGCCGGGCGCCAGCGGTTCGAAAATCGCGGCGGCAGCTTTGGGCGATCCGGTGGCTTCGAACAGCACATCCGCGCCCCATCCGTCGGTGTCGCGCAGCACCAGTTGCGCTAGGTCTTCTTTCATCGCATGAACCGGGATGATCGCCGGGCTTAGGCTGGCGGCTATTTCAAGCTTTTTGTCGGCAATGTCCGACACGTAGACCCGCGCACAGCCTGCAGCCAGGGCCGACAAAGCGGTAACCAGTCCGATCGGCCCTGCGCCCAGCACAACGCCGAAATCACCCGGTTTGATATGCGCCTTGGTGGCGGCGTGAACCCCTACGGCCAGTGGTTCGACCATCGCGGCTTGGGCGAAACTGACCTTGTCCGGAAGTTTGAACGTGAAGGCTTCGGGATGTACGCATGTGGGACGCAGAATGCCATGAACCGGCGGCGTGGCCCAAAATCGAACGGCCGGGTCGACATTGTACATGCCCAACCGCGTGGCCCTGCTGTTCGGATCTGGGATGCCTGGTTCCATGCAAACACGATCGCCCGGTTGCAGTGTCGTCACCTCTGCCCCGACTTCTATTACCGTGCCGGAAGCCTCATGGCCCAGGATCATTGGCGCGTTGACAACGAATGGGCCGATCCGCCCATGGGTGAAATAGTGCACGTCCGACCCGCATATTCCGACCGTGTGCAGCTTGATGCGCACATCACGAGCCCCCAGCCTTTCGCTGTCTTCGATGGGAAAATCGCGAAGGGTCAGTTCGCCCTGCCGTTCCAGAACCAGTGATTTCATCGTCGCCTCTTTCCGTCCTGCCCGAACGATATGGCAAACGCGCCTGCTGTTCCATGGGGCATTGCCGGGTCCGTACGAACGTGGTCTAGGAGAAGAAGAGACGAAAGGATGGCGATGCAGATAGGCCTGGACGAATTGGCGGCAATGCGAAGGGACGGGACACCACGCGGCATCACGTCGGTTTGTTCGGCCCACCCGATCGTGTTGCGCGCGGCCTTGCGGCATAGTGCAAAAGCGGGTGCGACGGTGCTGATCGAGGCGACCTGCAATCAAGTCAATCATCTTGGTGGCTACACAGGGATGAGGCCAGCCGATTTCGCGGAACTCGTCCGCGACCTTGCCGCAGACGAATGCTGCCCGATGAAGCAGGTGATCCTGGGTGGTGATCATCTTGGACCCAACCCATGGCGCGACAAACCCGCTGAACAGGCGCTGGGCGAAGCTGAAAACATGATCGCGGCATACATCCGCGCCGGCTTTCGCAAGATTCACCTTGATGCCTCGATGGGATGCATGGGTGAAAACGACGCGCTCGAAGACGTCGCAACTGCTGCTCGCGCCGTTCGGCTGGCTGCCGTGGCCGAGGCCGAGGCGCGTGCGCTGGGCGCCGACATGCCGCGCTATGTCATCGGTACCGAAGTGCCGCCGCCGGGCGGAGCCAATCATACGTTGGACGCGATCACGCCGACCGCCGCTGATGCCGCCCGCCAGACTGTTGCCGTTCACCGGCGCGCCTTCACCGAGGCCGGGCTTGACGATGCATTCACCCGCGTGATCGGGGTCGTCGTTCAGCCGGGGGTCGAGTTTGGTAACCACAACGTCATTGCCTATGACCGGGACAAGGCGCGCGACCTTACATCGGTTCTTGCTGAATTGCCTGCCCAGGTATTCGAGGCGCATTCAACCGACTACCAGGGCATCGGGCCCTTGTCGCACCTGGTCGATGACGGGTTCGCGATCCTTAAGGTGGGACCGGAATTGACCTTTGTCCTTCGTGAAGCGCTTTATGCGCTGGACCTGATCGCATCGGACCTTGTCGATGGATATGGCGATCGCCCGTTGATGCGGGCCATGGAAGCGCTGATGCTGTCGGCCCCTGAAAATTGGAAACGCCACTACCCCGGCGACTCTGGGACGCAACGCATGTTGCGACACTACTCACTTTCGGATCGTATCCGATACTACTGGGCCGCGCCTGACGCGCAAGCGGCGGTTGCCCGGCTGATGACAGTCCTGACAGGGCGAAAAATACCGCAAACCCTGTTCTGGCAGCACCTGCCGGGCGCGGTAGCGTTTGCCGATGCGCCGTTGAACCCCGAAGATCTGTTGATCTGGCGCGTGGGCGAAACCCTGCGCGCCTATCACGCCGCCTGCAATCTGGATTGACGCCGGTTTGGTATACCTTGTTAAACCAAAGGCATAATGGTGTAACGGGCGCACAAGCATCGGGGCGACCATCCATGAATTATCAGATCGAACTGGCCGCAGCGACGAAGAGTGAACTTGGCGAAGGCGCTGTCTGGGATGTTGGCGATCAACGGCTGTGGTGGGTGGACATCACCGCCGGGCTCATTCATCGTTTCGACCCGGTCACAGGCCAGAACGAAACTTTCGATTTCGGCGAACCTGTGGGCTGCCTGGCTCGGCGAGACGCGGGCGGGCTGGTTCTGGCGGCCAAGTCCGGGTTCTGGTTTTTTGACCCCGACACGGGTGCGCGCCAACACATTGTCGACCCAGAAGAGCATTTGCCCGAAAATCGGTTCAACGATGGGGGCACCGACATGCAGGGCCGGTTCTGGGCGGGTACGATGAAGGATGGCGGTGACCCGGCACGGCAGGGTTGTTTTTACCGACTGGATCCGGACCTGACCCTGACCCGTTGGGAAAAGCCATTCTACACCACCAATGGCCTTGGTTTTTCCCACGACGGACGAGTCATGTATGCCTCGGACAGCTTCGCGGAGGTGCGTTGCATTTGGGCCTATGACTACGACATCGGCACTGGCACGCCCGTGAATGAAAGGGTGTTCTTTGACACGAAATCTATTGCAGGCCGACCCGACGGCGGCACGGTCGATGCCGAAGGCTGTTATTGGCAAGCGGGTGTTTCGGGCTGGCAGATGTATCGAATTTCACCGCAGGGCGAGGTCCTGATGACCATCGACATGCCGGTTGAAAAACCAACCAAGCCGCAGTTCGGGGGTGCAGATCTCGATGTTCTCTTCGTGACCTCGCTCAGCCTTGGATTGACGCCGGGACGCGCCCAGCCCGAAGCAGGCAGCCTTTTTGCCATCACCGGTCTGGGCGTAAAGGGTGTGCCACAAACCCGGTTCGCTGGTTGAACGGACAAAAGAAACAGGAAGGTCAGGATATTGAAAAAGCTAAAGAAACTTTTGATTACAGGTGCCAATGGCGGTTTAGGCAGAGTTTGCCGGGATCGGCTGGGATACC
>JBNKYL010000169.1:0-3402 GCA_050300875.1 Paracoccaceae bacterium
CTGCGCCTGGCCCGCTACGCGCCCGGGCGAATCGAGTTCACCCCCACCGAAGACGCCCCGCGCGATCTGGCCGCGCGTTTGGCGGCACGGCTACAGGGGTGGACCGGTGTGCGTTGGGGCGTCAGCGTGGTCAATGATGCCACTGCGCCCACTATCGCCGAAACCCGCGATGCCGCACGGTTGGCGCAAGAAGCCGCAGCGCTGAAAAATCCGCTGGTTCAGGCTGTCAAAGCCGCATTCCCGGATGCCAAGTTCACCGCCATTCGTACACCCGAAGAGATCGCCGAACACGCGGCGGAAGAGGCCTTGCCGGAGATCGACGAAGACTGGGACCCGTTCGAGGAAGACTGACGAAATCGTCAGTTCCAACCGTCGGACTTGTCGAAATCCGCCGTTTCAGTGTCAAGCTGCATTTCCCGGCGAAAGACCGATTGGGCCTGCCGCTGGGCGGTTCGGCTCAGCCCCAAGCCCCGTTCCTTTCCTCCAATCGCAACAGGCATTCTGCGGCCGGCGGTCGAGTGCGGAAAACAAAACTCAGTAAATCACAATGAAAACGACTGCCGCGTGCAGCTGAGCTAATCTGGCAAAGGGGAAATCAACTCGGGTTTTCTCTGCCCGTTTTGGCCCGCAGGGTTGAACGTGGGAATAGCCGCGCGTATCTCGGTCAAAGGCAAGAAAGGATTGAGCAGATGTTCAAAGGTTTGGGTGGGCTTGGCGATATGGGCAAGATGATGCAGGCCGCCAAGGACATGCAGTCGAAAATGGAAGAACTGCAGGCGACACTGGACACAATCACCGTGACCGGCGAAAGCGGCGCGGGTCTGGTGCGGGCCACTGCCACAGCCAAGGGCGAACTGACGGCGCTGGAAATCGACCCCTCCATCTTTCAGCCATCCGAAAAGGAAGTGGTCGAGGACCTGATCCTGGCGGCCATCAAAGACGCGCAGTCCCGTGCCAGTGACCGCAACCGCGCCGAAATGGAAAAAATGGCCGAGGGTCTGGGTCTGCCGCCGGGTTTCAAACTGCCCTTCTAGGCCGAACATTCCGGCGCGTCCAAACCGGTTGATGCCGTCGGCAAATCGGATCAATGTCGCCGGGCGGAAAGCAATGCAGGGCCAGCCATGTCCAACGCCACCAAGGATATCGAAGCGCTTATCGAGTTGATGGCGCGCCTGCCCGGCTTGGGGCCACGGTCGGCAAGGCGGGCTGTTCTACACCTGATCAAGAAGCGCGGGGCGCTCATGACGCCTCTGGCAGATGCTTTGCATCATGTCGCGGCCTCGGCCCGTGAATGCGTGCGCTGTGGCAATATCGGCACCGGCGATGTCTGCGACATTTGCACGGACGACCGCCGCACCACGGGTGAACTTTGCGTGGTCGAGGACGTTGCCGACCTATGGGCGATGGAAAGGGCGGGCGCCTTCAAGGGCCGGTACCACGTGCTGGGCGGCACGCTGTCGGCGCTCGACGGGATCGGGCCGGATGATCTGCGCATTCCACGGCTGAAACAGCGCCTTGCCGAAGAAGGCGTGACCGAGGTTATCCTGGCGTTAAACGCCACCGTGGATGGCCAGACCACGGCCCATTACATCGCCGACGAGCTGGGCGGCGCGGTCAACATCACCTCACTGGCGCAAGGTGTGCCGATCGGGGGCGAACTGGATTATCTGGACGACGGCACAATCAGCGCGGCACTGCGGGCCAGAAAATCATTCTGACCGGCAGGCGCGCCGTCTGCTGACGATCAATCGTCGTCGTCATCACCGTCATCGTCGGGCAGGTTAAAGAAGCTTTCGGCGTCCATCAGGTCGCCCCTGTCATCTTCGTCCTCTTCGTCACGCGGGTCGGACAGCGAGAAGCTTTCGAGCCCCTGAATGGCGGTCGGCACCTTGGGTTCTGCTTCCATGCCCAGCGACTGTTCCGTTGACACCAGCTTGCGGCGTTCGTCGTCGCTCATCACTTCGCCATCGGCGGCCTTCTTGGCAGCGGCTTTCTGAACGGCAGCGTCCAGTTCGGACTGCTTGCACAGGCCCAGTGCCACCGGGTCGATGGGCTGAATGTTGGAAATGTTCCAATGCGTGCGTTCGCGGATCGCCTGAATTGTCGGCTTGGTGGTGCCCACCAGCTTGCCGATCTGGCCGTCGGTCAGTTCGGGGTGGAACTTCACCAACCACAGGATGGATGCAGGGCGGTCCTGACGCTTTGACAGCGGTGTGTAACGCGGGCCACGGCGCTTTTCCTCGCCCACGGCGGCCGGGTTGAATTTCAGCTTCAGCTTGTGCATCGGGTCCTTTTCGGCCGCGTCAATTTCATCCTGCGTCAGCTGGTTGTTGGCGATCGGGTCGAAACCTTTGACACCGGTCGCGACGTCGCCATCAGCGATGCCCTGAACTTCCAGCTCATGCAGCCCACAAAAATCGGCGATCTGCTTGAAGCTCATCGTGGTGTTGTCAACCAGCCAGACAGCGGTGGCTTTGGCCATGATTGGTTTCGACATTTCAAAAACTCCGTTTCAGCACGTCTTCCCCGCGCCGTGAAAAGCGGCTGGTCCGGCTGGACCTGACCCACGTTTTCGGGGAAGTTGGCGCCCATATAAGCCCAGATGCGCCGCGAGGGAAGAGCAAATGCGTTATTTGATCCTGTTCGTGCTGTTGGCCGGACTGGCGCGCGCCGAAGGCGAACGGGCGGGGGATTTCGACTATTACCTGTTGTCGCTGTCGTGGTCGCCGACCTGGTGTGCGCTGGAAGGCGAAGCGCGCGGGTCACCGCAATGCGATGCCGATTTCGGCTGGGTGCTGCACGGGCTTTGGCCACAATATGAACGGGGCTGGCCCAGTTGGTGCCGGACGACCGAACGCGACCCGTCGCGCAGCGATACGGCAGCGATGGCGGATGTCATGGGGACATCCGGACTGGCGTGGTATCAGTGGCAGAAACACGGGCGCTGTACTGGGCTGTCATCTCAGGACTACTACGCTGCGGCGCGAAAGGCATTCGACGCGGTGACGCGGCCCGCGATCCTGCGTGACCTGACCCGCGATGTGACCCTGCCCGCGCATCTGATCGAAGAGGCGTTCTTGCGTGACAACCCCGATTTGAGCGCGGACATGCTGACCGTGACCTGCAAATCGGGGATGATCCAGGAGGTCCGAATATGCCTGACCCGTGATATGGAACCACGGGTCTGCGGGGCAGATGTGATCCGCGACTGTGATATGAACAACGCTTTGTTCAAGGCCCGTTAGGCCAGACGGTCACGTCACGCGCAGCACGATCTTGCCGATATGGTCGCCTGCTTCCATGCGGGCATGGGCGCGGCTCGCATCGTCCAGCGCAAATTCCTGGTCCATCACCGGCGCGATCCGTCCCGCATCCAGCAATGGCCAGACATGTTTGCGCAGG